>CAXYYS010000034.1:0-20555 GCA_964293585.1 uncultured Acidaminococcales bacterium
TGCGTACCAGAGGAATATTTTGCTTAACAATCTTTGCCATTTCTTTTTCAATGGCGCGTAAATCTTCCGGAGTGAAAACATGTTCACTGTCCAGATCGTAATAAAAGCCGTTTTCGATGGCTGGCCCGATGGCAAATTTTACATCGGGGAACAGATGTTGAATAGCCTGTGCCATAACATGGGAAGCGGTATGTCGGATAGCATGCAGACCTTCCTTGGAATCAGGGACGATAAATTCAACTTTTGCATCTTGTTCTAACTTTTCCGTCAAGTCCTCATTTTTACCATTAACTACGGCTAACAGGGCGTGCTTGCCTAGTTTTTGGTTTAAGGATTTAGCTACTTCCAGCAGGCTGATTCCTGCGGGATATTGTTTTACACTACCATCTTTCAAGCTTACTTTTACTTCTGACATTTTTTACCTCCTAAAAATAAATAAGCCCCGTACCCTATTCTTGTAGAATAAGGGACGAGGTCACTCGTGGTTCCACCCTAATTTGGTCATTGCTCCTGCACTAACCCTCTTAGTTATCTGTAACGTAGACTATACGGCGCTTATTACTAACACAGGTTTTCACAAGGCAGTTTGAAGGTGGTATATCTGTTGTTCTATCCTGCCGCTCTCAACAACTACGGCATTTTCTGTAGGCATCCTACAACAGCTTGTCCTTCGCATAACTTTTATTTTTGAACTTATGACATGATTATATCATGTCAAGAGAACCTGTCAAGGGGCTTGAAAATGAAGAAAGTGTAAAATATAAGAAAAAACTTTGAATAAAATTGGTTTTAAGCTATAATAAATTTAGAAGAAATTTGAGCATACACAGAGGAAATGAAAAAACAATGGTGGTAAAAAAATTCTGTACTAATTTAATCCTGACTGTAACATTAACTATTACCTTTCTGGGAAGCAGCATGACGGCCCTGGCCGCCAAAAAAGCTATTATCTATATTCCCTTGGACAACAGGCCGGTCTGTGATGAGTATCCCAAAAGCGTCCTAAAAGCTGCAGGTTACAAGGTATATAGTCCACCGGAAAAACTTATTGCCACCAGGACAACCCCGGCTAATTCTGAAGCTTTATGGAAATGGCTGGAAACCAAGGCCGATGATTGCGGAGCTGCGGTTATTTCGACAGATGCTTTAATTTATGGAGGTCTGGTCGCTTCCCGGACGCATCATTTTACAACGGAGGAATTGAACCGGCGGGTAACAAGGTTAAAGAATCTAAACCTGGATACGAATATTAAACTTTATGCTTTTTCTACACTGATGCGGACACCGGAGCAGAGCTTTGGTAACGTGGAACCGGAATATTATTCTAAATTAGGTCCGGCCATCTATAAATATTCGCAGTTGTATGACAAAATGGATGAAAATAAAGCCAGCATTAGGGAAGGCGTCATCAATAAAGCAATTGAGCGTAATATTGACAGGTTCCCCTTGCAAGACTGGTTGGAACGCCGGGACAAAAATATGGCAGTCAATCATAAACTGGCTGAACTATCTCGCTTTGGTAAATTCCATTATTTTGCGGTCGGCAAAGATGATAATGCCCCTTTGTCTCATACCCATATGGAAGCGCGCCAGTTATCCCAAAGTACGTTGTCGGTTCCAGAAAAGGATTTTCAGATTCTGCCGGGTGTGGATCAGTTAGGATTGCTGCTTCTGGCACGGGCTATTAATGAGATGGAAGGCGTGACACCGAAGGTTTATCCTTTGTATGTAGAAGGTACGGGACCCAATACGATTCCTCAGTATTCAGATTTGATCCTGGGTGAGTCTGTACCACAACAAATTGCGGCTGCTGGCGGTGTGTTAGCTTCTTCCTGGCAGACAGCAGACGTGGTCCTGGCTATTAATACACCTCCTGACGGAATCATGCAGGATTCTACGGCTCCTTCAAACTTGTTCTTTTCTTCACCGGCAAACAAGAGGTATCTGACCAGGCTGCAAGGTATCCTGAATAATGGAAAAGTAGTTTCCCTGGCAGATGTGGCTTATTCCAATGGCGCGGACAATGGCTTTATGAATGAGTTGGGGATGCGGGGGATGCTGACCAGTCTGACAGCTTATAATGGTTGGAATACTGCAGATAATACCATCGGGTTTGCAATTGCCCAGGGCATGCTGGGACGGGATACAAAGAAAGAAGAACAATTGCAGCTGATGAGGGAAAGAGTACTGGATGACTGGTTCTATCAGGCAGTAGCCCGCAGAACTATCACTGATAAACTGGAAAATGCTAAACTAACCCCGGTTAAATATAATCTTGGGCCAAGTGCGGCAGCTGTACATAAGGCTGTCATGGATATCGTCAAACCTCTGGCTCTCAAATATGATTTGACCAGGTACACATCTTTTGACATTCGGTTCCCGTGGGACCGTTTGTTTGAAGTGGAAGTTACCAACATCAAGACCAAAGCTGCGCCGTTTAAAAAATCAGGACGGACACATACTGATCATTTATCAAAGGAAGATAATTGATGTTGACAAGCAGGAAAAAGTATGCTATTATCTTTTTGTTATCAAAGCAGAAGCCACTCCGCTTCTCACCTTGCAGCACAGCTCGACAGGGTTGAATGATTTTGTATCGTTAACGCGGGTGGGTTGTGCTGCCCGCGTTTTTAATTTTATTTGGGAGGTGAACTGTCATTAGCAAGGAAGAGCCGCGCATCAATGAAGAGATCCGGGCACGTGAAGTTCGTGTTATCGGTGATGATGGCGCCCAGTTGGGCGTAATGTCAAGCAGGGATGCTTATCAGGCTGCCATAGAAAGGCATTTGGATCTGGTAGAGATTGCTCCTGCGGGAAGACCGCCGGTCTGCAAGATCATGGATTATGGCAAGTACCGTTATGAGCAGCAGAAACGTGATAAAGAAGCCCGGAAGAAACAAAGAGTTTTTGACATTAAAGAAGTTAAGTTACGTCCTGGAATTGAGGACCATGACTTTGATGTAAAGCTTAAAAACGCTGTTCGTTTTTTAGAGGACGGCGATAAAGTAAAAGCTACAATCATGTTCCGTGGCCGGGAACTTAGCCATCCGGAACTGGGAGAAGAGCTTCTGAAAAAATTGGAAGCTAGATTGACAGAGATTGCTATCGTAGAAAAAAGACCCAAGCTTGAAGGCAAAAACATGATTATGATTATTGCCCCTAAGCAGAATAAGAATTAACTTTTAGAGGAGGATACAAAGATGCCTAAGATGAAGACCCGCAGAAGCGCAGCTAAGCGTTTCTCTAGAACTGCTACCGGTGAATTTAAACGTGGCAAAGCATTTAGAAGCCACATTCTGGAACATAAGTCTCCTGCCCGCAAGAGAGCTTTGCGTAAGGCAGCATTAGTTCACAAGACAGATTATGATCGCGTAGCTAAGATGTTACCGTACGCATGAGAAAGATAAGGGAGGAAATTTAACATGGCTAGAATTAAAGTTGGTGTAACCGCACATCGTCGTCATAAACATATATTGAAATTAGCTAAAGGTTATCGTGGTGCCAAGCATCTGATTTTCAGTAAGGCTAATGAAACTGTAATGAAGGGCTTGATGTATGCTCGTCGTGACCGTCGCGCAAAGAAGGGTGAATACCGTAATCTGTGGATTGCTCGTATTAATGCCGCTACCCGCGCCAATGGTATGAGTTACAGCCGCTTCATTTACGGGCTGACCAAGGCAGGTATTGAATTGAACCGTAAGGTGTTAGCAGATATGGCAATTAATGACGCCGCTGCTTTTGCCAAACTGGTAGAAACTGCTAAAGCTGCTTTATAATCAACACTTCGAGAACCTGAGTAATTATATTCAGGTTCTTTTTTATTTTGTTTTTGTCGGTTTTAGTATATAATACATAGTACCGGTTTATTTACGGCTTAGGTTATTTGAGGGAGGTTCCAAGTGAATTTCTTTTGGTATCAAAACAGAACATCCAAGCTGTTGCAGTTTATATTTCGTCTAAAACCTACGCAGCTGGTGTTAATCAGTTTCATAGTGCTTATTGCCGCCGGTACCTTTTTCCTGGCTTTGCCCTGGGCAACACTGGATGGACAGGGACTGACCGTAATTGATGCTTTATTTACTTCTACATCAGCTGCCTGTGTAACCGGTCTGACGGTGATTGATGTGCAGAAAGAATTGACTTTCTTCGGTACGGTGGTCCTGGCCTTGTTAATCCAGGTGGGTGGTTTGGGCATGATGACCCTGGGAGCTATGGTGGCCATCATTTTGGGACGCAAGGTGCAATTAAGGGAAAGACTGGTTTTACAAGAATCTTTAAATTTGGATGGTACCGGCGGGGTCGTCAGGCTAACGCTCAGGATTGTGAAATATACCTTGGTTATTGAAACTTTTTTTGCCCTGCTCTTGGCCTGGCACTTTTATCCGGAATTTGGCTGGAAAAGTTTGGGCTATGGTTGCTTCCATGCCATTTCTGCTTTCTGTAACGCTGGTTTTGATTTATTTGGCAATTATGATAGTCTGGTATTGCGGAACCAGGATGCCTTATTACTATTGGTAACGGCTGCGCTGATTATTTTAGGCGGCTTGGGTTTCGTTGTTCTGGATGATTTAGTGTACAAAAGACGGTGGAGTAGATTTTCATTACAGACTAAAGTAGTCTTAGTTTCCACTTTTGCATTAATTGTTGCAGGCACGGCTGCTATTTACGGTCTTGAGTTCTCCAACATGAAAACTTTGGGCACGCTACCTCCAGGTATGCAGTTTCTAAACTCTTTTCTGATGTCTGTTTCCACACGTACGGCAGGCTTTAACAGTTTTGATCTGGGAGTAGCCAGGGATATTACTTTATTTGTGATTATCCTGCTTATGTTTGTGGGTGCTTCGCCTGCTTCTACCGGCGGCGGTATTAAAACTACGACCCTGGCAGTAATTATTCTGACTACGGTAGCCGTTTTGCGGGGCCGCAAACAGGTAGTAATTTTTGGACGCACTTTGGAGCCGGCATTGCAAAATAAAGCGACAGCTGTTTTTGCTTTGACCGTAATCTGGATTACATTTGCCTTCCTGGCTCTGGCAGCCGCAGATGGCGGTCAGCATCCGCTGCTGTTTGTGCTTTTTGAAACCGTTTCCGCTTATGCTACGGTTGGTTTAAGCGCCGGTATTACCCTGGACTGGAACTTTGCCGGGAAATTAATACTGGTGGCGACAATGTTTGTAGGCAGGGTAGGCATTTTAACGTTTATGTTGTCGCTGATGGAACAGGATGCAGATTTGATAAAGTATCCTTCGGAAAATGTCATGATAGGTTGAGGTGCAAACATGGATAATAAGAAGCAGTTTATTGTTTTTGGCCTGGGCAGGTTTGGTCGTAGTGTGGCTTTAACCTTACAGGAATTAGGCCTGGATGTTTTGGGAGTAGATAATGATGAAGCCGTTGTACAAAGCTTATCTGATCAGCTGACCCATGTTGTTTCCACGGATATCACGGATGAAAAATCACTCCGGGCCTTGGGAACAGGGAATTTTGATACTGCGGTAATCGCAGTAGGCGATCTGGGCCCCAGCCTGATGTGTACCATGCTTTGCAAGGAGCTGGGTGTGAAACAGGTGGTAGTTAAGGCTATTGATGAACATCATGATAAGATGGTGCGCAAGTTAGGTGCTGACAGGGTAGTTCATTCTGAAAAAGATATGGGCTGCCGGGTGGCGCATAATTTGGTCTCAAATAATATTGTTGATTACATTGAGCTTTCAGATGATATTAATATCATCAGCCTGAAAGTACCCGCGGCAGTAGTTGGGAAAAACTTAATTGAAGCTAATTTCCGTAAACGGTATCAGGTTAATATTGTAGCCATCCGGCATGGAAGTGAGGTAACGGTGAACCCGGGGCCGACCACGGTCCTGGTTAAGGATGATGAGTTGATTGTTATCGGCGTGGCAGAGACTATTAAAAAATTTGAAGAGTTGGTATAAGGAGCATTATGAAAATAGAACGGCTGGAGAGCGTGGCCAATCCTTGTGTAAAGAAAATGGCACAGTTATTGCAAAAGAAATATCGTCAGGAAAGCGGCGATTTTTTGGTAGAGGGCCTCAGGGCTGTGGAAGAAGCTGTTGTTTCTGCCAGGGTCAAAGCAGTGTTTTATGTTCAGGCGGATGATCAGCGCAGCCTGAAGCTTTTGAACATGGCTGAGGCTAAGGGTGCTAGTCTGTATCAGACTAATGAGATGGTTATGACCAAACTCTGTGATACCGTCGCACCTCAGGGTATGGTGGCCTGCGTGCAGCAGACTATTTGTACCATGACGCAGCTGGCCGCACAAAAATTACCGGGACCGGTAGTAGTGGCGGATCGTTTGCAGGATCCCGGAAACATGGGGACCCTTATCAGGACAGCAGATGCTGTCGGTGCAGCCGGAATTATTTTACTACAAGGAACGGTGGATGTTTTTAGTCCCAAGGTAGTGCGCTCCTCCATGGGTTCTTTATTTCATGTTCAGCTCTGTGGACCTGTAAGTGAGACAGAGATGGCGGCGTGGTGCAGAAAACAGGGTTATCGCCTGGCGGCGACTACTCTTAAAAATTCTCGTAGTATCTATGAGTCAGATCTGACCGGAAAGTTAGCTCTGATTATTGGTAACGAAGCAAATGGTGTTAGCGCCACCTTGTTGCAACAGGCGGAGCAGCAGCTGCATATCCCTATGCCGGGACGGGCAGAATCTTTAAATGCGGCTCAGGCGGCAGGCATCATCTTGTTTGAAAGTCTGCGGCAGAGACTTGGCCATCACTAAAATCTCATAGGCCGGGGCTGGATAGTGAGTGATAAAAGTTGCGCAGTTGTCCGGACCGTGTTATAATACAAAATGTTAATTACATACGTCCCCTGGTTAGTTAACGCTATGAGCAAGAGAGTAGTCAGATAAATCTTTTCAGAGAGCAAAACCGCTGGCTGTAAGTTTTGCAGGATAAAGCTGATGAAGTTCACTTGGGAGCGTCCTGGCTGAATTAGTTTTGGTAGGCCGGGCGTCACGCCGCGTTAAGGCGGAAGAGTACAAATTAGGGTGGTACCGCGGAATATGACTTTCGCCCCTTTGAGGGGGACGAAAGTTTTTTATTTAGGAGGCAGGTTATGAAAGAGGAATTGTTGACGCTGAAGCAGCAGGCTTTAGCAGAATTGGCAACGGCCAAATCACCGGATGAGCTGAAAAATTTGCGGGTCAAATATTTGGGTAAAAAAGGACCCATGACCGAGATCCTGAGAGGTATGGGGGCTTTACCGGCGGAAGAAAGACCTAAAATAGGCAAGATTGTTAATGAGATTAAGAAGGAACTGGAAACAGCTCTGGAAGAGAAGGGCAGCTTGCTGGAAGAACAAGAACTGGCCGCGAAATTGGCGCAAGAAAAGATTGATATTACTTTGCCGGGACGGGTACCAGCAGCAGGACATCTGCATCCTATAACTCTAACGCTTAGGGAAATCAAGAAAATTTTTATGCGTATGGGCTTTGATGTTATGGAAGGCCCGGAAATTGAGAATGATTATTTTAACTTTGAAGCGTTGAATTTACCTAAGAATCATCCGGCACGTGATATGCAGGATACATTCTATATCACGGATGAGTTCTTGCTTCGGACCCAGACCTCGCCTATCCAGGCGCGGACCATGCAGTCCCGTAAACCTAATACTCCCATCAGGATGATTGCTCCTGGTACGGTTTATCGTAATGACTATGATGCCACACATTCACCGATGTTTCATCAGGTAGAAGGTCTGGTTATTGATAAAAATATCAGCTTGGCAGATTTAAAAGGGACACTGGAAACTTTCTGCAAGGAAATGTTCGGCAGCAGCGTGGAAATTCGTCTGCGTCCCAGCTATTTCCCCTTTACGGAACCCAGTGCTGAAGTGGATATTTCCTGCGTTATCTGCGGTGGCAAAGGCTGTCGGGTGTGCAAGAATTCCGGTTGGCTGGAGATTTTAGGCAGCGGCATGGTACATCCTCATGTGCTGGAGATGAGCGGATATGATCCTAAGATTATGAATGGTTATGCTTTCGGTATGGGCGTAGAACGTATCGCCATGTTGAAATATGGTATTGACGATCTGCGTTTATTCTTTGAAAATGATTTGCGTTTTATCAGACAGTTCAAATAAGGAGGGAGAAGAACAATGTTAGCATCTATTGATTGGTTAAAAGAATATGTTGATATAGACGTGCCTCCCGCAGAATTGGCTGAACGTCTGACCCGGGTTGGTTTGGAAGTGGAAAGTGTTAATCAGCTGGGAAAAGGGTTAAGCGGCGTGGTGACAGGACATGTGGTGGCTATTGAGCGCCATCCGGATTCTACTCACCTGTGGGTTTGCAAGATAGATATTGGCAAGGGAGAGCCTTTGCAGATTTTGACCGGTGCCCAGAATGTACATCAGGACGATATGGTTCCGGTGGCTGTTATTGGTTCAGAATTGCCTAAGAGCAGTCGCAATCCTGAAGGAATGAAGCTACAATTGGTGAAGATGCGCGGTCTGGATTCCTACGGTATGTTGTGTAGTGGTGATGAATTGGGTATTGATGCCAAGCTGCTGCTGCCGGAACAACGCAATGGCATTCTGATCCTGCCTAAGGATACACCAATTGGTATAGATATTAAAAAAGTCCTGGGATTGGACGATGTGGTTCTGGATATTGACCTGACCTCTAATAAGCAGGACTGCTTCTGTATTACAGGATTAGCCAGGGAAGCAGCAGCTGTTTTGGGTAAGACTATGCATCTGCCGGATATGAGCGTGCAGGAAGCTGCAGGTGGTGAAGCCGCTGCTTTGGTGCAGGTACAGGTTAAGGCGCCGGAGTTATGCAGCCGTTTTGCAACCAGGGTCTTGAAAAATATCAAGATTATGCCTTCACCGGACTGGATGCAGAAACACTTGCGTGCCTGCGGGATGCGCCCTATCAGTAACGTGGTTGATGTTACTAACTATGTGATGCTGGAACTGGGACAGCCCATGCATGCTTATGATTATGATAAAGTGGGCGGGCATACTTTAGTGGTTCGCCGTGCTGATAAAGGTGAGAAGCTGGTAACACTGGATGAACAGGAACGGCAGCTGGATCCGTCCATGATTACCATTGGCGATACTACTCATGCTATTGGCTTGGGCGGTGTGATGGGCGGTCTGGAAACAGAAGTTACGTGTAAGACCGTCAATGTTATTTTAGAATCTGCTACTTTTAACGGCACGTCTATCCGCAGGACTTCCACGGCTCTGGGATTGCGTAGCGAGGCTTCCGGACGTTTTGAACGCGGTGTGGATACTGTTTTATGTCATAATGCTTTAAACAGGGCAGCGCATTTGCTGGAACAGATGGGTGCTTGTGAAACCGTAGCGGGGATTGTCGAGGCTTATCCTCAGGAATATCAGCAACCGGTTATTACTGTGGATCCGACAGCAATGAATACCAGGATTGGTATTGAGATTCCTAAAGCCGAGATGGTTAAGATCCTGGAAAAGCTGGAGTTTAAGGTAGAAGACCAGGGTAATACACTGAAGGTAACAGTACCTTCCTGGCGCCAGGATGTAACTTGTGATGCTGACATCAGTGAAGAAATTGCCAGGATGCATTCTTATGACAAGATTGAGTCGCATCAACCAGTGCTGGCTATGACACAGGGCCGCCAGGATGTTATCGAAGACGTGCGGGATATGATGATGGACTGCCTGGTAGCGGCAGGGTTAGACGAAGTCGTAACCTATAGCTTTGTTCATCCAAATGTATATGATAAATTACTTCTGGCGCCTGGTGATGCTCGCCGGCAGTATATTAAAATTAAGAATCCCATCAGCGATGAGTTCAGTGTGATGCGTACCACCATGCTGCCATCACTTTTAACTACGGCCAGCTATAATCTGGCCCGGCAGCTGGAGAGTGTCAAGATTTTTGAAATTGGCCGTACTTTCCGTCCCAAGGCGTTGCCTTTAACAGACTTTCCGGTAGAAAACAGAACAGTCTGCATCGTACTCAGCGGACGCCGGGAAGATTTAAACTGGACGCATGGTAAGGACAATATGGATTTTTATGACATCAAAGGTGTCCTGGAAGCCCTCTTAGCAAAGCTGCAGATTAAAGATTATGAGTTGGTAAAACCAGAGGAGCCGTATCTGCATCCTGGTAAGAGTTGCTCGGTAAAGTATCAGGGCCAGGTGATTGGTTATTTTGGTGAACTGCATCCAGCTGTTGCCAAGAATTTTGATGTACCGACGGATACTTATGTAGCAGAGCTGGCAGTAGAACCATTGGTAAGCGCAGCCGCACAGATTCCTCAATATAAGCACTTGCCCAAATTCCCGGGTACCTCTCGCGACATAGCCGTAGTAGTTCCGGAGCAGGTAACTATGAAAGAACTGATAGCAGTAATCCGGGAAAATGCTGGTTCTTTACTGCAGCAGGTAAGATTGTTCGATGTCTATACGGGTAAACAGGTTGCCACCGGTTCAAAGTCTATGGCCTTTAACCTGACTTTCCAGGCCGAGGATCGGACCTTGAAGGACGAGGAAATCGATACCGTTATTAAGAATGTGGTGGAAAGAGTGCAGCAGTCTTATCAGGCGGCTTTAAGAAAATAATCTGTTGCTTTAAAATTTTAATGCGGATTCCTGTTACCTTTACCGGTGACAGGAATCTTTTTTAGTATAGCGAGGAACTGAGACATTACAGATCATGAGACTTTACAATTGCGGGATTCACGTTATAATTAAAAGAATAAGGGAAATAATTTCTGGTTTCGGGTACGAGGTGAGGACATGCGTATTATTGATGCTCATATGCACTATTTTGAGGTGGATGGTTTCAAGATGTTAGCCCGGGAAGCCGGACATGAAAATACGGCTGCCTGCTGGCAGCAGATTTGCGAAGATAATGACATCGTTTTCTCCGTCGCAATGGGAAATAGTTATGTGCCTAATCCGCGTTTTGGCGGTGTGACGCCACGCGTGATTGATCTGGCGGCGCCTTTTAATTGCGAACATTTTAACCAACCGGATAACATGGGCTACTGTCTGGGTGTAGAAAGCGATATGATGACGGTAAAGAATGCGGAAAAGACAGCCCAGGAATTTGAATATTATCTGACTCATGATAAACATTGTGTAGGCATTAAATTTTATATGGGTTATAATAATGTCTATTTGAATGATCCCAGGCATCAACCTTTGTTTGAACTGGCTAAACAGTATCAGGTTCCGGTGGCTATGCATTCAGGTGAAACAGCTAATCATCATGGCAAACTTAAATATGCACATCCTCTAACCGTGGACGATGCGGCAACAGAGCATCCTGACGTCAAATTTGTTATTTGTCATATCGGCAATCCATGGATACCGGATGCTATAGTGACAGCAGCCAAGGATGAGAATGTTTATCTAGATTTGTCAGGTTTGCTGGTAGGAAAAATCACAGATGCGTTCCTGCAGGAACAGGCTGGTTATTTTGAGTATTTGCGGATGTGGATGAAGTATCTCGATAACTGGGAGAAATTTCTGTACGGTAGTGACTGGCCTCTGGTAAATATCCCTGATAATATCAAGGTACTGGGAAGTCTGGTGCCGGAAAAATATCAGGATTTATTCTTCTACCAGAACGCCTTGCATGTTTATAGCAGAATTAAAGATTGTCTGCCGGTTGACGTAAAATAACGGAAAGGCTAAGAGGACTTGGTAGCACAGGGGGATTTTTATGCAACAAGAAAAAGCGCATTTTTTAATTATCACAGGCATGTCTGGCGCTGGTAAGACACAGGTTTTGCGTACTTTGGAAGATTTAAACTTCTTTTGCGTGGATAATTTACCGCCGGCTTTGATGCCTAAATTTGCGGAACTATGCCGTCAGACGCCGGGCAGGGATACGGCGTTAGTTGTGGATACCCGTGGCGGTATCTTCTTCGATAAATTGGTAGAAGTTTTAGACGAGATGAAGGCGATGGGGCAGGACTATGAAGTTTTGTTCCTGGATGCTTCAGATGAAGTTTTGATTCGCCGGTATAAAGAAACGCGGCGACGTCATCCTATGGAAGGCGGCAAAAACTTAGCAGCCAGTGTGGCTATGGAACGCAAATATTTGATGCCGGTACGGGAACGGGCAGATAAGATTATTGATACCAGTTATCTTGCTACGGGTGAACTTAAGGAAAAAATTCACCAGATGTATAGTTCCGGTAATGATGCTGGAGAAATGTTAATTGTGGTGCAGTCTTTTGGCTATAAGCATGGTATTCCCTTAGACAGTGATTTAGTTATGGATGTCCGGTTCTTGCCTAATCCTTTCTACGAGGAAGATTTGAAACATCTAACAGGTAACGATCAACCGGTGGCTGATTTCCTAAGCCGCTTTGACCAGACTTATGAGTTCCTGAAACGGTATTTTGATTTACTGGATTATCTGGTGCCCCAATATATCCGCGAGGGTAAGAGTCAGCTGGTAATCAGTATTGGATGCACAGGCGGCCAGCATCGCAGTATCTTTATTGCCAATAAAATTTATGATCACCTGCGTACGCACCGGTATAAGGTAGAAATCGTCCACAGGGATTTGGATAAAAAGAAATAAAGTTAGGACTTGTTAAGGACCTTCTAGTCAGGAAGGTCCTTAATTTATAACAATATAGTTAACCATACCAACAAACTAGGTTGACCTATAAACTCAAATGGACTATAATAACGATGTTAACCAAATGCAAATAAAAAGTTAACGAGAAGGGAAGCGTCTGACAATAATGTCTATGGAAAAGGTCTTGTATAGTTTAAAGATGCGTGCTGCACAAGGTGGACCGCACGAAAAAGGTGGACGGCATATTTCAGGTTCGGAAAGGATTATAGAAAAAGGTGCTGTGAATGATGAAGTGCTTGCAATGTTGGAGCGAGCCAAAAATCATCAGCGTGGTGAAGCAGATTTTATTTCTATTAAAGTTGAATTGATAAAAAAAGAACAGATACAATATCGTCAGCTCTTAGCATTTTCAGAATGTCGGGCGGCTTCTGTGGAGGAAGGCAGAAAAGTAGCTTTACAAGAACTGGAGGCAGCAGGAGTGACTTCGGTGGCAGCTCGTAAAGGTTTGCAAGCTATTGCCGCCCTGCCGGACAGTATGCGGGGCGCTATGCTGGTTAATGCTGTGACCGGTGCCAGGATGGATAGACTGGGAGTACGGGGCGTACGTGTTACCAATATGGATGTAGATGACGCGGAAAAATTTTCTACTGCTCTCGCTCAACATGGTTTGCAAGGTGATCATGTCCGGGAAGCTTTGGTACTGGCTTCTAAGGTAGCTGGAGGAGAAGGGGTAGTAGCAGAATTATGCTGGTCGGATGATCCTTTATATGTGACGGGGTATGTCGGATCTGCTAAAAATGGCTACAGACGAATTCCCGTTTTAAAAAAGCTCCATGATGGGGTGGGCGGCAGAGTGTTTTTCGTGCGTCCGGAGGCTGATGTGCCAGCGCTTATTCAATATTTACAAGAGCAGGTGATCTTTATCAGGACGGGGGAATCGAGCGATGTTGATTGAACGCATAATGCAGGAAATGGCAAACATTAAGCAAGCGGGGTTAGCCAGGGAGATTAAGGACTTGCAGTATTTGGACGCTGTGACTGCACAAGACAGGAAGGGTAAACAGTATCTGGTGTTTTCCAGTAACAATTATCTGGGCCTAACTTTTGCTCCTGAGGTACGTCAGGCAGCAGCAACGGCAGCACTTCAGCAGGGAACAGGGTCCACAGGATCCAGACTGACGACCGGAGGCGTATGCGCAGCCACCATTCTAGAAAAGGAACTGGCTCAATTTAAACATGCAGAAGCTGCTTTGATTTTTAATACAGGCTACATGACAAACCTGGGAGTGTTGTTTGCACTAGCCAAGAGTACAGATGTAATTTTTAGTGATGAATTGAATCATGCCAGTATCATTGACGGGTGTCGTATTAGTAAGGCCCGGGTCATTATTTATAAACATGGTGACAGCAAGGACTTGGAACAGAAACTACAACAGTGGGAACAGGAAGAGCAAGAAAAGAATACGGCCGTAGCAGCCTGCCGTTTTATTGTCAGTGACGGTGTGTTTAGCATGGATGGTGATATTGCTCCTCTGCCGGATCTGGTGAAACTTAAGCAGCAGTATGCGGCTACCTTAATTATAGATGATGCCCACTCTGTGGGCGTGTTGGGAAATGATGGTTCGGGAACAGCTGCTTATTATCATCTGGAAGGACAAGTGGATTTGCAGGTAGGTACGCTCAGTAAAAGTTTAGCTGCGGAAGGCGGCTATGTGGCCGGTAAAAAAATGATTATTGATTATTTGCGTAATAAGTCCCGGCCATTTATTTTTAGCACTTTTCTCAGTCCGGCAGATATGGAGGCAGCGCTGGCAGCTTTGCGAATACTAAAGACAGAGGCCCCAGCTTACTTACGACGCTTGCGGGAAAATACAGATTATGTACGGAGTGCCTTAACGGCAGCAGGCTTACCGGTAGTACCAGGTATGACTCCAATAATACCTGTGATTACAGGTTCTGCGAGCCTAGCAGTTAAGCTGGAACAACGCTTGTATCAGGAAGGGATTTTGCTTTCGGCTATCAGGCCGCCTACAGTGGCGCCTGGTTCCAGCCGCTTGCGTATTACTATTACGGCTGCACATACGCGGACACAATTACAACGACTAATAGTGCTGCTGAGCAAGGCCTGGCAAGATTTGGTGCAACCTGAGTAAAATAAAAACTTGTGATTGATGATATTTCTCGAGGGGTGTAAAGTGATGACTTTTTCAAATAGGGATTTATGTCATATTGCGTTATTGTGCGCTTTGATTACAATCAGTGGAGCTTTTAAGATTCCCGGGCTTGTGCCCGGCATGGAATTTCAACTTTCGGCACCCATTGCCGTGGCCATTTGCGGTGTCTTTGGTATTAAAGCTTATTTATGTGCCGGTATTTTATCCAGCCTTATCGGTTTAATCCTGGGCACGCAAAACATTTTAAATGTCTGCATCGCTATGCTCTTTCGCGTGGTGGTAGCCATCATTTATTTTGGTACCGGGCCTACCAGAATTTTTTATCTCTTTTCCGGACCTGTAGGGACTTTCATGGCCAGGATGGCTTTAAGTTTTATTATCGGTAAAGCGGCATATCCTTTAGTAGCCGCCGCGGTACCTGGCATGATTTTTACAGCTTGTACGGCTCCTTTTTGCGGCAGAGTTTTGTCTTTGGCTGCCAGGTATGTACAATTACCTGGATTACCTGCGAAAAAATAAGCTACCAGTTTAGCAACTACTGTCTTTTATCAGGACAGTAGTTTTTTTATGAGCTTTACTGCGGTATAAAAAAGTCGAAGCGGGGTTAGCGGCAAGCGCATTTGTAATGCCGGCGTTTTGTGTTATAATATTACACAGACTATTTTGGCCTGGCAGTAAGTCTAAGTCATAGAGGTGTATCGTATGACGCGGAGTGATGCTGGGTGTTGGGATAAATGTTGGGGAGGATTGCATGGGTTGGATTAGCTGGTTTTGTCCCGGCCTTAATTTTAAAAGATGGCTGCTTTTGTTTGCGGCAGGGGTTTTACTATGCTCTCTGGCACTGGCGCTGCTTTTTAATTACCAGGTCATGGGATTTGCAGAGGAACTTTTGTTTCGGATGAGCTATCAGGCTACAGGTAAATATTCTAATGGTTACGCCGTGGGTGCCGGTATAGTTGTGATGCTTATTGGTTTGGCCATCATGTTTTATGCTGCCCGCCGTCTGGTGCGTTCTGTCATGGAAGCGGTTATTCCTGAAAGTGGCGATTCCCTGCTGGATACTATTTTTACACAACGTAAGTTGAGTAACGGCCCGGCTATAACTGTTATCGGCGGTGGTACGGGTTTGTCTTCACTTTTGCATGGTATGAAGTTTATTACTAATAATTGTACGGCAGTAGTGACTGTGGCAGATGATGGAGGTTCTTCCGGACGTCTGCGGCAGGAACTGGGAATTATTCCACCTGGTGATTTGCGTAACTGTATGGTAGCCATGGCAGACAGGGAACCGTTGATGGAACGGGTCATGCAATATAGATTTGGCGGTAATTCTGCCTTGGCAGGACATAATCTGGGCAACTTGTTCCTGGCTGCAATAGCCGGGACAGAAGGTGGTATGGAAGAAGGACTACAGGCGGCCAGCCAAATTTTGAAAATCCGGGGCAAGGTGGTACCGTCAACCTTGACGAATATTCAGTTGCAGGCTACGATGTCTGATCATAGTAAGGTAACCGGAGAATCGGAAATCAGTAAAGCAGGCAAACATATTCTTAATGTTACGATGATTCCACAGGATGCCCCTGCGACAAAAAGTGCAGTAGAGGCTATACTGAAGGCAGATGTTATTATCCTGGGACCGGGAAGTTTATATACCAGTGTTATCCCCAATTTACTGGTTACAGGAATCAGAGAGGCGCTTGTAGCCAGCAAGGCTTTTAAAATTTATGTATGTAATGTGATGACCCAGCCCGGAGAGACTGATGGATATGGAGCTTTTGAACATGTGCAGGCTCTGGTTGATACGGTGGGTACGCAATTTTTGGATTATGTTATTGTGAACGATGAGCCACTGACAGCGGAGCAGTTAGCGCAATACCGGGCGAAAGGCCAGGAACCGGTAACACCAGATGTGCAGAAGATTGAGCAACTGGGTATTCAAACGGTACCGGCTAAACTTTTAAGCAAAGAGGATTTGGTGCGTCATAATCCACAGAAACTGGCCCAGGTAGTCATGTCACTGGTTTATCGCTTGAGGCTTTTTGGCAAAGGTTTCGTCTTTTTTGATTATTTGTTTATCCGTCAGGCTATGCGGAAACTGCGTACTTAAATTTCCTGTAGCCGGTAGTTGTGAGGAGACGGAGGTTTACGATGTCCTTCTCTAATGATGTCAAGAACGAATTAGCACGTTTAGAAATAGCAAAAAAATGTTGCGAAAAAGCAGAACTATTGGGCTTGTTAAAAATGAGCGGTGCTTTAGTCCTGAGCGGGTTGAACCTGGGTATCCATTTTTCTACGGAAAATGCAGCTCTGGCTCGCAGGGTACTGCAGCTTATAAAAACCAATTATCAGGTACAGACGGAAGTCGTGGTAACCAGGTCCAGAAGACTGAAGAAACATAACCGGTACCAGGTGCAGGTTCTGCCGTCACCTGTGGTGGGACAGGCTCTCCGGGAATTGCAACTGCTACCATCTGAGGAAACGAATACATTACTAAGCAGAGCCTGCTGCCGGCGTTCATTTTTACGGGGAGTTTTTCTGGCAGGTGGTTCAGTAAACAGTCCTGCAGGAGATTATCATCTGGAAATTGTTACTGAAAATGAAGAGTTTGCCAGAACTATTGTCAAAATCATGCGTGGTTTTTCTCTGCCGGTCAAATTAACGGATCGCAAGGAGAACTATATCGTGTATATGAAAGACGGTAACGGAATCAAAGATTTTTTATCTTTGACCGGGGCTTTTAACGCCGTTTTAGAATATGAAAATGTACGTATCGTTAAAGAAATGAGAAATAATGTCAACAGGGTCGTTAACTGCGAAACTGCTAATCTTAATAAAGTGGTGCAGGCCGCAGTAAGACAAGTGGCTTGTATAAAATTCCTTCAGGCTCAGCCGGGTTATGCTCAGTTGCCGGATATGCTGCAGGAGACTGCAGTTTTACGGTTGCAACATCCGGATGTTTCATTAAGTGAACTGGTAGAGTTCACCGAGGGGGAAGTTGGAAAGTCAGGTCTTAACCATCGCTTAAAAAAATTACAGGATATAGCGCGGGACTGGGGCATGCCGCCTTTACCGGAAGCAGTACCTGCTCAATATCCTGCCGTGGGGGCTAAAGCCAAGAAAGGTTGATCATGGTGCGTTTGTTCTGGAAAATCTTTAGGGCTGCAGTAGTGGTAGCGGCTCTGGTGGCACTTTTTATCCAATATAAATATAAAGATGAATATTTGGAGTATAAACAACATGCGGTGCCGTATCTGATGTACCACAGTATCGGTATTGTTCCCGGCTGGGATAAGGATGTCTGTATCCCGGAACAACTATTTGCCCAGCATCTTCAGTATTTTTCTGAGCATGGTTATCAGGTTATCACGGCGGCTGAAGCCAGAAGAAAACTCCTGACGGGGGAAGATGTTGCCAAGAACGTGGTCCTGACTTTCGATGACGGGTACAACAATAATTATACGGTAGCGTATCCGCTCTTACAAAAATATGGATACCACGCTACTTTCTTCGTCATCGGTAATTCAGTAGGCGGACCGGATTATATGACGTACGGACAATTAAAAGAGATGCAGGAACATGGTATGGAGATAGGGTCCCATTCTATGAGTCATGATCCATTAAATATTATTGCTACCGGATATCTGCCCTGGGAAATTTATCAACCAATAAATTTATTGCGGCAGCATCTGGGAGTTTATATTGAAGGTATCGCTTATCCTAATGGTGCGTATAACCAGGCTGTGCTGGCAGAGATTCACAAGTATCCCCACATTAAATATGCTTTGACAGGAAAGGCTGGCTGCAATACAACCAAAATTGTCCGGGAGACTCCGTTTGAATTACGCCGTATGGGTATTTATGACAACGTTAATGGTGTCACAGGTCTGGAACGGCGGTTGGAGAAAGCTTATCTGGTCGGATTCCTGGAAAGTAAGGGGGTACCGACAGACTGGTTGTATAAATTAACAGTACCAAAAATTTAGCACTTGCGTAAACACATAAAACAAGCTAAAATAAGACTAACAACCAAGAGGAGGTAATGATGATGAAACATGTAAAGACTGTAAATAAGGCAATGTTGAATAAGACTTTGAAGACCGGCGGCTGTGGCGAATGCCCGGCATCCTGCCAATCTGCCTGCAAGACTTCTTGTACTGTTGGCAATCAGGTTTGCGAACATAAATAATTATCATTGCGTAATTAACAGCTCCCTGTGTAGTGCGCAGGGAGTTGTTTTAATGTTAGGAGAGAACACATATGCATGATTTGATTCACCGGATGAAGGTTAATGACTATCTGGCAGTTTTGGATGTTAACAGTGGTGCGGTACATTTGATTGATGAGCCGGTTTACGATGTGCTGGGAGTTTTTGACGGCCATAATGATGAGGCCGTGATAAAAGCTTTGCAGGAAAAGTACCCTGTGCAGGAACTGAAGGAGATTCTGGAAGAATTGCACGGACTGATAAAAGACGGTCTTTTGTTTTCTCCGGATTTTGAAGTACCGCAAACTTTTTCGGAAAAACCTATTTTAAAATCTCTGTGCCTGCATATTGCTCACGATTGCAATCTGCGGTGCAAATATTGTTTTGCCGGTACCGGTGATTTTGGCGGGAAAAGGGCTTTGATGAGCAAGGAAGTTGCGGCCAAGGCTATTGAGTTTGCCATTAAAGGCAGCCAGCAAAGACATAATCTGGAGATAGATTTATTCGGCGGCGAGCCTCTGGTTAATTTTGAGGTAGTTAAGTACGTGGTTGAGTACGCGCGTGCCAGGGAAAAAGAAACTCATAAAAATATTAAGCTGACCCTGACCACGAATGGGACCTTGCTCACTGATGATAAAATTAAGTTCCTGAACGAGCAGCGTGTGATGCTGGTGCTAAGTCTGGACGGCGCCAAGCAAACTCATGATGCCATGAGACCGTTCCCTAATGGAACCGGTAGTTATGATGCGGCAGTACGGGGCTTTAAAAAGGTAATAGACAGCCGGCACGGTAAAAATTACTATTTGCGTGGGACTTATACTCATAACAACTTGCATTTTTGTGAGGATACCCTGGATATGTTACAAGTGGGCCGGGAAATTTCCATGGAACCTGTAGTCGGCATAGACGAACCTTATGTGTTACGCGAAGAGGATTTGCCGATACTCTATAAAGAATATGATAAACTGGCTGCTGCTTATCTGGAATATAGACATCAGGATAAGCCCTTTGATTTCTTCCACTTTAATGTGGCGCTGGATAACGGACCTTGCGTGGCTAAGCGTTTGGCCGGTTGCGGTGCCGGACATGAATATTTTGCTATCACACCTGAAGGAGATATTTATCCCTGCCATCAGTTTGTAGGTCGGGAACAATATAAGGTCGGTACCCTGGATACAGGTATAGAACGTCCTGATCTGGTACAAAAGTTTAGACATAACCATGTGATGACTAAAGAGGAATGTAAGAACTGCTGGGCGCGTTTCTTCTGCAGTGGCGGTTGTCCTGCTAATGCGGATCTGGCCAATGGCGATATCAGCAAGCCGTATGAATATGGGTGTAAGATTCAAAAGAAACGTCTGGAATGTGCTATCGTATTGCAGGCAGTTCTGACGGAGGAAGCTCGTACCGGTAAGGATGAACGTCCGGTGATTAATAATTTTAAATTCGAAGTCGATTGTTAAATAAGCCGGATCCATGATAGCTAAGCGGCAGTCTGGCGTCAGCCGGACTGCCGGTAGTTATTTTTTTGCAGGTAGGCAATAAAAAGTTGCGAAGTTCAGAAAAAAACTGTTGACAAGAAATGGAATAGGTGCTAACATAAGGAAGTCGCCTGAAG
>CAXYYS010000035.1:0-19538 GCA_964293585.1 uncultured Acidaminococcales bacterium
AGGATTGCGGCGGTTATCCAGGAACAAGTACACTACCTTGGCGGTACCGGGAGTCTTTAACGACTCCGCCTCTTTGGCATACACCTCATCAAATGGATTCTCATAACTGGGAGCAGCTGCTGCCACCCAGGTAATGGCCATCATAAAAACGACCACCAGACCTGCCATGATATAACGTAATTTTTTCATAATTTTTGCTCTCCTTGGCGCCGGGGCGCTTAATATCCTAAAGGCTCTCCCACCAGGATAACCTTGATTCGTCCCTGAGGGTTGCTCCTGCGGGTGATGACAAAATAGTTACAAATACAATCGGCAGACAGACAATCGGCACAAGCGCCGGTCACGCTGCAGGGAGTTTTTTTACCAGGAAAACGCTGCACGTTAGTGGTAGCAGCCACACTCCTGGCCCTGGCTACGGCAGCATGTAAATTTTTAGCCACCTTATTGAGGCCGGCAATGATCAGGACCTGTTTAGGACCATAAATCATAGCCGCACAGCGGTTACCGTTACCGTCAATATTTACTAGCTCTCCGTCTTCGCTCAGGCCGTTGACACTCATCAAAAAAGTGTCCGCCAGCAAGCCCTGACGCATGATTTCGCTACGTTCCGCCGGGTCTTTCGCCGTATCACGGTCAATAGTTTTATACTCAGCACGAACTTTGTCTAACAGACCTATCTCACTGATGCTCATACTGCCGCCCCAGCAAACTGAATCTGTCTTGGGAATCAACGCCAGAGCCTGGCTGAGCGCAGCTTGCTTATCAGCGCAATAGTAAGCGCTAAAACCGCGTTTTTCCAGATTCTTCACTACCGTGGCACCCAAGGCCGCATTGCGCATTTCCACCGGACTTGCCATAGTTGTCACTCCTTTATATCCACTCAGTATCATACTCAGAAAGCTTAGTTTATGTCAAGCCTCAATTTGTCCCAGGACCACTTCGTCCACCTTATCTTCTTCCTGCAATTCCACCTGGATTGTTTCTTTTCTGGATGTAGGTACGTTCTTACCTGCATAATCGGCGCGAATGGGCAGTTCCCTATGTCCCCGATCTACCAGAACTGCCAGCTGGATGGCCTGTGGCCGTCCAATATCAACCAGGGCGTCCAGGGCGCAGCGGATAGTACGTCCAGTAAAGAGTACGTCATCTACCAGCACGATGACCTTACCCGTAATATCAAAATCCATCTCGGTGCCATGGATGACCGGATTATAATCCAAGGTGGACAGATCATCGCGGTAAAGCGTGATATCCAGCATCCCCACCGGTACTTCTACTTTCTCGATGGCAGCTATTTCCCGGGCAATCCGTGCGGCTAAAGGCACACCCCTGGTCCTGATACCAACCAGGGCTACATTGTCCACACCTTTATTACGTTCAATAATCTCATGAGCGATACGCACCAGGGAACGTCTAACCGCATCCGCATCCATGATGACTTTCTTATTGACGATGTTACTCATGGTCTTACCCCCTCAATATTTTTATTATATCATAAAATCATGTTTTTTTTATGTTCTCTCAGGTAAACTGTCCGTTATGCAATCTGGTGATAATGGTCTGCATATCAGCCGGTAGCGGCGCCTCAAAATGCAGGGCCTGTCCCGTCCGGGGATGAACAAAATCCAAAGTCTGAGAGTGCAGCGCCTGACCCTTGATGTTAAACGGTACCTTCATGGGAGAATACTTGGGATCGCCTACCAGGGGATATCCCAGATGCTCCAGGTGCACCCTGATCTGGTGGGTCCGCCCCGTCTTCAAAAGACAACGCACGATAGTATATTTGCCAAACCGTTCCAATACCTGATAGTCCGTGATAGCTTCCCGGCCGCCCTCTTGCACCACCGCCATCTTTTTACGGTCATTCTTGTCCCTGGCAATCTGCGTCTTAATGGTGCCGCTATCCGTCTTGATATTACCGCGCACGATGGCCAGATAGCTGCGCCGTGCCGTTTTATCCTGAATCTGCCGGCTTAGAGAAACATGAGCGGCATCATTCTTGGCCGCAATCATGATACCGCTGGTATCCTTATCCAGGCGGTGTACGATGCCCGGCCTGATCACGCCGTTAATCCCGGATAGATGCTTGCAATGATATAGCAGGGCATTCACCAGCGTACCGGTATAATTACCTGCTGCCGGATGCACGACCATGCCCCGTGGTTTATTGACCACCACCACGTCCTCGTCTTCATAAATAATATCCAGTGGAATATTTTCCGGCTGGGCCGCTAAAGGCTGTGGTGCTGGAATAAATACGGACAATACATCCCCCTGGCGCAATTTATAATGTGCCGCCACGGATTTACCTTTCCTGGTTACCAGGCCGGCTTCCAGCAAATGCTGGACCGAACTGCGAGTACTGCCCAATGCCGCCGCCAGATAGACATCCGTCCGCTGGCCCACAGCGGCTTCTGTCACAACCAGCGTCTGAACCGTACCGGTTTCTCCTGTCAAATCTTCTTCCAGTTCCAACGGCTCTGCAGTTATTTTTTCTTCCGTAATTCCTCTTGTAAGATGCTCCATACGATCATTCCCACTCCCACACAAATTGCACAATCGGCCACGTTAAACACGGGCCAGATACGAAAATCAAAAAAATCTACCACCAGGCCGTTCAAGGCCCGGTCCCACACATTGCCCAGCGTACCGCCTAAAAACAAGGCCGTACCCCAGCGGATCCAGGCTTCCTCGTTTAATATTTCCCGCCGGTACCACCAGATGACACCCACGGCCAGCAGTGCCACCAGCAAAAAGAACCAGCGGCTGCCTTCCAGCATACCAAAAGCCGCGCCGGGATTTAAAACATATGTCAGGTGAAAAATACCCGGCACCACCGGGATACTTTCCCCTTCCAGCATCCGTGATGCCACCCACAGCTTGGTCAACCGGTCCAGGATAAATACCACCAGGGGTACCCACACTAAAATCATATCTGCTCCTTAACGCTTAAAGATATTCTTATTATAGCAAAAACCCCGCCGCTTGCATAGCCTTGCCCAGCGACGGGGTTAAAATTACTGTTGAGATTACCGTAACAGCTTGTTAGCGATGACCAGACGCTGAATCTGGTTCGTGCCTTCATAAATCTGCATGATCTTGGCATCACGCATCATCTTTTCTACCGGATACTCACGGCTGTAACCATAACCGCCCATGATCTGTACCGCATCTGTGGTCACGGACATAGCCGCATCTGCTGCATAGCACTTAGCCATAGCCGCTTCCTTGGAAAATTCCACATGCTGGTCGCGCATCATGCAGGCGCGCTGTACTAAAAGACGGGCTGCATCTACCTTCATTGCCATATCGGCCATCATGCCCTGCACCATCTCGAAAGAAGCTACAGGCTGGCCAAACTGACGGCGCTCCTTGGCATACTTAATGGCATAATCCAGAGCGGACTGCGCCAGACCTACAGCCACGGAACCTACAAACGGACGGGCGGCATCCAGAGTTTTCATGGCAATCCGGAAACCTTCGCCTTCGCGGCCCACACGGTTCTTTTCAGGAATTACGACATTTTCCAGGATCAGCTCACAGGTATTGGAAGGACGGATGCCCATCTTATCCTCTTTTTTGCCAACTTTAAAACCGGGAGTGTTCCTGGGTACGATAAACGCGGTCAAACCGCGGATACCGCCACTGGCACGAGTATTGGCAAAAACCAGATAGATATCAGCGATACCACCGTTAGTGATAAAAGCCTTAGTACCATTCAGGGTATAGATACCCTTTTCCTTATCATGCACTGCCCTGGTAGAAACCCCGCCCGCATCACTGCCGGCACCAGGTTCTGTCAAGGCAAAAGCAGCCAAACCGCCATTATTCAGGAGGTCGCAATACATCTTCTTCTGTTCTTCCGTACCAGCTAGAAGCACCGGCGCCGTAGCCAGAGAATTAGCAGCCATGGAAGTTGCAACACCGGCACAGCCTTTACCCAGTTCTTCGTAAATCATGGCAATGGTAACGCTGTCCAAACCGGGGCCGCCAAATTCTTCCGGAACCACTACATTCAGAAGTCCCATATCCGCAGCCTTTTTCATCAGGCCCGGCGTGGCTTCATTATTCTTGTCCATCTCGGAAACGTTCGGCGTAATTTCTTTGGCGACGAAATCGCGTACCATTTCCTGTAATTCCAGCTGCTCTTCATTTAATGCAAAATCCATTGTAATCCTCCCAAACTTTTGTTTCCAACAATAAATAAAACTAAAACACGGAGATATTTTACCACAACCAAAAATAATTCTCAACTGTTTTTGCCAAAACAGTTGAGAATTAAACATTTCAGAAAAGGATATTCTGCTGATAGCTACGATACAGGGCTGTCAACAACTGTGTTTTCTCCTTCAAGGTAAGCAGCATGGCACTGGCTACATCGTATTTACCAGCATTTAAAGCTTTGCGCAACCTGGAAATCAGACTGCCGTCCTTGGTCTTGTCCTGTGCCAGTTCCCGGCGCAGACGATCGATTTTCTTCCAGGCCAGCTTATCCTTAGTAGTGGCAGCGCTGTCATTGTGCAACTGCTTGCAGGCCAATACCAGGTCATGGGCATCCGGCAGCACCCGGGTCAAAATTTCCGTGCGCCACCTAACCATCACGCCTTCCACGAAAGAATCAATATAGGTTTCCGGTAAGATTCCGCCGGCAGTAAGTACCTGCACCTTGTCCGGATATTTCTTTAAAGCCTGCATATTTTCCCAAACCGTGGCCGGCGGCTCGCCAAACAGCTTAGCGCGTTCAGCCGCATTAAAGTCTTCAAAGACATCGTCCTCGGTACGATATTGACGCTCTTTTTCCAGATAGAAACCGCTCTTGCCGGCTTTCTTGCTAATCTCGCTTTCCAGCTGGGCCAGAGATTTTTTCGCTGCCACACAGGCCTTGATACCATCCAGGGCCGCCAGATAGAAAATGGCGATGGCGATATAAGTATTGGTATAAGGATTGGGACTGCGCATCTCGATCCTGGTAGCCAGCGGGCTGCCCAGGTCGCGAATCAACCCTGCCAGCACTGTACGGTTACGGCTGGGCTGCTCCGGGCTGGTGCCCAGGGAGGTCACGATGCACACCGGTGCTTCAAAACCAGGTTGCAGCCGGTTCAGGGAATCATTGGTGCAGGAAATGAAAGGATTCAGCACCTCATAGTTTTTCAGGATGCCCATGACGGCACCAAAACCAACTGCGGACAAGAACGCCTCATTATCTTTCGCCGGTGCGAACAGGTTCACTTTACGGCCGTCCTTCATACGGGCAGCAATACCCACATGGGTATGTTCGCCGCTGCCGGCTACGCCGGGAATCGGTTTTGCCTGGAAAGAAACTTCCAGTCCGTTCAGGCGGAAAATTTCCTTGACGATGATACGCGCCAGGATCTCATTATCAGCAGTCTGCAGACCGCTGTTATATTTCCAGTCTATTTCCAGCTGTTCCATGACATGGGTCATATGTCCGGTGCTGTCGATATGCCCGCGCACACCGCCGCACTCCTTGTGCCCCATCTCCGGTTCCAGACCGTACCGCTCCAGCATCTCCAGAGCCTGTTCCAGTGCCGTACGCACGTTACCGCGAGTACGCTGCCAGTATTGCTCCTGCATCATCTGGGAAGAGGACAAGGCTTCGATAGGTGCATCCTCTGCCGGTGTCTTCACCCAAAATTCCAGCTCCGTAGCCGTCGTAAAGATAAATTTATCAATATCCGCTAGTTTTAAATGTTCCAGACCAGCCACCTGTGGATATTTCCGGAACAGCTTTTGCAGCTCGTCCGCAACATAATCCAAGGTATTCTGCAGAATACTGCGGCTGTCCACCAGTTTGCCGTTGTGCAGCAAAAAGCAGGGGATACGCAGGGTACCTACCATCTTACCGGTCTCAGCGTCAAAATGCTCGTAATTATAATCCACGTACCAGTTCACGGTACGGTCTACCTGCATGTCAACCCTGGCGTCGTTCAGCGTAGCAATACCGGGCAGAACTACCGAAGAACCATCCGTCTGCGCGGCAAGCCCTTCCAGGAAGGCATGGATATCATCAATAAACAATTTAATGGGAATCTTTTCGTCAGTATCATTACCGGCAAAATCCACACCCATCAGGGAGACAAACTTAATCTCCTGGTGTTCTTTTAACAGTTTCAGCAGATCCTCACGATTTTGCTTTTCCGGAGTAATCACATACAACAATGCGTCTTTGTTCATGATAATGTCGCGGTACGTCAGCACCGCACTCCTTTCCCCTCACCTTAATTAAGTATTGTACCAAATCACTGCTAAATTGTCTACTTTTTAGCTTCAGTATCTTAATTCCGCTATGAACCAGGTTGACATGGCAGCAGCGTTCCCTCACAGCCCGGCAAGCAAAAGCTGTGCCTACCTCCGGGAAGCCAGCAGCTGTACCGCTATTTCTTCCAGCCGGGAGAAACCGCGACCGCCACGGCGAAAATCCACGCTCAGCTGATCTAAATTTCTTACCGCCTCATAGGCCGCTGCCTCCGGGAAATGCGCCGCTGCCGCCCAGGCTTTCTCCGCCACATAAGGATTCAGCTCCAGGCGTCTCATCATGGCCTCCTTAGACAAGCCCAGCCGGCGACATTCAGCCGCCGCCAGCAGGTTGCGGATTTGAAAAAGAATCATGCCCAGTACCGCCATCAGATTGGTACCCTTGCGTCTTTCCGCCGTCAGCAAATTTAAAAAATTAGCTGTTTTGCCATTAATCAGTGCATCAGCCAGAGCGAAAATACTAGCCTCAGGCAAAGCCGCAAAGATGTGGTCCACATCCTCGCCCGTCCAGGTCTTACGCTCTCCGGCATACAGGGACAACTTTTCGATTTCTCCCGCCAGAAGCTGCATAGGAACCTTATCCACATTCATCATATAACTTAAGATACGTTCCATCCCGTCCCGGGTAAAACTGGCGCCATGTTGCTGCGCCTGATCTCTCAGCCAGGGTTCCAGACGGTACGATTTCAGGGGTGTACAAGTTACCAGGCAATGTTCTTTCTGCAAGGTCTTACTAAGTTTCTGGCGTCCATCTAATTTAGACGTCTGCAAAAGCACCGTACAAAAATCCGGTACATCGCTTAACAGCGCCAGTAGTTTTTGCAAACGTTCCTCGCCGGTCTTACTGACCTTGTCTTCCCGTTCCCGCGGCACTAAAAGATCCTGGTCTGTGATCAGCACGGCGCTCTTGCCGCCAAAGAACGGATAGGTATTAACGATGTTCGCCAGTTGGTCCAGATCCGTTTTTTCACTAAAGGTGGTCAGCTCGTATTCCGCCGGTTCTGCCGGCGCAAAAATTTTGGCCAGGACGGCGTGCCGCACCTTATCCCGATAATAAGTTTCTTCGCCCACGATAGCAATTACCCCGGGCAAAGGTTTATCTGTATGCAGTTGTGCTAAAAAATTAGCCGCTTCAATTTTCATGTTTTACGATTCCTTAAAAAGATGCCGGTTGATATCTGTAACTATACCATCTTAATGCCCTACCGTCAAAAACAACCTTGACAGCACCCAAAAGATCCGTCCGAAGTACCATGGCGCCGCTTTTACGCAGGCGGCTTACAGTCTCCGGATCAGGATGGCCGTAAATATTGCCCCGTCCCACGGAAATCACAGCCAGCTGCGGCGCCACCCGTTGTAAAAAACCCGCCTCCGAAGAAGTTCCGGCGCCGTGGTGACTGACCTTGAGCAGTACCGAGCCAATATCCCTGCCGGTAGCGGCCAGTTCTTCCGCACCGGTAGCATCACCGGTAAAAAGCAGCTGCCTTCCGCCACAGTTAAAACGCAGGATAAGGCTGCTCTCGTTGGGCGTTAGGGCGCTTTCCCCTGCCGTAATTACTTCTACCGTGGTGGCACCCAGGTGTAAATTTTGACCTGCCGTCAGCTGTTGTACCCCGGTTCCTGGTCGTAAAAGGCGCAGCAATTTTTGCTCATCCTCACTGGCCGCCGCCGTACCGCGAAAGACATTGCGGATAGGGATAGCCTGTGCTACGGCTGCCGCCCCGCCTGCGTGATCATGGTCGCCATGGCTGAGAAAAAGTCCTTCCAGCTCCGTCACGCCCAGATAACGCAGCACCGGCACCACCACCCTGGCCCCTACATCAAAATCCCCGCTCAAGCCGCCGGTGTCAATTAAAAAATAACGCCGGTCTGGAGTAGCTAGCAGCGCCGCATCTCCCTGCCCTACATCCAGATGATATACAGTTAACGGTACTGGTTTAAAGGCCTGCCAGCAGCCCAGGCCGAGAAAAACTACCAAGCCAGCAGCCAGAAGCTGCCGCTGTCCCGAGGAGGATAAACGGTTGCACCAACCGGGAGCCAGCCATCCTGCCAGTACCAGGTAATAAGCCCCGCTACGCAGCCAGCCCCAGTGTCCGCAGGTTTGGACCGCTCCCGGTACCAGGGTCAAAAACTGACCTGCAGCTAAAGCGCCCCGGACTAGAAAAAGTGCCGGCGTAAAACAGATAGTTGCCAGCAGTGGCAGCGGCACCGCCACCAGCAGCCCGGGCACAAAACAGAACAAGGCCACGGCCAGCGCCGGCAAAAGCAACACGTTACTTACCAGTGCTACCAGAGAAAACTGATGGAAATACCAGATGACCAGGGGCAGGCTCACCAGCTGCGCCGTCACCGTTACCGCCACCGTTTCCCTGAGTACCGCAGGTCCCCGCTGGGGCAGATAGCGCTCCAGTTCCGGCAATAACCAGATCAGTCCTGCCACCGTGCCAAAGGATAACTGAAAGCTTACGTCCAGGAGCCACAAAGGCCTGCACACTAAAATACTCAGAGCCACACCGGCCAGCAGCCTGCCCCGGTGTACACGCCGGGTAGGACTGCGCCCTGCCAGAAGCACCAGACTACAGGCTACAGCTCTTACCACCGCCGGGGCAAAACCACAGGCGGCTGCGTACACAATATTTAAAGCTGCAATAAAAACTTTTTGCCGTACCTGAGGCCAGCTGACCGTGGCAGCCAGAGCCAGGGAAGTCAAACAAGCAACATGGGTACCGCTGACTGCTAACAAATGGGCCAGCCCGTTGTCTCTAAAAATAGCCGCAACATTTTCCTCCAGACCGTTATAGCCACCCAAAGTCATGCTGAGCAGCAGCGCACCTTCCCGGGACGGCAACAATTTTAACGCCGCACTGCGCACATAACTTACCGCCCTCTGAAATTGACTTAAAAGACTAATCCTGCCTGGTAATTGCCGCACCTGTCCCAATCCAACTGTTAAACGACCACCCACCCCGGCTATCCTCCCTGCCAGTCCGCTGTTCCTGACACCGGGGTTCAGAAAACCCGTCACCGGTTTTACTTCGCCCGTCACCTGAAGCCTGCCGGCATAAATTGCTCCTGGCCAGCTTTCATGGGCCTGCTTGATAAAAACTTTCGCTCTTCCTGTCAGCGGTACTTCCGCACCCGGTGTTCGTAGTTCCATATCCGTCAGTTCCAGGGCCAGACCGTCCGGTCGTTGCTGTACCGTTGTCTGCACCACCGTACCTGCCAGTACCACGGTTCGTCCCTGTAAACTGCGCAAGCCATCCCCCTGATGCCAGGCAACTGCGCCCAGGATTAAGCCCGAACTGCCAGCTACCACTGCCAGGGCTGCTACGGCCAGGTGCAGACGCCGTACGTGCCAGCAGCAATAAGCGGACACCAGGGCTAAAACCAGCAGCACGCCCTGCCACCAGCAAAATACTGTTTCTGTCACCGCCGCCGTCAGGATACCTGCGCTTAGGCACAGCAAAAGCAGAGCCAGCCCCCCACTCATGGTCTGCCTCCCTGTTTACCGCTACTGTAATGTTGCGTGTTTGTTCGTTTTCCGGACCGTTCAGACGCCTGCCGTTTACTACGTGCCCGCTTCTGAACGCCCCGCCGTTTGGCCTGATTCTGATAAGCCGGTCCTGGGTTTTCGCTGATGCCCGGTTCCGGATAAGCCGTGACTCCCGCATTAATATCAGACCTTGTCGTACCCTCGCTGCGTACCTTCTGTCCTTCCAGCCGTTGCTGTTCCCGTTCCCGCCTTTGCTTTAATTTTGTTTTACTCAGCGCCGGCACATTAATATGGGTACCATCCTTGCAAATGCGAGCCAGGTTCACCCTGTCTTTATCCGCCGCCGCGGTAAGTCCCCCTGCCTGCTGGATGGCTTCATGTGCCCGGCAGCCCTTAGGCACCTGGTAAATTCCCGGATGCACTACCTCGCCGCTGATGTAGACCTGCGCCAAAGCTACTACCGGCGTCACCGCCTGCTGCGTTGCCTGCAGCGCTTTAGTTTCCCCTCCCGTATCCCAGAAAGCAGCTCCCGTACACACTGCCAGAGAGACACCCACTACCGCCAATTTGGCCAGATTTCTTTTTTCCAAGACCTCAACTCCTTTACATTTTTATAAAAAGAGCAGGGTCCCTCCCAGAGAAACCCTGCTGCAATTGTCAATGTTCAGTTGCTAAAACAGCTTTTAGCTTTGTGTGTTTGCGATTAAACTTCCTTCTTTAAAATTTCTTCTGCTACTGAAACTTGCCTGGTCCTACAGTTATTATCTGGCGACGATATTAACCAGACGTCCCGGTACGCAGATGACCTTTAAAATTTTGGCAGTACCAATCAGTTTCTTAATTTTTTCGTCAGCCAGAGCCAGTTTTTCCAGATCTGCCTTGGTAGCAGCCGCCGGCACCGTGAGACGATCCCGGTTCTTGCCGTTAATCTGGAGGACGATTTCCACATTATCCACCTTGATAGCAGCGGCATCATACACGGGCCATTTTTGGGCATGGACACTGGTCTGAGCGTCAATCACCCCGTGCCACAACTCTTCAGTAATATGAGGTACAAAGGGCGCTAAAAGCAGGAGCAGATTCCGCACCGTCTCGTAAACCAGACCGGCGTTAGGCTCCTTCTTGGCATCCTTGTACGCATACATGGCATTGACCAGTTCCATCATGGAACTGATAGCCGTGTTAAAGTTAAAACGTTGTTCAACGTCCTCGCTAACCTTTTTAATGGTAGCATGAAGAGCACGACGCAAATCCTTATCTGCATCATCCAGCTTCGACGTATCATAACTGGTAACTTGCTGTGCCAGTTCTTTTTCAAAATGGTACACGATACGCCATACCCTGTTCAGGAAACGGAAGCTGCCGTCCACGCCTTGGTCGCTCCACTCCAGCTCGCGTTCCGGAGGAGCAGCGAAGAGGATAAAGAGACGGGCCGTATCGGCGCCGTATTTAGCTAAGATTTCTTCCGGGGAAACCACGTTGCCCACAGACTTGCTCATCTTGCCGCCATCTTTAAGCACCATGCCCTGGGTCAGCAGATTACTAAAAGGCTCGTCGTAATCTACCAGGCCTGCGTCCCGCAGTACCTTTAAGAAGAACCGGGAATAAAGCAGATGCAGGATGGCATGCTCGATACCGCCGATATATTGATCCACCGGACCCCAGTAGGCGTTAGCTTCCTTGCTAAAAGGCGCCTTCTCGTTGTGGGGATCGGTATAACGCAGATAGTACCAGGAAGAACAGATGAAAGTATCCATGGTATCAGTTTCCCGGCGGGCCGGACCACCGCACTTAGGACAAGTGCAATGCAGATACTCTTCCGAAGTCGCCAAAGGCGACATGCTGCCATCACCAAACTTGACATCTTCCGGCAGACGGACAGGCAGCTGATCCTCAGGTACCAGGACCTCGCCGCACTTGGGACAGTAAATAATAGGAATAGGCGCGCCCCAATAACGCTGGCGGCTGATAAGCCAGTCACGCAGGCGGTAGTTAATCTTACGCTTGCCCAGGCCCTTCTCTTCCATATAATCTATAATCGCGCCCATAGCCTTATTCATTTCCATGCCGGTAAACTGGGCGGAGTTAACCAGTACACCGTCGTGGTCCTCATAAGCATGGTCCATGGTGTCCAGAGAGAGCACCTGGTCCTTGGGCTGCAGCGTAATAATCTTTTCAATGCCATATTTGGTAGCGAACATCCAGTCACGCTGATCGCCGGTAGGCACGCCCATGACGGCGCCGGTACCGTAATCGTACAGCACGTAGTTGGTAATCCAGATATGTACCTTGTGACCCGTCAGCGGGTGGATGCAGTCTACGCCGGTATACATACCGACCTTCTCGGACTCGCTGCTGGTACGTTCAATATCAGAAGTATTGCGAACCTTATCGCAGAAGGCCCGCAGCTCTTTTTCCTTAGGATTATCCTTCAGTAATTTTTCTACGATTGGATGTTCCGGAGGTACAACCACAAAAGTTACGCCGTAAATCGTATCGGGACGCGTGGTATATACTGCCAGCTTCTCGTTCAGGCTGGGTACATCAAAACTGAACTCCAGACCTTCGCTCTTACCAATCCAATTACGCTGCATGGTCTTCACCCGTTCGGGCCAACCCTTCAGCAATACCAGGTCATCCAGGAGTTCTTCCGCATAATCCGTAATCTTAAAGAACCACTGATCCAATTGTTTCTTGACAACTTCGTGACCGCAGCGCCAGCATTTACCGTCAATAACCTGCTCGTTAGCCAGCACCGTGCCGCAAGTATCGCACCAGTTAGCACTGGAACGTTTCTTCACAGCCAGGCCCCGTTTATAGAACAGTTCAAAGAGCCACTGCGTCCAGCGGTAATAATCTTCCTTGCAGGTAGTTACCTCACGGTCCCAGTCATAAGACAGGCCCATAGCTTTCTGTTGCCTTTTCATGTTGGCAATATTGTCCAGGGTCCATTTCTTCGGAGGGATACCGTGCTGGATAGCCGCATTCTCCGCCGGCATACCAAAACTATCCCAGCCCATAGGATGCAGGACGTTAAAGCCCTTCATAGTACGAAAACGCGCTACCACGTCGCCGATGGAATAATTGCGCACGTGGCCCATATGTAAATTGCCGGACGGATAGGGAAACATTTCCAGCACATAGGATTTAGGTTTGTTCTTATCAATCTCGGTCTTAAAAGTCTTGTGGTCTTCCCAGTATTGCTGCCATTTCTTTTCTATGGCATGGGGAGCATATTTTTCTTCAATCATGCTTGCTAACCTCCTAGAATTCCTAGCACAGATATACTATTAAATTGTACTACCCGGCGCCTAAAAAGTCAATTTAAACGTAAAAATGTAAAGGCTACCGTTAAATTTTCTCTAGCCGGCGACAATGACTTCACCGTCCTACATCCAGCCCATGGTAAAACAGACAGTTTAAACTTTTTTAATAATTCCGAGAAAACTACTTGCAATTTCATGTTTCCGGTAGTAAACTTAGTTTTAGTTCTAGGTTAACTTTTTTCTACGTCTCTCAGCGAAAACGTCATAGTTTAGGAGAGACATTTTTGTTAGCCGTTTTTCCTACTATTTCAATATGATAAGGAGCGATATGCATGGATGTCTTACAATTAGCCCAAGAGATTATTAATGGCCGGCGCTTAAAGCGCGGCGAAGATTTAAGTTTTTTCATAACTTGTGACCTGGCCGGGCTGCGCCAGGGCGCTGATGCAATCCGCCAACATTTTTGCGGCAACGAGCTGGATCTCTGCACCATCATTAACGGCCGCAGCGGTCAGTGTTCCGAAAACTGCAAATACTGCGCCCAGTCCGCTCATCATCACACCAGTTGTGAGATTTATGGATTCCTGAGCCAAGACAAAATCGTGCAGACAGCCTTAGCCAATGAAAAGGAAGGCGCAGACCGTTTTGCCATCGTTACCAGCGGCCGTACCCTGACAGGTACCGACTTTGAAAAATGTATTGCTGCCTTTAAGCGCATGCAAAAAGAATGTAAGATTGAGCTCTGTGCCTCCCTGGGTTTTTTAACCGCAGAGCAATTTCACCGCCTGCACCAGGCAGGCGTCACCAGCTACCATGAAAATATCGAAACCAGCCGCCGTTACTTTCCTTCTATTTGTACCACCCACACCTATGACGAAAAGATTGAGACCATCAAAACTGCCAAAAAGGAAGGCTTCTGCGTCTGCTCCGGCGGGATCATCGGCATGGGCGAAACCTGGGAGGATCGGTTGGATATGGCGGTCAGCCTGGAAGAACTTGGTATCGAATCCATACCCATCAACGCCTTGATGCCTATCCCCGGCACACCTCTTGAACATATGCCTACCTTGCCGCCGGCAGATATCCTGCGTACCATTGCCTTCTTCCGCTACATCAACCCCGAGGCCAATATCCGTTTAGCCGCCGGCCGCAAGCTACTGAAAAACAATGGGGAAGAAGCTTTTCTAGGCGGCGCCAGCGCTACCATCACCGGGAATATGCTCACCACTTCCGGCTCCACCATCAAAAGCGATATCCACATGCTGCGTAAGCTAGGTTTTAAACTGAATCCCAGGGCGCCGCAAGTATAATTTTTCAACACCGCTTACCACCCTCAGGTTGTAAGCGGTCTTTTTTTGTGATAGACTACTCTATAATAATAAGAAGATTGGAGCGGTAAAACATGGAACAGGCAGCATTGCTACAACAAATACGTACACAACTTACCACAGCGGCGGAAGAACTGATCACCGCGGCTCAGCCCAGACCCGGCCAGATTTTTGTAGTAGGCTGCAGCACCAGTGAAGTCCTGGGAGAAAAAATTGGTACCGCCGGTTCACCGGAAACGGCCCAGGTCATGATGGATGCATTAATCGCCGTCACGAAAAAGCATCAGCTCTATCTGGCCCAGCAGTGCTGTGAACATTTGAACCGGGCTTTGGTGGTAGAAGAAGAAGTCCTGGACAAATATAACCTGACCCAGGTAACGGTTCATCCCGTACCCCATGCTGGCGGTTCTATGGCCAGCGCCGCTTACGAAACTTTTCAGCATCCTGTAGTGGTAGAACAGATTCAAGCACATCTGGGACTAGATATTGGCCAGACCCTGATCGGTATGCACTTAAAAAGAGTCGCTGTACCGGTACGTCTGTCCGTGAAAAAAATTGGCAGTGCGGTTTTAACCGCGGCCCGGACTCGTCCACCCCTGATAGGTGGCGAACGCGCCAAATATTTTTAATCCTGCACAACCTTTCTCGTACAAAGATAATTTTTAAGGAGCAGCTATGACCATTTATGCCATCGGTGACCTGCATTTTTCCGGATTGCCGCCTGCCAAACCCATGGAAAAATTTGGTGAGCACTGGACCGGCCACCGGGATAAAGTAACTGCCAACTGGCAACGCCTGGTCCAGCCGCAAGATTTAGTCTTGGTCTGCGGCGATATTTCCTGGGGTATGACCCTGGCAGAAGCAAAACCCGACTTAGAAAGCATCGCCGCTCTACCCGGCCACAAGATTCTGCTTAAAGGCAACCACGATTACTGGTGGACCAGTCTGGCCAAGATGCAGACGGCCTATCCCGGCCAGTTTGCTTTTTTGCAAAACAATTTTTATAGCTGGGGTGATACCGCCATCTGCGGCACCCGTGGCTGGATTCTGCCAGGAGTTGAAGGTTTTAAGGATGACGATGTGCCTCGCCTGCGCCGGGAGGCTTTGCGTTTAGAGATGTCTTTAGCCGCAGCGCAAAAAGCAGGGTTTACCAAACTTATCTGCATGTTGCACTATCCTGCCTTTTATTACGCCGCCCAGGAAAGTCCTTTCCGGTCCTTGCTGGAAGAATACCATGTTCGGATCTGCGTCTTCGGACACATTCACGGAGCTGAAGCGGCCCAAAATGTCTTCCAGGGAGAAGCTGGCGGCTGCACCTACAAATTAGTCAGTTGCGATACCACCGGTTTTACGCCGGTGCCACTACTGCTTTTGTAACTGAGTATGCCGGAGAGAACAAGAATTTTAACTGCGTCTGGCAGAAAAATTCTTGACAAGCGCATTGATAATCTGTATAATAAATATCGTTACGACAGGGATGTCGTACAAATGTGACTCTGTAGCTCAGCTGGATAGAGCGTTTGGCTACGAACCAAAAGGTCGAGTGTTCGAATCACTCCAGGGCCACCAAAAAAAGCGATAACCGTGCGGTTTCTAAGCCGCACGGTTTTTTTATTTTTAAATGCGCTATGAAAGTGAGCCAAAAAGTGAGCCACTTTGTTAAATACGTAATATTTCTTACCCTATGAGAGTATATTTTACCTTTTTCCTTCATTATAAACAATAACTAGAACATAATTAGAATTTATCCCTAAACTTTTTCAAACTTTCTATAGTTTAAATACCCAATGTCTGTAAGTCAGTCTACGAGCCATTTCCAGCGAACAATAACAGCCTTTTTATATTTGCCAGATTTCAAAAATTAAGCGATAATAATGGTAACAGAGGGATATAGTGCATGAGGGAATACGAACACGGCGTTTGCCGTGTTTTTTTATACCCAAAAAGGGTAAATAGGCAACAGAAAGGAGATATATAGTATGAAAAATTATGATGAAAATGAAAACAAACTTTATTGGTCTGTAGATGAGGTTCGGAAATGTGTCTACGGAAATGCTATTTCAAAAGGAACAATCATGAACATGATACATTCCAAACAAATACCCTGTAAGAGATTGATGAGCCGTATATTTATCCCACGCTGGTGGGTACTTAAGGAAATTCATGAAGCATCAAATCAACCGTCAGAACGGTAAGGAGAACATACGATGATAAGACGAAATTATGGAGAAGGTACTTTTATCAATGTGAACGATAGATACGAATGGTTTGGCAGATACCAAGACTTAGATGGTAAATTACGCCGTAAGCATATCGTTGCTAAAGATAAAAAAAATTTAAAAGCCAAGGTTAAAGAATGGTTATTAATGTTAGATGACCGCCGACACTTAAAAGCAAAGCAAGATTTAACTCTAGAAGAATGGTCCAATATCTGGTTACGAGTAAGACAAGGAACAGCAAAAGATTCAACCTATCAGTTCTATTATTCCCTCGTACATAATCATATCATTCCTGGGTTGGGTCAATGTAATCTAAAGGATTTGAAACCCCTTAATATACAGACATGGTTAAACGGTCTCATTCATCCTCCTAAGGATAGCCTAACTATACCGCTTTCTGCTAAAACCGTTAACTCAATAAGAACCACATTAATAACTATCCTAAACTATGCCAAAATTAACAGCAGAATCAAAATTAACCCTGCCTTAGAAACCAATAAGGTTATTGGTTCCAAAAAAACTATCATCGCTCTGACGATAGAACAAAGTAAAAAATTATTAAAAGTAGCCAGGGATGGTAACTATCTGCCAGACTTTGATGATGATGGAAAGATTTATCTAAAAAAATGTTACTATGCAGCCATTTTCTTAGCAACATTTACCGGTATGAGGAAAGGAGAAGTATTTGGCTTATTATGGTCAGATATAGATTTCTCAAAGAAGATGATTGTGTTAAGACATAATCTTGTCTTAGGAAAATTAGGTACACCCAAAACCCCATCCTCTAACCGTAATGTTATTTTAGATAACAAAACCATCAATGTTCTTAAAGCTTGGAAAGATTATCAAGAAGACTTCCAGACTAGTGTTGGCAAAGAGTTATTTAATAATGAAAACAATGCTGTTTTCACTAATGCGTTTGGACATTTCGTAAGCGTAGATAACTTTGTCCACAGGCACTGGAAATGGATTAAAAAAGCCGCAAATTTACCAGATGATTTGGGTTTCCATGCGGCAACCAGGCACACACATATCAGTCAGTTGTTGGCGGCTGGTGTGAACGTTAAGGTTGTTAGCGAGCGTACGGGAGATTCGGCTGAAATGATATATAAAACCTACGCCCATGTGTTACCGTCGATGCAGGCGGCAGCCATTAAAGCAATAGCAGAATTTCAGAAATAAGTCTAAACATTCCGGCAAGAAAAAACATGGTGATGATACTTCTCTTATGGGAATGCTTATCTTACAACGCAAGTATTAAATTAAAAAGGAAGGATAAAAAAATGAACAATGACATATGTTCCAAATCCGATTTAAAGCTAAAAGAAGTTCTTGCGGACTTAGAAAATCAACTGGCAAAGATTGAAGAAACAAAAACAAATATCAAGCGGCAAATACCTTTTATAAAAAAAGCATTACAAGCTTCAAGCGGCACTCTAAATCAAAAAAGCTTGAAAAATACTACCGCTAAAAAGTCTTCTGATTCTGCTACTGGAAATCACAAAAATGAAGATAAAAAAGCATTAGAAAATAACAGATTCCAGCAATCAGGAGTTGCCAAAGCAACTCCTGAGAATAGCCCTTTTAAATAAAATAGATAAAAGGGCTGTTTAAAGGCTTTACCTTGTCGCCCGTAGGCGACCGCAAGCTCTTTTGTCACGGGACGGGGCAAAAGAGGGTTTGCGTGACCTTTTTTTAAAAAGAAAAAAACAAAAAAAAAAAAAGAAAAAAACCTATAAGTGAAAAGTACACATTATCATTCTGCGCTGGTGACGGTAATCTAAACCACAACAACAGAAAATTTATTGCTCAAAATGTTAACAGTGATCTTGTACAATTGGATGTAGCTTTAATAAAAAAAGACTTAAAAGATACTTACCAAGAATTATTTGGGGAAGCCCTCAAAGAGTATAACCAAAAACAAACACGAAAAGACAGGATAATTAAAGATTACTTAGAACATATAAGGCGGTCAAAAAACAATGAAAAGATTTACGAAGAGGTTATCATCATGGTAGGTAACAAGGACCATCATCCAAATAATAAGACTGCCGAGAAAATACTTAGAGAAGCATTATTAGCCTTTCAAAGAAAGAACAAAAATTGTATCGTTTTTAATGCCGTAATTCATTTTGATGAGGCGACTCCGCATCTCCATCTTGACTACGTTAATATTAAAACTCAAACAAGAAAAGGGTTGAGAATCCAAGTCAGCAAAAAAGGTGCAATGAAAGAAATGGGCTACGGTAGTAAGAAAGATGAATATGACCGCTGGATAGACGACAACAGAAAAAATCTTCTGCCTATCATGCACGAAAATGGCATTGAAATAGTAGACGGGGAATGTTCAGGGCAAATGAAAATAGACATTAATCTCCTACGGAAAGTTATGAGCATTAATGCTCGAGAAATACGAGAGTTGCCGAACATAAATTACTCCGAAGAGAAAGGTCTTTTTGGTACCCCAACAGGTAATCTGATTGTTTCCAAAAGTGATTACGAAATTATGGACAAGAAAGCTAAACTTGCGGCAATGATAGTAAAAAATATTGATACCCGCGAAGCAGGTTTAAAAAGTAAAATACTTGCCTTGGAAACTAAAAATCAAAAGCTTGAACAAGAGAAAACTTCCAGCCAGAATGAAGCATCAATTTGGAAAGAAAAATGTGATAAACTTGCCACAAAATACACACGTCTAACAGCCGCAACTAAAAAACTGCTGAAAGTAATAATTGATGAGACATTAGACCTGTCACCAAAGGTTGCTGATGCCTTAAAACCCTTTTCAAAATTTGTAGATAAATATATCCAGAATAGAAACAATTTTTACCATCAAGAGCAAGAAATTATTACCCAAAAAGTTTTGAAAAATCATGAACATGAAAGGCATGAGGAAGAACATAACAAACGAGAAAATACCCCCATGTTGACAATTTCACCTGTTACAAATAAGGAA
>CAXYYS010000036.1:0-19534 GCA_964293585.1 uncultured Acidaminococcales bacterium
TATTTTTTGGGGCGTAGCCAAGTCGGTAAGGCACAGGACTTTGACTCCTGCATGCGTTGGTTCGAGTCCAGCCGCCCCAGCCACTTTATTTTTATTATATGGTGCATTAGCTCAGTTGGTAGAGCACTTGACTTTTAATCAAGGTGTCCCGAGTTCGAGTCTCGGATGCATCACCAAAAACTTTCCAGTATTCGTGCGGTTCACAAGACCGTACGGATATTTTTTTATGCCGCATTTTATATTTTTGAGGTCGCTGGTAGTCCTTTTGGTATACCATGTAGTTTGGCCGTGGTATAATTATTGAAGCAAATAATTTAGGAAAGGGAATCGCTATGGACAAACAACGACCGATTATCGTCATGGCTTTGATCACCGCCGCTTGCCTGCTGGGCGATTCCATGCTCTATATTGTTTTGCCGGTGCACTGGCGGGAGATGGGACTTACCAGTTTGTGGCAGATCGGTATCATTTTGGCCATGAACAGGATAGTGCGTATTCCTTTGAACCCGCTGGTGAGCAAACTGTATCAAAAAATCAGCGCCCGGAGCGGCATGACTCTGGCCGTGCTTTTGGCGGCGGGTACCACGGCGGCTTATGGCCTGGTGTCTAGTTTTGTAATTTTCATCTTGCTGCGTTGTCTGTGGGGACTGGCCTGGACTTTTTTACGGCTGGGAGCTTATTTTACCATCCTGGATTGTTCTACGGATGCCAACCGGGGACGCAGCATGGGCCGCTACAACGGCTTGTACCGTCTGGGCAGTCTGGGCGGCATGTTATGTGGCGGCGTGCTGGCCGATACGATGGGCGTTACGGCTACCTGCTCTTTGTTTGCGCTGTGCAGTTTGGCGGCGCTGCCGTTTGTTTTTAAATTTGTGCCGGCAGCCGGGCATGGTCTGGTAGCAGACGCCGCAGCGGCGGAACAGGATTACCAGTTTGGGCAGCACTTGGACGTGCTCAAAATTTTAATGGCCGGCGCTTTTCTGGCGCTGGTGTTCCAGGGCATGCTCAATTCCACTTTGAGTTATTTGATCAAGCTGCATTATCCGGGCGGCTTATCCGTGGCAGGCCTGGTACTTGGCGCCGCTTCTTTGGGTGGCGTACTCCAGGCTATACGCTGGGGCTGGGAACCCTGGCTGGCGCCCCTGAGCGGCAAACTGACAGACGGACCCAGGGGACGGTATCCCATGCTGGTCGGAGCGGCAGCAGTAGCAGGTCTTTGCTTTGCCCTGGTCTCCTGGCAGCTGGCACTGGCTTTCTGGATTTTGCTGGTCATGGTCTTGCAGCTGACGGCGACGGCGCTCACCACGGTGGCGGATGCTTTGGCCGCAGACGTAGCGGTAGGTTCTGCCAAGGTGAAAATTATGACCCTGTACTCTTTGCTCATCGATGTGGGCGCGGCTCTCGGACCGGTGCTGGCCTATTTTGCCAACCAATATCTGCATCCCTATGCCAGCTGTTATCTTGCGGCGGCAGTGCTGCTTTTTTTAGCAGCCTATTATGTGCCGGCGGCCCGGCAAGGCTGTCGCTAAGGAGACCACTTTTGCGGTCTTGTCTTGACATCCTTTTTCCATTACGTTAAAATAAATGTTACGCGGGTGTGGCGGAACTGGCAGACGCATCAGACTTAGGATCTGACGCCGCAAGGTATGCAGGTTCAAATCCTGTCACCCGCACCACTTAGAAAGCAAGCGGCCTACCGAGATTTTCGGCAGGCCGTATTTTTTATGCCATTTTTAGTTTGACAGATATTTTGCTTGTTGGTGTCTTAAAAAATACTGACGACAGCCGTTCTGTCAATCAAAAGTTTTTTTGAACACTTTAAAATTATCTTTCTGTACGTAATCGCCCACGTAAATGCGGGGAATGGTGTAGCGTTTTAAGTGGCTGGCGATGGCGTCAGTGTAGCCGGCAAACGCCACCTGGTAACCGGCGGCTTTGGTAGCGGCCAGCACCCGGGGATTAAAATCGCCATAGGGATAAGAAATGGCTAAGCAGGGTTTCCCGGTCAGTTTTTCCAAAACAGCTTTAGAATGTTGCAGCTCGTATTCACATTGGGCCGGAGACAGTTTACTCAGTTCGTCGTGGTTTACCGTATGGGAGCCCAGGTCTACCAAATAATCCCGGCTCATTTGATGAATCTGGCTGGTGGTGATGCGGGGATAATTTTTATCTTGCTTGCCGATGGAGCTGGTGACCAAAAACAAAGTGGCATGCATATAACGTTTACGCAGTTCCGGTAAGGCGTACTGGTACACACCCTGGTAGCCGTCGTCAAAGGTGATGAGCACAGATTTGTCCGGCAGGGGTTGATGCTTATCAATGCAGCGGATAAATTTGCGCAGGGTCAGGGTTCTGTAATTATGGTCCTGCAACCAGTCCAGTTCTGTCTTAAAATTTTCCAGGCTCACATCTAAATCGTTATGGGCTACAGGGGCAATCTGGTGGTATTCCAGTACCAGCGGGTAGGAAACCAGATCCGGTTGGTCTGCCTGGGGTGCCTGCACACTTACGGGTGATGCTGTCGTAGTAGCGGCGGTAACAGCTGGCGTGGCGTCAGCAGCAGCGCATACGCCGGCGCCTAGTAAAAAGGGCAGCAGGCCGGCCGTTAAAATTTTCTTTAACAAAAAGATTCATCTCGCTATCAATAATATTATTTAAACTACTCTATTATAACATAGATAACATAAAAATGACCGCCGGCAATTTTTTGCCAACGGTCATTTTATCGTAGAAAATTGAGGAACATTACTGTAAAGAATGGACGGCCTAAAATTTTAAGCGTAGCTTAAACATCAGTTACATCTTAAAAATAAGTTGCGATTTAAACGCGGCTGCGTTTTAAAATCAATTGACGTTTAACACGCATCAGGTGTTGTTGGCGATGATGGCGCCGATGACACCACCAATCAGGAGGCCGGTAACCAGGTTGCCGGTGTCACTGTGGCTGTCGTTGTCACGGCGGGGCGGATCGTAACGGCGGTTATTTTCCCGGGGTGCCGGACGATATTCCGGCCGGTTTTGCCGCTGCCCGCGATTCCAGGAAGAACCTTGACGATTTTGTTGAGGTCTTTGTTCTGGTCCCCGGTTCCAGGAAGAGCCTTGGCGATTTTGTTGCGGTCCTTGCTGTGGTCCCCGGTTCCAGGAAGAATCCGGACGATTTTGCTGGCCACGGTTAGCTTGCGGCGCCGGACGGTTCTGATTATTTTGTACCTGCTGCTCCTGACGGGGAGGCTGGCCGCCCTGTTGCGGGCCAGCGGCTGCGGCTACAGGCAAACCGGTGCTGCAGGTAAGGAAACCTGCTACTAAACCAGCGGCAACTATTTTTTGTAATTTCTTGTTTAACATGATTTATCCCTCACTTTTTACACACCTGAAACTGGTAAAAATCTGCTGACTGACGAGTCAGTTCTTCTAATGCTTATGATAAAGATGGCCTGTGGCAAAATTATGACGGCAAAGTAGTATTTATATGGCAAAGCTCTTACGGAAACTACAGACAGCAATATGGACAATTAGCGTCCCGGTGGGACTAAATATTTACTAAAATTTTAGGTAAAATTTTAGTTGAAAATTTTATACGGCAGGCATATAATCTAAGTAACAAAGCAGAAATTGAAAGAGAACGAAAGTAAGTACTTTTGCTAAAATTACGCTGCTTGCACAGGAGGTAAGAGTCATGACAACTAAGATTAAGCTGGGTTATGCTCCCACTAGACGCAGTATTTTTAGTGCGCCGGACGCCATCAAATATCGCGGACTGACGGCCAAACGTCTGCAGGAACTGGGCATCGACTTCGTGGATATCACGGATATTAATAAAGAAGGTTTGTTGTACGACGAGAACGATCGGCTGAAAATCGTGGAAAAGTTCCGTAAGGAAAAGATTGACGGTTTGTTCCTGCCTCATTGCAATTTTGGTACGGAATATGAATGCGCGCGTCTGGCAAAAGATTTAGGCGTGCCGGTGTTACTGTGGGGTCCTTTGGACGAACGGCCGGATGCAAACGGCGTGCGTTTGCGCGACACCCAGTGCGGACTTTTTGCTACGGGCAAAGTTTTGCGCCGTTTCCGCGTACCTTTTACCTACATGACTAACTGCCGTTTGAGTGATCCGGTCTTTGAACGGGGCCTGCGGGATTTCCTGGCGGTCTGCAACGTGGTAAAAACTTTCCGGCACATCCGCATCCTGCAGATTGCACCGCGTCCGTTCGATTTCTGGTCCACCATGTGCAACGAAGGAGAATTGCTGGAGCGTTTCAATATCCAGCTTTCACCTATTCCTATGCCGGAACTGATTCAGGCGGTAAAGGCGGCCAAGGCTGAGAAGAAAGAAGTGGCCAAGACTATCCGCTACATTAAAAAGAATATGGAAGTGCTGGTGAAACCGGCGGAACTGGAAAACGTAGCAGCCCTGAAAGTGGGCATGGCGCATTTGATTGAAAAGTACGGCTGCAACGCGGCCGCCATCCAATGCTGGAACGCTCTGCAGGACGAACTGCATATTATGCCCTGCGCTGCCAACGCGCTTTTAAACGACGAAGGCATCCCTGTTGTTTGCGAAACAGATATTCACGGCGCCATCACGGCCCTGATCGTGGAAGCTGCCGGTATGGGCGAGACCCGCTCTTTCTTTGCGGACTGGACCATCCGTCATCCTGATATTAAGAATGGTGAACTTTTGCAGCACTGCGGTCCGTGGCCTATCAGTATCGCCAGGGAAAAAGCAAAACTTACTTATCCGTTAGCCTTTGACCATCCGGGCAGTCTGACGGCGGAAGCCAAGCACGGTAAGCTGACGCTCTGCCGTTTTGACGGTGACAACGGGGAATACAGTTTGCTGTTAGGTAACGCGGAAGGCGTGAAGGGACCTACCTGCATGGGTACTTACCTGTGGGTGAAAGTGGCCAACATTAAACGCCTGGAAGCAAAGATTGTAGAAGGACCTTATATCCATCACTGTGTCGGTATCCATAAGGATGTGGTGCCGGTACTGTACGAAGCCTGCAAATACATGGGCATTGCGCCTGATTTGTACGACCCCGTGGAAGAAGAGGTCAAGGCTTACTTGAGAGGAGAATAAGTAATGAACCTGAAGTTAAAGGCTGTCCAGATCCGCAAGGATATCGTAACCCTGGTGCACAGCGCCGGGACCGGCCATATTGGCGGCGATCTTTCGGTGACGGATATTCTGGTAGATTTGTATTACAAGCAGATGCATGTGGGTCCGGAGTTGGTACATGATCCCAACCGGGATCGGTTTGTCCTGTCCAAGGGCCACAGCGTGGAAGCGCTGTACAGCGTGTTGGCGGACAAAGGTTATTTTTCCAGGGAGGAACTGCATAAAACTTATTCCCGGTTTGGCAGTAAATTTATCGGTCACCCCAACAACAAGGTGAACGGCGTGGAAATGAACACCGGTTCCCTGGGCCACGGTTTAGCCGTCGGCGTGGGCATGGCCCTGGCAGGCAAGATGGACGGACGCCCGTACCGGGTGTATGTGGTTTTAGGCGACGGCGAGATGGAAGAAGGCAGCAACTGGGAGGCCATCACGGCAGGCGCGCATTATAAACTGGACAACCTGACCGCTTTCGTGGACCGCAATCGTTTGCAGATCAGCGGTACCACCGAAGAAGTCATGACCCAGGAGAAACAGGAAGAACGTTGGGCCGCTTTTGGCTGGAACGTACTTTCTATTCCCGGCAATGATATGGATGCCATTGATGCGGCGGTGACCAAGGCTAAAGCCACCAAGGGCAAACCCACGGTGATTATTGCCAACACTACCAAAGGTTGCGGCGTGTCTTATATTGAAAACCAGGTAGCCTGGCACCACAAGGTGCCTACGGATGCCGAGTATGCCCAGGCCATGCAGGAATTACAAGCTCAGGAGGCGCAGCATGAATAAGATTGCTAATAAGCAGGTCATCTGCGACATCCTTTTACAACATGCGGCTACCGATAAGGACATCGTAGTTTTGTGCAGCGATTCCCGGGGCAGCGGCAGCATGACGGATTTTGCGAAAAAATTTCCCAAGCAGTTTGTGGAAGTGGGTATCGCCGAACAAGATCTTGTTTCTATCAGTGCCGGCTTAGCCGCCTGCGGCAAAAAAGCGTTTGCGGTTTCCCCCGCCAGCTTTTTGAGTACCCGCAGCATGGAGCAGGCCAAGGTGGATGTGGCTTATTCCCATACTAATGTTAAATTACTGGGCATCAGCGGCGGCGTCAGCTACGGTGCTTTGGGCATGACTCATCACAGTGCCACGGATATCGCCACCCTGGGTTCCATCCCGGGCATGCGGGTGTATTTGCCCAGCGATAGATTCCAGACGGCCAAGTTAATTACAGCTTTGCTGAAAGACCAAGACCCGGCTTATATCCGGGTAGGACGCAACGCGGTGGCAGATGTGTACTGCGAAGGAAAAGTACCTTTTGTGCTGAACAAAGCCACTGTGGTACGGGACGGCAAAGATGTAACGCTTATTGCCTGCGGCGAAATGGTGAGTGCGGCTAAGGAAGCCGGAGAACTGTTAGCCAAGCAGGGTGTCAGCGCCAGAGTGCTGGATATGTACTGCGTGAAACCTTTGGATAAGGAAGCAGTAGTAAAAGCGGCGCAGGATACCAAACTGATTGTGACGATTGAAGAACATACCATGTACGGCGGTATGGGCAGCATGGTGAGCCAGCTGGCAGCAGCGGAAGCTCCCTGCAGGGTAATTAACATGACCTTGCCGGATGCGCCGGTCATCACGGGCAAATCCCAGGAAGTGTTTGATTACTACGGCCTTAACGCCGCCGGTATCGTGAAGAAAGTTTTGGAGTACAAGTAAAATGGCTTATATCATCGGCATCGACCAGAGCACCCAGGGCACCAAGGCGCTGCTTTTTGACGGCGCCGGCAAAATTGTGCTGCGGGTGGATAAACCCCACCGCCAGCTGGTGAACAGTAAGGGCTGGGTGGAGCACGACCCGGAAGAAATTTACGCCAATACTTTGGCGCTGCTGCGGGAACTGGTAACAAAAGCCGGCGTGGATACTCAGGATATTGCTGCCCTTGGAATCAGTAACCAGCGGGAAACTGCCCTGGCCTGGAACCGGGACACAGGCAAACCGGTGTATAACGCTATCGTATGGCAATGTGCCCGGGGTGCAGCGATTTGTGAACGCTTGGAAAAGCAGGGAGTGGCACCGCTGGTGCGTGCTCATACCGGCTTGCAGCTGTCGCCGTATTTTAGTGCGGCCAAGCTGGCCTGGATCCTGGAAAATGTGCCGGGGACAAAGGAGCTTATGGCTCAAGGCAAATTATGCCTGGGGACCATGGACAGTTTCTTGGTTTTTAGATTGACCCAGGGCAAAGTTTTTAAGACGGATGCCTCTAACGCTTCCCGGACCCAGCTTTTAGATATCCGCAAGGTTCAGTGGGATGCGGAAATTTGTCAGGCTTTCGGTATCAATCCCGGCGCGCTGCCGGAAGTATGCGCCTCGGATAGTTTGTTTGGCGTGACGGATGCCGGTGGTTTATTTAAGAAACCGGTACCTATTCACGCGGTGTTTGGCGATTCCCATGCTGCTTTGTACGGGCAGGGATGCCACGCTCCCGGCATGATCAAGGCTACCTACGGCACCGGTTCTTCTGTGATGATGAACATCGGGGCCAAACCTATCTGGAGTCAGGGCGGTCTGGTGACCAGCCTGGCCTGGCAGTTAGGTAAACAGGTCAGCTACGTGCTGGAAGGCAATATTAATTACACCGGTGCCGGAATTACCTGGCTCAAGGATGATTTGCAGTTAATTAATTCTGCGGCGGAGACCGAGCAGTTAGCCCGGGAGGCCAAAGCGGAAGATAAAAGTTATTTTGTGCCGGCCTTCACAGGTTTAGGTGCGCCTTACTGGGACAGCAAGGCCCGGGGTCTTTTCTGTAACATCACCCGTAACACCGGCAAGCGGGAAATGGTCCGGGCTGTCTTAGACGCCATCGCTTACCAGATTCGGGACATCACGGATCTGATGGAGCGGGAGTCGGGCCGCAAGATTACGGCGCTCAGGGTGGACGGCGGACCTACCAGAAATAAATATCTGATGCAGTTCCAGACAGATATTACCAGAATTCCCGTGGAAGTGGCCGGGGTGGAAGAACTTTCCGCTTTAGGCGCGGCTTATGGCGCCGGTATTGCCACCGGCGTGTACGACACGAAAATTTTTGCCGGTCTGCAACGTACAGAATTTGCGCCGCAGCTGGATGAAACCAGACGCCAGGAATTATACCGGGGCTGGCAGGCGGCTGTTGCCCGGGCCAGATTTTCCTTTTTGGATTAGACAAGCGCGAACTTGTTAATCATATCGTTTTCCAAATTATATTTAAAGGAGGAAGTATCATGACAAGATTCAAGAAAATGTTTTTCGTACTCATGGCTTTAACTATGATGGCTATGGCTGTGGCTGGTTGCGGTGGCAACGACAAGAAGGCGGCTGCTCCGGCAGCGGCAACGACCACGCAAAAAGCTTTGAAGGGTGGCGGCTCCAAGATTATTTACATCATTACCCCGTCCCATTCCAATCCGTTCTTTAAGACGGAAGCTGATGCAGCCAGCGCTAAGGCTAAGGCTCTTGGCTATCAGGTAAAGGTTGTTTCTCATGATGATGATGCTACCAAGCAGTCCACGCTGTTTGATAACGCTATCAGCGACAAGGCTGCCGCTATCATTTGCGACAATGCCGGTGCTGATGCTACCGTAGCCGCTGTGAAAAAAGCACGCGACGCACAGATTCCTACTTTCTTAATCGACCGTGAAATCAATGGTAAGGGCATCGCTATCGCGCAGATCGTTGCCAACAACTATCAGGGCGCTAAGGCCATTGCCGAAGTCTTCGTAGAGAAGATGGGTGAAAAGGGCAACTATGCCGAATTAATGGGCAAGGAATCCGATACTAACGCCGGCGTTCGTTCCAGCGCTTTCCATGAAGTTATTGATAAGTACAAGGGCCTGAAGATGGTTGCTAAGCAGACCGCTAACTGGGAACAGGCTGAAGCTTACCAGAAGACCGAGACCATCCTGCAATCTCATCCCGATATCAAAGGTATCGTTTGTGGTAACGACACCATGGCTATGGGCGCTATCGCCGCAGTTAAGAATGCCGGCTTAAAGAACGTAGCCGTCATCGGCGTTGATGGTTCTGATGAAGCTGCTGCCGCTATCAAGGCCGGCACCATGACTGGTACTGCCCTGCAACAGGCTGCACGTATCGCCGAAATGTCCGTAGAACAGGCTGATAAATATTTGAAGACTGGCTCTACCGGCAAGGACGAGAAACAATTAATCGACTGCGTTGCTATCACTTCTAAGAACGTAGATAAGCTGCACACCTTCGTTTACAAGGAATAACAGTTAGTTTTTTCTGGCGGACCGGGCTGTCACTCACAGCCGGTCCCCGGCCTAAAGCAGGGGCGGGTCGCTCTGGCGAGGCAGCTCTCAAGAGAGCTACCGCCCCGTGCTTTTATAAAAAGGAAGACGATAAGGCAGGAGCTGCATCATGAAAACAAGCAGAGTATGGATATTAGTAATGTGCTTTGTTATGGCTATCGCCATGACGGGTTGCGTCAAGGTTGTGCAGATCGGCCACGAGGATGAACTCACGGGCACGGTCAGGTTTAATGCCGCCAAGGACGTAGAAAAAATCTGGAGCAGTAAGGTGCTCCCCGAACTGAGCAAAAAGGCTGTGGATTTTCCTACTTTCTTTAAGGAATCCAACGGCGATTTAAAAAAGCTGGCCTCTAAATACGGCAAGTATTCCATGGGTACCAGCGGTGAGTTAAGTTATGCGGTTAAAGGTACGGGTACCGTGACGGAAGTGAACCAGGAAAAACAGGCCGGCTATATGACTGTTAAGCTGGATGGCTACGACGGACCGGTAGTAGTAAAGCTGCAGATCGGCAGTGTGTATAAAGGTTCTGCCCTTCGCGACAGCCTGAGTTTTATTAAATTCGAAGATTATACCAACCAGGTGGACTGGGCCAAGGTTTCCCAAAGTCTGCATGATATGGTGAATAAAGCTGTGGTAGGCAGCGTAGATTTAAAGACCCTGAAGGGCAAAAAAGTTTCCTTCGTGGGCTGCTTCAGCGTGGATAAGAAGGATGAGCTCCTGATCACGCCGGTAGAACTGAAGGTACAGTAAGGAGGCGTGCAGATGGCGGACGCAGTAGCAATGCAAACACAGAGCCCCGAAGTGTGCCTGCATGCCGAAAAAGTCACCAAGATTTATCCGGGCACCAAGGCGCTGGATACAGTTTCTTTTGATGTGTTTAAGGGCAAGGTCAATGTGCTCATCGGCGAAAACGGCGCGGGCAAATCCACGCTGATGAAAATTATCGCCGGTATCGAGCAGCCTTCCAGCGGTCATATGTACATGGGCACGGAAGAGGTCAGCTTTGCCAACGTGACCGAGGCCAGACAACATGGCATCGGGATCATTCACCAGGAGCTGAGCTTGTTCCCCAACCTGAATGTGTACCAGAATATTTTTATGGGCAAAGAGCACACCAAGCATAAGGTGGGCCTGAACAATGCTGAACATATCGAGCTGGCCAAGAAGATTATGGCCAAGCTGGAACATCCCATCGACCCCATGACTATCGTGGGCGATTTGCGGGTTGGCCAGCAGCAGATGATTGAGATTGCCCGCAACCTGATGCAGGATGACTTGAAGATTCTTATCATGGACGAACCAACTTCTTCTCTGTCTGAGCAGGAAGTACAGGTGCTGTTCAAGATTATGCGGGAGCTGAAAAAAGAAGGCATCTCCATTATTTATATCAGCCATCGGTTAGAGGAAATCATGCAGATCGGCGATTACCTGACGGTGCTCCGGGATGGCAAGCTCGTAGCCACCGCCGCCGTTGCTGATGTGGATATTTCCTGGGTGGTTAAAAAGATGGTGGGTACCGGTAAGAGCTACCCCAAACGGGAAAAACCCATTGACTGGTCTAAACGGGAAACCGTATTGCAGGTCAAGAATATGACCCTGCCGAAAAAAGGCGGCGGGTATCTTTTAAAAGATGTCAGCTTCGAGTTAAAACAAGGCGAGATTTTAGGCTTCTATGGTCTGCTGGGCGCCGGCCGCACCGAGATGTTCGAGTGTATCATGGGCATCAGGCCTGAACATACGGGCCAGGTTCTGCTTCACGGTAAATCCATCGAGGTGCGCAACGTGACGGAGCAGATTGCCCGTGGTTTTGCCATGGTGCCGGAAGACCGGCAGTTAGAAGGTCTGGTCCAGACCATGGATATCGGCAAGAATATTTCCCTGTCCAGTTTAAAAAATTACGCCAAGAAAATGTTTTTGAATAATAAGGCCGAGGATGCGGCGGTAGAAGAAGAGATTGACGCCATCCACATCAAGGTGGCGGACAAACGCCTGCCCATCCTGTCCCTGTCCGGCGGCAACCAGCAGAAGGTGGTCATCGGCAAGGGCCTCTTGACTCATCCTAAGATTTTGCTTCTGGACGAACCCAGCCGCGGCATCGACATCGGCGCCAAGACAGAAATTTTTGAAATCATCAACCGCTATGCGGATGCGGGCCTCAGCATCATGGTCATCAGTTCCGAGCTGGAAGAGATCATGGCTATCGCCGACCGCATTATCGTCTTTAGCAACGGCCTGAAGACCGCCGAGATTTTGCGTGACGATTTGACGGAAGATAAACTGGTCCTGGCAAGTTACAAGGGCCACACGGTAGCCAAGCAAGCACAGACAGAGCACCCGGCAAGCCAGGGCGCCTGAGCAAAGGATGGTTAGAGCTATGGAAGAATTACAACTGAGTAAGAAAGAAAGAAATACTTCGCTGGCCATGACGCTGCTCAAGGGACGTACCTTGATCGTGCTGGCGATCCTGTTAGTATTTTTTAGTTTTGCAACCCCCAACTTTCTGTCCACCAACACGATGCTTCTGTTAGCCAAGCACGTGGCCTTGTACGGCATCCTGGCTATCGGCATGACCTACGTTATCATCACCGGCGGCATCGATTTGTCCGTAGGCGCAGTGGTGGGTCTGGCCGGCATGGTGGCCGGCGGCATGATTCAAAAGGGCATTACCCTGACCATGATGGGCGTGACTTTGTACTTTGATGTGCCTCTGGTAGTTTTGTTCACCCTGATCATGGGCGCGGTGGTGGGCCTGGTCAACGGCATCATCATCACCAAGTTCGGCGTGGCGCCTTTTATCGCCACCCTGGGCACCATGTATATCGCCCGTGGCTTTTCCATGCTGCATTCCCAGGGCGCCACTTATTCTGATATCGTAGGTAAGGAAGCGCTGGGCAATGTGGGCATCACCTTCTTTGGCAGCCGGGTGCTGGGCATTCCGGTAGGCGCCGTCATCTTAATCATCATCGCCATCGTCGCCGGTATCTTGCTGAAGAAAACTACTTTTGGCTGGCATATTTTCGCTATCGGCGGCAATGAGAAAGCAGCCAAGCTTTCCGGTATCAAAGTTGATAAAGTCAAGATTCTCGTCTATATTTTCTCCGCCGTATGCGCTGCTATCGTCGGCATCATTACGGCTGCACAGCTGGAAGCCAGTCATCCGGCCAGCGGTGAATCCTGGGAAATGAACGCCATCGCGGCCGCCGTTTTGGGCGGCACCTCCATGATGGGCGGTATCGGTACTATCAGCGGCACTATCGTAGGCGCTTTCGTTATCGGCGTTATCAGCGACGGCATGGTAATGTGCGGCGTCTCCGAGTTCTGGCAGATGGTTATTAAAGGCGTGGTTATTATCCTGGCTGTCATCGTGGATCAGTTCCAGCGCAACATGGAAGCCAAGATGGCGCTCCAGGCAAGGAATGAAGCCAAGACGGAAGCAGGGAAGGAAGCGGCAAAATGAAAAAGCATGGAATTTTAAACGCCCAGCTGGCCGGTTATATTGCAGCCCTGGGACATAAAGATCTGTTCATGGTGGGCGATGCGGGTATGCCCATTCCCGCCGGCGTTCCTATCGTGGATCTGGTAGTAACGGCGGGCGTGCCTACTTTCGTGCAGGTCATGGACGCCATCCTGGAGGAAACAGTAATTGAGGGCTACACCCTGGCTACGGAAATCAAGGAGCATAACCCCAAATTGTTAGCGTACCTGCAGGGCAAACTGCCTACGCAGGAAGCAAATTATATCTCGCACACGGATTTAAAGAAAATGTCCAGCCAGTGCAAGTTTGCCATCCGCACCGGTGAATTTACACCGTACCCCAATGTGATTTTGCGGGCGGGCGTGGCGTTTTAAAGTTTTACCCGTTGGGAAACGGTTTGTCAGAAGAGAGGAGGGAGCCCGTGAAAGTTAACATTAAAAAACTCAGCGAGCTGTCCGGGTATTCACCGGCCACTATCAGCAACGCCTTGCATAACCGGCGGGGCGTCAGCCGCCAAACGGCGGCCAAAGTCTGGAAGCTGGCTCAGGAAGCCGGGTACAAGGTAAAAACTAGTACCAGGAGTATCAAGCTGGTTACCTACAGTGACAGCGGCGAAGTCTTTTCGGATTCTCCTTTCTTTACGACGCTGATGGAAGGCGTGGAAAACGAGGCGCGCCGCCGCGGTTTCGACACCACTATCTTTAATTTGTACCGCCGGCAGCCGGATTACGAACAAAAATTGCAGCAGCTTCTGGCAGATACTTCTTCGGCGCTGCTTCTGATGGGAACAGAACTGGGCGAGCAGGATGCAAAACGGTTTTTGGAAGCCAAGGCGCCGCTGGTGCTTTTGGATTGTTCTTTCGATACCTTAAATTTTGATGCGGTGCTCATGGACAACGAAAATTCCGTGGCGCAGGCGGTGGATTATCTTGTCAGCCGCGGCCATACGGAAATCGGTTATCTGCGGGGCAGTGTCCGCATCCGCAATTTTATCAAGCGCGGACGTGGCTATCGCCGGGCCATGGAAGTACACGGCCTGCCTATTAATGAAAGATTTGTGCTGGATTTGCGGCCGTCTATCGCCGGCGCGTATCAGGCCATGGACGCCATCCTCAAAACCGGCCGTCCCATGCCTACGGCGTTTATCGCCGACAACGACATGATCGCCCTGGGCGCCATGCAGGCGCTGCAACGTAACGGCTACCGTATCCCCGAAGATATTTCGGTGATTGGATTTGATGATATTAGTTTTTGCGAAGTCTTTTTACCTCATTTGACCACGGTACGGGTTTATAAAAAAGAGCTGGGCCAGGTGGCAGTGCAGGAGCTGATCGCCCTGATGCAGAATCCGGAGCGGGTGAAGACCAAAACTACCACGTTGAACGAACTGATAATCAGGAACAGCGTGGCCGCTCCCCGCAAGGTACCACTGACGCCGGTGCAGCCGGAAGTGGCGAAGTAAACAGCGGCGCTTACCAGAGGGTAGAGTGAAAGTGGCAGCGTGCGATTGGCACTGACAAAGTTACAAGATTAGCACTGACATATTTTTTAATGGAGGTACAAGTATGAAGATAGCAGTAATTGGTTCCACCATGATGGACGTGGTTTCTTATACGGATAAGATTCCGGCGGCGGGCGAAACCCGGACCGCTACAGATTTTCATACGGCCTGCGGCGGCAAGGGTGCCAATCAGGCGGTGGCCGCCGGTAAACTGGGCGCCGATGTGTTAATGGTAACCTGCGTAGGCGACGACATGTTCGGCCGCCGGGCGCTGGAAAATTTTACCGAGCACCATGTGGACCCCAGGCAGGTACGGGTGGCCGCTGGTGTTCCTAACGGCGTGGCGACAATCCTGGTGGAAGCCAGTTCCCAGAACCGTATTTTAATTTGCAAGGGTGCTAACGACCATCTGACGCCGGACTCTATTAAGGAAGCGGCTGCGGATCTGGAAAAGTGCGGTTTGTTCGTGCTGCAGCTGGAAGTTCCTCTGCCTACAGTCTATGCCGCCATTGATTTTGCCGTGGCGCATAAGATTAAAGTTTTACTAAATCCGGCGCCGGCTACGCAAGAGCTGGACCTGCAAAAAGTTTGCGAATGTGATTTCTTTGTGCCCAACGAAACGGAGCTGTCCATTTTGACCGGACTGCCCACGGGTACGATCCCGGAAATTAAAACTGCTGCGGCCAAATTACTGGACCACGGTCTGAAAAATATCATCGTCACCATGGGTGACAAGGGCAGTTTGTGGCTGAGCCAGGATACGGAAAAATTAGTGCCCACCCTGAAAGTTAAAGCTGTGGACACCACCGGCGCCGGCGATGCGTTTATCGGCTGCTTTGTGGAACATTACGCCCGCACGGGGGATGTAGCAGCTTCCATGGAACGGGCGTCCAAGTATGCGGCTCTCAGCGTAACGAAAAAAGGGACCCAGGATTCGTATGCGGAGAAAAAAGAGTTCGAGGAGTTCCTTGAGAAGCACTAAAAGAGTAGTCCCGAACCGGCATGCTTTTATATCCACCGTGGCCTAGGCAAAAAAAGAACGGGGCAACACGTCAGGGCGCCATGCAAAACCGGCATGGCTTCCACGCGGTGCCCGGGTCGGCGGAGCCCCCCCGGCCGCCCGCCGGGGTATTGATTCCCTTGGGGTTGCCCCGGTCCTTTAAGGACAGGACATGCAGATGGATAAAAGTATGCCGGTCCGGGCATTTCTGTTCTTAGTAAATTTTAAAGGCCATCAGAAATTTTCTGATGGCCTTTTGTAATACTTGTTTATTATTGGATGCCGGGAATCTTAGGCAGCTTGTCGATGCTGACTTTGAGATCCTCATCCGTGGGAATGAAGTCGCTCATGGTGCCGGCCTGGAAAGATTCGTAGGCGGTCATATCAAAGAAACCGGTGCCGGTGAGTCCGAAGAGGATGACGCCGCTCTGGCCTGCTTCTTTATATTTTTTAGCTTCTTCGATGGCGGTAAGAATGGCGTGAGCTGATTCCGGCGCGGGCAGGATGCTTTCGTATTTAGCAAAAAGGGTGGCCGCTTCAAAAACCTTGGTCTGGGTGACGGAAGTGGCTTCCATGTAACCGTCGTGGTAAAGTTTGCTCAGGATGGGGGACATGCCGTGGTAACGGAGTCCGCCGGCGTGAATGGGCGACGGGGTAAAAGTGCAGCCCAGGGTGTACATCTTGGCCATGGGCGTAATCTTGCCTGTATCGCAGAAGTCGTAAGCATATTTGCCCCGGGTCAGGGATGGGCAGGAAGCAGGTTCCACGGCTACCAGACGCGGATTAGTTTTGCCGGCAATCTTATCTTTGGCAAAAGGCGCCAGCAGACCGCCCAGGTTGGAACCGCCACCGGCACAGCCGATGACTACGTCCGGATATTCACCTAAAATTTCCATAGCTTTGGCACTTTCCAGACCGATGATGGACTGATGGAGCAGTACCTGATTTAAAACGGAACCCAAAACGTATTTTACATTGTCGCTGGTAACGGCGCGTTCTACGGCTTCGGAAATCGCACAACCCAAACTGCCGGGATTGTCAGGATTTTCGGCCAGGATTTTGCGGCCGGCGTTGGTTGTGTTGCTGGGGCTGGCGATAACTTCGGCACCAAAGGTGTGCATGATAGCTTTGCGGAAAGGTTTTTGGTTATAGCTGGCCTTAACCATAAAGACGGTGACAGGCAGACCGAAGAAAGCACAGGCTTCGGACAAAGCAGTTCCCCACTGGCCGGCGCCGGTTTCTGTGGTCACGCCATTTAGACCCTGCTCTTTGGCATAATAAGCCTGGGCGATGGCGCTGTTCAGTTTATGGCTGCCGCTGGTGTTGTTGCCTTCAAACTTGTAGTAGATGCGGGCCGGGGTGCCTAAAGCTTTTTCCAGATTGTAGGCACGGCACAGGGGGGACGGACGGTAATTTTTGTACAGGTCCAGAATTTCCCCGGGGATATCCACGTAGCGGGTGGTGTTATCCAGTTCCTGATGGGCCAGTTTTTCACAGAATACAGGATATAAATCTTGTTCCTGCACAGGCTTGCCAGTGGCAGGATTCAGCATGGGATCCGGCAGTTCTTTCATGTCGGCCCGCAGGTTATACCAAGCGGTGGGCATCTGGTCTTCAGTTAAATACAGTCTGTGGGGAATCTTGTTAGTCATGATAGTTGCCTCCTAAATTTTTTGGAGCTTGCCAGGTCCGCATGCCTCGCCCGCTTTTGGCCGGGAGGGCAATAAAAAAAGCCTTTGTCTCCTCTGAGACAAAAGCCTAAACTTCTGCGGTACCACTCATCTTTGACGCGGTTGCGTCCTCTTGTTCCGTATACGCTCTCATATACGCTCCCTTGTTAACGGGTGGAGTTCCCGTCGGGCACTACTTTAATTTCGTCCCGCCCTCGTAAGTCCATTCGGCACAGGATTCCTGGCTGCCCTTGCACTGCTGGCAGCTCGCTTGGCAGGAACATTCTCTGCGTACTCTTCTTAGTCATGGGTTTGTGTATGAACTTTACATTTATTCTACAACAGAATTGGAATTTGTCAAGCACTTTACATACTGGATGGCAGAGTAACTCCCTGGCAACAGTCACTGAATGCTGTTTATGCCGCTACGCTCGTCTGCTTTCGCACATGTTTTGTTTCGCAAAACTTGGTGCTTCGCGACGCCTCGCTTAGCTGGCAAAACGACGCATTCAGATGCCAATTGTTGCTGCGGGAGCTACTCTGCCATCTGTCGGCTAGAATACATTTTTTTAGCACGTAATTTACTAGAAAGGCTGGAGAGCAATCGGTGCGCGAATCGAAAGGATGCGTAGTTTTAGCAGGTTAGCGAAGCGTCGTGAGCATGAAGGCCCGGTCGCAGACCGGGAACAGCATGCGAGCAGCTGAGCTAACCACTAAAACAGCATCCTGTAGTATTGAGCGCTAAGATTGCTCCCCAACCTGTATAGTAATATTTGTAGTTATAAACGTTACCCTGTCCTTATCTTGACAAGCACCCAAAATTTGTTATAATAAATCTATAAAACTTCATAGGCAGCGCGGAACTGACGGATTAAGTGGAAACAACCACGTGGACCGCGCAGCTGGTTTTACAAAGTCGACCGTCTGGGCAGAGAGTAGGCGCCCGGATGGCTTTTTTATTTCCCGGGAAAGGCCGCTCCCTTTTAGGTTCCTGCTTAGCGCAGGTAAAAGGAGCGAGGACGATGAAAAACAAATGGCTGATTGCACTCTCCGCTGTAGGTATCCATATCTGCATCGGCAGCGTCTATGCCTGGAGTGTGCTGGTAAAACCGATCATGGCCCAGATGGGATTCACGCTCAAGGAAACTACGTGGACTTTCTCTCTGGCAATTTTATTTTTAGGCTTGAGCGCCGGCTTTTTGGGCGGCTACGTAGAAAAATACGGCCCCCGCAAAAGTGGTTTAACTTCTACTTGTTTCTTCGGCCTGGGCATGTTTGGTACTGCCCTGGCGTTGTATCTGCATAGCCTGCCGCTGCTGTATCTTTTTTACGGAGTCATTGGTGGCATCGGCCTGGGTACCGGTTACATCACTCCGGTGTCCACGCTGGTTAAATATTTTCCCAACAACCGCGGTTTTGCCACGGGCCTGGCCATCATGGGTTTTGGTTTTGCCAGTCTTATCGCCGGCCCGGTGATGCAGCTATTGGTAGCTCGTTTCGGTTTGGTGACGAACTTTATTATCCTGGGCTGCGTGTACATGTGCGTCATGGCCGCCAGCTCTTTGTACCTGGCGCCGCCGCCTAAGGAAATTGTGGCGGCTCAGCAGGCACAGGCAGTCAGCGCCGTCAATCCCAAACGCCAGTACCGGGCTATGGAAGCGTTAAAGACCTGGCAGTTCGGCAGCTTGTGGTGGGTGTTCTTTACCAATATTACCTGCGGTATCGCGCTTCTGGCTGTGGCTTCGCCTATGGCACAGGAAGTGGTAGGCATGACCCCGGTAGCCGCCGCATCTATGGTAGGTGTCATCGGTCTTATTAACGGGGCGGGCCGGATTTTCTGGTCCACGGTCAGCGATTATATCGGCCGCCGCAACGTCTACATCGTCTTTTTCTTAATTGAAATTTTGGCTTTCTATACTTTGGCTACAACTGCTACCGCCTTTTTGTTCCAGGCTCTGGTGCTGGTGATCATCAGCTGCTACGGCGGTGGTTTCTCCTGCATGCCGGCTTATCTGGCGGATTTGTTTGGCACCAAAGAGCTCAGCGCCATCCACGGTAAAATTTTAACGGCCTGGGGTCTGGCGGGTATCGCCGGTCCTTTGCTTCTGTCCTGGATTAAGGAAACCAGCGGCAGTTACACCACCACTTTGTACTTTTTCAGCGCCTGCTTTATCGTCAGCCTGGGCATCGCCATTTTCTTAAAATGGAAGACGGAGCCGAAGCTGGAAAGAGTGGTAGCGGAACAGGAATAAAAACGCCGCGGCTAAAAGTTTGGCTACAGTCATAAATTTATGGTTGCCACAATTTTGAAACGTATAAAATTTTTAAGGCTAAATTTGGAAGGGGTTCGCACTGAGACGAACCCTTTCTTTTTAGTTTGCGTGTTTTTCACAATTATTATTAATTAGGTATGATCGTAAATTGTAGAATGAAATTGAACACTAAAACTAAATAAAAAGATCCATAGG
>CAXYYS010000037.1:0-19495 GCA_964293585.1 uncultured Acidaminococcales bacterium
GTTACTCGCCGGTTCAATTCTCAGGGTGCTCCTGCCCCATCTGCCGGTGCTGGTGGCAGATACAAAGCCACCGCCGCCGGTGCAGACTAAACATGACTTGACCGGTTTACGGGTGCTGTTGTGCGAAGACAACGAGATTAACGCACAGATTGTGCGGGTGAACCTGGAGCAACAGCATGTGGATGTGCTGTGGGCCAAGGACGGCGCCGAGGCGGTCCAGATTTTTGAGCAGGAGCCGGTGGAAAGTCTGGACGCCATCCTGATGGATATCCGGATGCCGCATGTGGATGGTTTGGAAGCTACGCGGCGGATCCGGGCGTTAGCGCGGACGGACGCCGGCAAGATTCCTATCATCGCCCTGACGGCGGATGCTTTCAGTGAGGACGTGGAAAGCGTCTTGGCCGCCGGCATGAACGAACATCTGGCCAAGCCGGTGGATATGGCGTACTTATTCCAGGTCCTGGCCAGGTTGACAGGCAGGTAAAAATTTCCCGGGTTGCTACTGCACCCGGGATTTTTTTTGCGCAGTTGCCAAGTTTTCCTGAAAAGATGGTCCGGGATGCAGAGAGTTTTTGCTAAGCTTGCCTGTTTGTGATAAAATAATAATACTATGGGTAAGTGTTTCAGTTTGGAGGTAAAGCCGTGGCCGTACGTCAGCCTTTAGTCGAAGCAATGTTACAGTACCGGGAGCAGCAGGTGTACCCGCTGCACACGCCGGGTCATAAGGGCGGGCGGGGCATGGCGGAGCCGCTAAAAAGTCAGCTGGGACTGCCGGCGTTAGCGCTGGATGTGTCTCTGATGGCAGAGCTGGATGACATCCATCAGCCGGAAGGCTGTTTAAAAGAAGCTCAGGAGCTGGCGGCGAAACTATACGGCAGCGAGGCTTGTTTCTTTGCCGTCAACGGCACCACGGAAGCGATTCACGCTTTACTCCTGACGGCGCTGAATCCGGGAGAGCAGGTTTTGATTCCCAGGAACGCCCATCGCAGTGTGGAAGGCGCCTTGATTTTAGCGGACGCCGATCCCATTTATGTGTGGCCGGAGTATGTACCGGAATTTGGTTTGTCCGGACAGATAACGGCGGCTCAGGTGGAGCAGGAACTGAGCGCGCATCCCCAGGTAAAAGCTGTGTTTGTAACCAGTCCTAATTATTACGGGCTGGCGGCGGATGTGGCCGCCATCGCCAAAATTGCCCACGCTCACGGCGCGGTGCTTTTAGTGGACGAGGCCCACGGTCCTCATTTAGGTTTTAACCGGGACTTGCCGCCTTCGGCTTTACAAAGCGGCGCCGACGCCTGTGCCCAGAGCACCCATAAAATTGTGGGGGCCATGACTCAGTGCAGCATGCTGCAGGTGCGGGGAAAACGTTTGGATTTGCAGCGGGCCGCCGATGTGATGAGTCTTTTAACTACTACCAGTCCTAACTATTTATTAATGGCATCTCTGGATGCCGCCCGGGCCCAACTGGAAGAGCGGGGCCGGGAGATGGAGGCGGACGCGCTGCAGTGTGCGCAGGTCTTGCGCACGGCTTTGGCTACGCTGCCGGGACTTAAAATTTTGGATCAGCAAGTGGTGGGGCATGCCGGTATTGCCGCGGTAGATCTGACCAAGGTCACGGTTAACTTCCGGACCTGGGGCCTTAGCGGCGTCAAGGTTGCCGCCTGGCTGCGGGAACACAAACTGGCCGTGGAGCTGGCCGATGCGGAAAACGTTTTATTTTTAGTAACGTATGCGGACGCTACGACGGCCTGGCCGGAAATCGTAGCAAGGATTGTGGATGCGCTGCAAAAATTGCGACAGCAAAATTGCGACGGCGAAAAAAGTTCGGCATCGCAAAATTTAAGCGGCCACCCAAATTTTGTTCCACCAAATTCCGGTGGCGAAAAAAATTCGGCAGGCGCAAATTTATGTACGCAGCTGCCTCATGTGCAGCCGCAAGTTTCACCCCGTCAGGTTTTTTACGGTGCCAAGGAAACAGTGCCGCTGACGCAGGCAGCCGGCAGGATTTGTGCCGAAAGCGTAGCTTTTTATCCGCCGGGAATTCCGGTGGTGGCAGCCGGCGAAGTGGTGACACCGGAGCTGATCGCGTACTGTCAGGAAATGCTGCGGCTCAACCTGGTGGTGCATGGCGCGGCAGATGCCACGCTGCAAACGCTGAGAGTTTTACGGGCGTGACAACCCGTTTACGCAATAAGTTTTTACGCGGTAAAATTTACCGTCCGCTGTGGTGGGCGTAGTTTACAGGTGCGGCTTACACAGGCCCGCACAGGAGGAAATGATGAAGCAGGGTTATTTTATTACCTTAGAAGGCCCCGACGGCTGCGGCAAAACCACCCAGCTGGGATTTTTGGCGGACTATATCCGCAGTACGGGCCGGGAAGTTTTAACCACCCGGGAACCGGGCGGCGTGGCGGCGGCTGAAAAAATCCGGAAGCTGCTCCTGGACCCCAAGCTTAAATTAGCACCCCGGGCAGAAACTTTGCTGTACCTGGCTGCCCGGGCCGAACATATTCACGAAAAAATCCGGCCGGCCTTAAATGACGGCAAGGTGGTCATCTGTGACCGCTTTACGGATTCTACCCTGGTGTACCAGGGTTTTGTGCGGGGACTGGACATGGACATGCTCCACCAGTTGAGCACCCTGGCCACGGACGGGTTGGAACCGGATTTGACTTTGCTTTTGGACGGTGCGCCGGAAAAACTGTTAGTGCGCCGGGTGGAACGGGGTGTGCAGGACCGTTTCGAAAACGAAGGCCTGGCTTTTCAGGTCAAAGTCCGTGCGGGTTTTTTACTGCTGGCCAAACAGGAGCCGCAGCGGATTAAGGTTGTGAACGGGCTGCGGGATATTGAAGAAGTCCGCCGGGATCTGGAAAAAATTGTGGCGGCGGCGCTGCCTAAGTAAGCGTGCTCCAAAGAGAAGCGCTGACCAAAGTGGTTGTACCAAAAAAGTTAGCGCTGCCTAAATAAATTTGCCAGTCGTAAAGAGGTTAGCATGTGGGACGAAGTCATCGGCCATGAAGAAAATAAAAAATTTTTGCAGCGGCTCCTGAACGGGAGCCAGCATCCCCACGCCTTATTATTTTACGGCGCGGACGGGATTGGCAAAAAATTTCTGGCCCAGCATTTTGTCCGTTCCCTGCTCTGTTTACAACGGCAGGGCACCGAGCCTTGCGGCAGATGCGAAGCCTGCCGGCTCTTAAATTTTGCTACCGGTAATTTTGCCCATCCGGATTTTCTCCAGGTGGCACCGGATCCGGACAGCAAGCTGCGCATGATTAAGACGGAGCAGCTGCACGATTTGTTAGCCCAGGCGGCTTTTGGCCCGACGCTGGGCAAGCACAAGGTCTGCCTGATTGACGAGGCCGAGACCATGAACGTGGAAGCGGCCAACGCTTTTTTAAAACTGCTGGAAGAACCCCCGGCCGGCTGGATGTTCATCCTGATCGCGGCCAATAAGAATAAACTTTTACCCACCATCTTGTCCCGGGTGGTCCAGGTGCGTTTTAATCCCCTGGTTCCCACTGAGACGGAAGAGATTTTACGCCGTCAGGGCGCGGCGCCTGCCGAGGCAAAACTTTTAGCCCGGCTGGGCCACGGCTCCTTGGGCTGGGTGCAGCATTATACCCGGCCGGAGATTTTGTCCCTGCGGCCTGTTGTCCTGGAATATCTGGAACGGGTGCCGTTTACGGCGCCTATGGCGTATCTGCAGGAACTGAAATATTACGACAACCCCTTAGCCCAGGGGCCTTTTAAAGAAGGCCAGACCCTGGAACTGTTTTGTGAGCTGCTGCAGGGGTTGCTCCGGGATATGCTGTTTTTAAAATTGGCTTTACCAGCGCAGATTATGAACTGCGATGTGGAAGATAAACTGAAAGCATTAGCGGCCAAATGGCCGGCCGCAGTGATCCCCAGCGCCGTGCGCGCTGCCGGGGAAGCTGCCAGCCAGGTAGCCGCCCGCACCAATCAGAAGACGGTGCTGGAACTTTTAACATTTAAATTGAACGAATGTTTCGAAGGGAGGGCATGAGGCATGCCGACGATTGTAGGTATCCGCTTTAGGAAAGCTTGCAAGATATATTATTTTGACCCGGTGGAAACCGGGGTGGTGAAAGGCGACCACGCTATCGTGGAAACGGCCCGGGGCGTAGAATTTGGCGAGGTGGTTTTGGGACCGCGCCAGGTGGAAAGCACCAATAACCCGTTGAAGCCGGTGCTGCGGAAAGCCAGCGAGGAAGATATCCAGAAGGTGGATCAGAATGTGGTCCGGGAACAAGAGGCGTTCCATATCTGCGAGCGCCGCATCAAGGCCCACGAACTGCCCATGAATCTGGTGGACGTAGAATTTACATACGATGTGAACAAGATTATTTTCTATTTTACCGCGGATGGCCGCATTGATTTTAGGGAACTGGTCAAGGACCTGGCAGGAATTTTCCGTACCAGGATTGAGCTGCACCAGATTGGCGTCCGGGACGAGGCCAAGATGCTGGGCGGCATCGGTTGCTGCGGCCGGCCTTTGTGCTGTGCCACCTTCTTGGGAGATTTTGAGCCGGTGTCCATCAAGATGGCCAAGAATCAGAACCTGTCCCTGAACCCCACCAAGATTTCCGGTATCTGCGGCCGGTTGATGTGCTGCTTAAAGTACGAGGATTATCTGTACAGCAAGGGCAGCCGTAAATTTGAGAATCCCAAGGACGATGCGCCTAAGCTGGGCAGCATTGTGGCCTGCACTTTAGGCGAGGGCAAGGTGGTCCGGGTGATGCGGGATGAGCGCCAGGCTTCTATCCAGCTGACGCCGGATAATATTGTGACCGTGGATTGGGACGAGATTGTGGATCCCACCGAGGCTAAGGAAGATAAAACGGCAGCTGCCCCCGAGGGTTGTGCTAATTGCCCGGGGTGTGGCGCGGCAGATCAGGCCGAAGGAACGCCGGCCGAAGGTAACGCTGAGCATGGCCGGGAGAATTTACGCCGGGAGCGCCGCAATCGTAACGGTGAACGTGGTGAAAACGGCAGTCGTGAAGGCGGCAGAGAAAGTAACCGCGAAGGCGGCCGGGACAATAACGGACGCCGGGAACGCCGGGAAAGAACGAACGGCGAGCAGGGCGAAGGCCGCGGTGATAACGGCAATCGCCGGGAACGCCGCAATCGTAACGGTGAACACGGTGAGAATTTTAGCCGTGATGGTAACCGCGAAGGCGGCAGAGAAAATACGCGCGAAGGCGGCCGGGATAATAACGGACGCCGGGAACGCCGGGAAAGAACGAACGGCGAGCAGGGTGAAGGCCGCGGTGATAACGGCAATCGCCGAGAACGCCGTAATCGTAACGGCGGTGAACGCAATGAAAACGGTGGCAGTAACGGTTTCCGGGAACGGAACCGGGACGAGCGCCATACCAATGAGGACTTTAAAAATGGCGGCGAGGAACAAAACGGCGAACGTCGTTCCCGCCGGGATCGTCATAACCGGCACCGCAACCAGGACCAGAACGGCGCCGGACAGGTAAACCAGGAGCGCGGTCAGGCCGTGCTGCCGAACCGGAATCAGCCTGCCGGTAAACATGATACAGCGGTGCTGTTCAGTTTGCCGCCGGAAGAATTGCATGTGGCGGCAGCCGTAGTTGATGCTGCACCGGTAACGCCCGTTGCACCTGCGCCTGCAGAAACTCCTGTGCACGCAGAACCTGTACACGTAGAAACTCCTGCGCATGTTGAACCTGTACACGTAGAAACTCCTGCGCACGCAGAACCTGTGCACGTAGAAACTCCTGTGCACGCAGAAACGCCTGTGCACGCAGAACCTGCACACGCAGAAACTCCTGTGCACGTAGAACCGGCACAGGTAGAAACAGCGCCGGTGGTAGCGCCGCAGCTAGACCAACCGGCAGCGCCGGCGGTTCAGGCTGCTCCCGCACCTGCAGAAAAGGCAGCGCCTGCCTATCCCCACCACGAGTCTGTACCCGCTTATCCCCATCATGTTTCGGTAAACAGAAACCGTGAGGGGCAGCGGCCTCATCATGGCGGTTATCGTAATCCCTGGGGTACGCCGGAACGCCCGGTTGCGGAAGCAAAATCAGCTGTGGAAACAAAATCAGTTGCGCCTAATCCGGCACCGGAAGTAAAACCGGCGGCGCCTGCTCCGGAAGTACAAACGGCAGCGCCAACCCAACCAGAGGAACCTAAGCCATGACCATCCGGGAAGATTATCTGCCCGGCTGCGGGCTCAAAATTTTCCAGGATCCGGCGGAATTTACTTTTACCACTGACGCAGTATTGCTGGCAAACTTTCCTCACCTGGTCACCAAGGCCAGGGTGCTGGAACTGGGCAGCGGTACCGGCGCCGTGAGTATGCTTTTAGCAAGCCGCGGCGCGGCCAGCGTCACCGGCGTGGATGTGAATCCCCGCATGGTGGAACTGATGCAGCAAAGCATCGCCGCCAACGGACTTAAAGATAAGGTCAGTGCTAAAGTTCATGATCTGCGGGACATTAAAAGTTTCTGTCCCACGGAAAGCATGGATTTGGTGGTAGCCAATCCACCTTACCGCAACAGCGGCAAGGAAAGAATCATCGGCACGGCGGCCTGTCACGAAAAGACTGCCACGCTGCAGGATTTTTTTGCGGCGGCGGCTTATGCGGTACGCAGCCGGGGGCGTTTTGCCCTGGTGCAACTGCCGGAACGTTTTAGCGAAGCCTTTGAGCTGGCGCTGAAATACAAACTGCAGCCCAAACGTTTGCAGTGGGTACATTCTTTTATTGATAAACCGGCCTGGATCTTTTTACTGGAGATGGCCAAGAACGGCAGCTACGGTCTGGAAGTTTTACCGCCCCTGATCCTGTATAACCAGGATGGCAGTATGACGGAAGCTGCCCAAAAGTTTTATTAAATTTTCAAGAAAGGTTTTTATGTCCGGAACTTTATTTTTAGTGGCCACGCCTATCGGCAACCTGGAAGACATGACAGCCAGGGCGGTACAAGTTTTAAGCGCGGTGGATCTTATCGCCGCCGAAGACACCCGCCACACGCTGCAGCTCTTAAACCATTTTGCAGTTAAGGGACGGCTGGTCCGTTACGACGAACATAATAAGGACAAGGAAGGACCTGTTTTGCTGCAGGAACTTCTGGACGGTAAGAACATTGCCTTGGTCAGCGACGCCGGTTTTCCCGGTATCGCGGATCCCGGCGAGGCCATGGCTAAGCTGGCGGTGGCCAATGGCATTACGGTGGTGCCCGTACCGGGCGCTAACGCCGCTTTAACCGCCCTGGTAGCTTCAGGCCTGCCGTCCACGCCGTTCTTCTTCGGGGGTTTTCTCCCCAAGACTAAACGCAACCGGACGGAACAGTTAGCCGCCTGGCAAAATATTCCCGCCACGCTGGTCCTGTACGAGGCGCCCCACCGGGTGAAGGAAGTGCTGGGAGAAATCTTGGCCGCCTGGGGCGACAGGCAGATGGCCATCGGCCGGGAGCTGACCAAGCTGCACGAAGAATTTTGGCGGGGCACCGTCAGCGGCGCCCTGGCTCATCTGGAAGTCAGTCCGCCCCGGGGCGAATTTGTGCTGGTGATTGCCAGAGGCGCACCGGCAGCCACGGCGCCTCCGGAAGGTGATCCCCTGGACGCGGTAAAAAAATTAATCGCGGACGGCGTGCCCAAAAAAGAAGCGCTGGCCCAGATTGCTAAAGCAAATAAAATTCCCAAGCGGGAATTATATAATAGATTGCTGCGGGAAAATCCGGAAGCGGAATAAAATTTCCCCGGCGCCACCCAATTTTGGCAGACAGAATTTAAAAAGCAAAACGAATTTTGCTTTTTAAAATAAAATTTTGAGACAAAAATTATAAATTATAAAAGGAAGAGGGAAAGCTCATGAGCAAAAACAGTTTTTATATCACCACGCCGATTTATTATCCCAGCGATAATTTACATATCGGCCACGCTTACTGTACCTCGGTGGCAGATAGCATCGCCCGTTATCATCGCGCTAAGGGCGAAGATGTTTTCTTTTTGACCGGCAGCGATGAGCACGGCCAGAAGATTCAGCGCAAGGCGGAAGAAAAAGGCGTAACGCCCCAGGAATATGTGGACGAGATTGTCGCTAACTTCCAGCTGCTGTGGAAACGTCTGGACATCAGCAACGATGATTTTTTGCGTACCAGCCAGGAACGTCACCACAAAGTGGTACAGGCTGTGATGCAGAAAATTTTTGACCAGGGCGATATTTACAAGAAAAACTACGAAGGCTGGTACTGCGTGCCGTGCGAATCTTTCTGGCTGGAACGTCAGCTGGTAGACGGCAAGTGCCCGGACTGCGGCCGCCCCGTGGAAAAGATGCAGGAAGAAAGTTATTTTTTCAAGATGAGCAAGTACGAGGAACGCTGGCTCAAATATGTTGAGGAGCATCCGGATTTCATCCAGCCGGCTTCCCGCCGCAACGAGATGATCAACTTCGTGAAGCAGGGTCTGGAAGATTTGTGCGTCACCCGTACCAGTTTTAACTGGGGCATTAAGGTGCCTTTTGATCCCAAGCACGTGGTGTACGTATGGTTCGACGCTTTGCTGAACTATCTGACCGCCATTAAATATGGTACCGACGACAAGATGTTCCATAAATACTGGCCGGCGGATATCCATCTGGTGGGCAAGGAAATCGTCCGTTTCCATACCATCATCTGGCCCATTATGCTGATGGCCATGGGCGAAGAGATTCCGAAGCTGGTGTACGGTCATGGCTGGCTGGTGGTGAACGGCGACAAGATGAGCAAATCCAAGGGCAACGTCATCGACCCCCTGGCTCTCATCGACGAATTCGGCGCCGATTCCATCCGCTATTTCCTGCTCCGGGAAATTACCCTGGGCAGCGACGGCAATTTCTCCCGGGATGCGCTGATTAATCGTATCAATGCCGACCTGGCCAACGATTTAGGCAACCTGCTCTACCGGACGGTGAGCATGATTGAGAAATACCACGGCGGGATGGTAACCAATAAACCGGCGGCCGCTACCGCAGAAGATAAAGCTTTTGTGGAACTGGTGGGCCAAACGGTTACTGAGTATGAGCAGCATATGGATAAGCTGGAGATCACCGACGCCATTAAGACGGTGTGGAACCTGGTGGCCAGCGCCAACAAATATATCGATTCCAGCGCGCCCTGGGTTCTGGCCCGGGACGAAGCCCAGGCGGACCGGCTGCATCTGGTAATGTACAACCTGGCGGAAGCCCTGCGGATTATTGCGATTTTAATTGAGCCGTATATTCCCCAGACTACGCCGAAGATCATGTTCCAGCTGGGCCAGCCCATCAAGACGCAAAACTTGCTGGCTGACTGTGCCTGGGGCGGCACGGAAGACGGCAGCCATGTTATTAAAGGCGAGCCGCTGTTCCCCCGTATCGAGGTTAACGAGAAAGGCGAGACGTTTATCGCAGCTACCAAGAAGAAAGGGATGGCTAAATTGACATCTTTGAAAGATTCTTTAACTGCGAAAGCGGAAGTTTTGAAAGCTCAGGCTAACGCCAAGGCGGAAGAGTTAAAAGCCCAGGCGGAGGAATTAAAGAAACAAGCCGCCGCTGCCAACGAAGAAAACAAGCAGACCCTGGATGAAGCTAAACTGCAGGCTGCGTTAGGCAAGGCCGAACTGAAAGACAGGGCCGCCGAGATGCAGGCTCAGGCTGAAGCCAATGCTAAGGCGAAAGCTGCTGACTATAAAGGTCAGGCGGACGGAATCCTGGCGCAAAACAAGCTCACCGTGGAAGAATTAAAAGCCCAGCACGAAACTTTAAAGAGTGCTGCCAGCGCCGCTATCGCTGCAGGTTTAGCTGCCGGCAAGGCAGTGCTGAACGGCGGTGAAGCCAAGAAAGATGAGAAGGGCGAGGTCACCATCGATGATTTTGCCAAGCTGGATTTACGGGTGGCCGAAGTTTTGACGGCGGAGCGGGTGCCCAAGACGGACAAGCTGATCAAGCTGCAGATTAAGATTGGCGAAGAAGAACGCACCATCGTCAGCGGCATCGCTCAGTACTATGAGCCGGAGCAGTTAGTGGGCCGCCACATCGTGGTGATTGCCAACCTGAAACCGGTCAAACTGCGCGGCATTGAATCCAAGGGTATGTGCCTGGCGGCCAGCGATGGCGAAGGCCATTTGATCCTGGTAGACGCCGCCGGAATTCAATCCGGCAGTCGCGTGAAATAAAACGCTGCTTAGTCAGCAGCACCGTAAGTTGAGTAAGTTCGCCCGGGGATTTTTCCCGGGACATTGGTAAGGTGAGACATATGTCGCGTACAGGCATCATTGATACACACGCCCATCTGGACGATAACCGTTTTGACAGCGACCGGGACCAGCTGATAGAAAAGCTGGGTCTGGAGCTGGACGCGGTCATCAACCAGGGGTGTACATTAGCATCTTCGGCGGCGTCTATCGCCCTGGCGGAAAAGTATCCTTTTATCTACGCCGCGGTAGGCATCCATCCCGAAGATTTGGCGACTGTCAAGGACGACAGTTATCTGGACCAGCTGGCTGCATGGGCCGCCCACCCCAAGGTGGTAGCCATCGGCGAGATCGGTCTGGATTACTATTGGAAAGAAAATGAGCCCCGGGAGGTGCAGCTTAAACGGCTGCGCCAACAGGTGGATCTGGCACGGCAGGTGCATCTGCCGGTGGTGATCCACGACCGGGAAGCCCATGGGGATGCCCTGGCCTTTTTCTTGAACGAAGGTCAAGGAGTGCCCACCGTGTTCCATTGTTTCTCCGGCTCGCTGGAGATGGCCAGGGAATTATGGAAACGGGGAATTTACACCGGTTTTGGCGGCAGCAGCACCTTTAAAAATTCAAAAAAGGTGCGGGCAGTGCTGGCCGCATGTCCGGCGGAGCTTTTACTTTTCGAAACCGATTGTCCTTATCTGACGCCTGAACCTTACCGGGGACAACGCAATAACCCGGCGTATACGGAACTGGTGGTTAAGAATGCCGCCGCTTTACGGGGAACTACCCCGGAAGCGCTGGCGGACCAGAGTACCCGTAACGCACACACGCTGTTCACAAAATTGTCGTAAGGAAAAGAGCAAGGAGAAGTTAGGATGAGGATTGTTAGAGAACATAGTGTCAAGACCGTGCTGCTTTTGGCAGTGCTGGCGGCAGCAGCGATGCTGCCCTGGTATCCGGAAGCAACGGAGGCAGCCCCGGTAGTTAATCCGGCGGCGGCTTATACGGCTTCGTCCCGGGATTTACAAAAGCAACAGGCTGCATCCCTGGTAGTGGGCAATAAACCGGTACCTGCGGCAGTGGCGACCACGCCGGTGCAAAGGCCGGCGCAGGCAGCGGCTGCGGCTAAGACAACGGCTAAGACCGCGGCGCCTGTAGCCAGATCCGGCCAGGTCGCAGCGGTAAAATCTCAGGTTCTGCCGGCTGGTTTTATCCGGGTCAATGTTAAAAAATACGGCGTCAGCCGCGTTTATGCCACGGCGAAAAAAACTGTAGGCGAACTGCTGCAGGATTTGGGCATCACCTACCAGCCCCGTTCCGTTTATCCCGGCCCGTCTACGCCGCTCACCGGCGGGATGGTCATCCACATCGTGGGCCGCTACGAAACTTTTGAGACGGTGATGGAACCCGTGGCTTTTGCTACCCAGTATCAGGACGATAAAGCCCTGGCTTTTGGCAAGACGGAAGTTATCACCGCCGGTGTGGCCGGTGAAGACAAGGTTGTGTACCAGAACGTACTCCGGAACGGCGTTTTCCAGCGCGAGGAAATTATGCGGGAGCGGACGCAGGAACCCCAGACCGCCGTGCTGAAACGGGGTGTGGCCCAGAGCGTCAACACCAGCTCCGGACCTATCGGTTACAAACGTAAGATTACCGTGGAAGCCAGCGCTTATACTTTGGGCGAAGGCAGCGGTACCGGCATGACCTCTATCGGGATTATTCCCTACGAAGGCATCGTGGCCGTGGATCCCAGTTTTATCCCTTACTATACCAAGATGTACATTCCCGGTTATGGTTTTGCCATGGCCGGCGATACCGGCGGCGCTATCCGCGGTTATAAGATTGACTTATTCATGACCAGTTATTACCGGGCTATCCAATGGGGACGCCGGACGATTGACATTTATATCTTATAAGGATGACATTATGCTGAAAGAAGTCATTATCGTCGAGGGCAAGATGGACACGGTGGCGGTGAAACGCGCCGTGGATGCAGAAACGATTGAGACCGGCGGCTTTGCTTTGCGCAACGGCACGCTGGCCAAGATTAAGGGCGCCTATCTGCGCCGCGGCATCATTATTTTGACCGACCCGGACGGAGCGGGACAGCGCATCCGCAGCTTTTTGACGGATCGTTTTCCCAATGCGGGCCAGGCTTTTGTGCCTAAAAAAGATGCCCGGACCCCGGATGATGTAGGTATTGAGCAAGCCAGTCCGGAAGCAATCCGGCTGGCCTTAAGCAAAGTGCGGCACCATCAGTTTGCGCCGCAAAAAATTTTTACCGAGGCCGATTTATTTGCCAACGGTTTGTCCGGGGATGCGTCCAGCGCTTACAAGCGCGACGCCCTGGGTGCAGAACTGGGCATCGGTTACGGTAATGCGAAACGGCTGTTGCAGCGCCTGAATGATTACGGGGTCACCCGGGAAGAATTTACGGCGGCGGTAGCCAAGATTAATAAAGGAGCTTTATGGAACAACCAGTAATTGCTACGCGGGAAGTCACCAGTTACATCCTGCATACTTTTAAGCTCAGGACGCATAAGAGCCTGGGCCAAAACTTTTTAATCGATCCGGAAGTCGTACGCAAGATTGCGGCGGCGGCGGAACTTTCCGAACAGGATACGGTGCTGGAGATCGGCCCCGGTATCGGCACGCTGACCCAGGCCCTGGCGGAAACCCGGGCCCAGGTGGTGGCGGTGGAGCTGGACCGGAAACTGATCCCGGTCCTGGGCAAGACCCTGGATGCGTACCCTAACGTGCGAGTGGTGCAGGGCGATATCCTGAAACTAAATATTGCGGAGACAGTAGGCGCGCCGGTGTTTAAAGTGGCGGCCAATCTGCCCTATTACATTACCACGCCGATTATTTTTGCGCTGCTGGAACAAAACCTGCCGGTGGAACGGCTGGTGGTGATGGTGCAAAAAGAAGTGGCACAGCGGATCGTGGCTGCGCCCGGCGGCCGGGAATACGGCGCCCTCTCCGTGGCCATGCAGTATTATACGGAACCCCGGCTGGAATTTATCGTACCCCATACGTCGTTCATGCCCGCACCCAAGGTGGACAGCGCCGTGCTGGTGTGCAAGCGCCGGTCTCAGCCCCCGGTGGATGTGGACCGCAAAATTTTCTTCAGGGTGGTGGCGGCGGCGTTTTCCGTACGGCGCAAGATGTTGAGCAATTCTCTCCGGAACATGGGGGGACTTTCCGGCGAGGCGGCTAAAGCCTGGCTGGCCCGGGCGGGTATTGACGGCAAACGCCGGGCGGAAACTTTAAGCCTGGCGGAATTTGCAGCTCTGGCCAATACGTATCAGCCGGAAGCTCCGGCCAAAGGAGAAGCATGATGTCTAAACTTGTTCGTAAAATCTTTTGCCTGCTGGTAATCTTTCTCCTGGCGGCGGGAACTTCGCTGGCCCTGGCGGAAGAAAGTTCTATCGACAGCGTGGACCAGGGTGTGGCGGCTACAGGCGAGTCCAAAGCGGACAAGACCAAACCCATCACGGAATGTCGGACGCCGTACTCAGTAGCGGTGCTGCCCTACGTGGATGCTTCCGGTCTGGAAGGTCGCAGCCGCGAGATGGCGGCCAACGCCGTTAAGGTGGCGCTGAAGACCAAATATCCCGGCAAAGCCGACAGCGTGAACAAGATTGCTTCCGCCAAAGCAGTACAGAAAGCACTTAAGGATCATCCTTTTGAGAACGCAGACGACCCGGTGCTGGACGAACTGGTCCAGATTGGCCAGGCGATTGGCGCGGACCGGATTATCTATATCGGTATGCAGCCGGCCCGCATGAAAGAAAGCGGCTTCATGGTTATCGGCGGCACGCAAACTTACAGTGCTACCATCAGCATGAAACTAAAATGCGTGGATGTGAACGAGGGCCGCTACCTGTTCAACCAGATTGTGGAGGACGTAGGCTCTTCCACTTCCATTAATTTCTGGCGCATCGGTTCGGCCAGCAAGGCCAAGGCCGTTAAACGCGGCACCGAAAATTGTATGCGCGTCTTTTTAACAGCGTTTGAGTAAAAAAAGTAGCGTCAGGATGTTCTCCTGACGCTTTTTTGTGCGCATAGTTATTTTTTTATTCCAGCCTGAAATTTTCCACGCTGTACAAAGACAAGGGCAGGAAAGTATATCTTCTGCTTTCCGGGAACACGTACAGCAGCTTGTAAATTTTCTTGTCTGCCGGCAGGTCCGCCCGGAGTATCAGGCAGGTAGTTCCTTCCATCTCGTAGTTAAAATAGGTGCAGCTGGCAATTTTATTTTGCACGGTGGCCCTGTTCTCATTCAGGATGGGAATGGCGCCGGTAAAAACGGGCAGCGTTTTGCCGTTCTTGTAATGCTGTACGTCAGCAGGATCATCCACGGTAGCCGCCATAAACAAGGCGTCATCCACGTTGCGCAGCAGGGCCGGCCCGCTGATGGGCAGATCTTTTAACGGATCGGCGCCGTAAGCTTTGGGCAGGGCAATGTTGTAGTGGCCGCTGGCGTTGGAGAGCCAGGTGAAATCGCTGTAGGTTAAAATTTTGTAGGGCGAAGGCGCCGGCACCAGCTTCTTAATTTTTTTGGTACGGGGCTGGGCGGGCACAAAAGGTTTCTTGCGCAGGCTGATATCCATATCCGCGGGAGGCAGTTTGCCTTCCACGACCTGACCGCCCACCGTGGTGGTATTTTTTTTGGCTGTGGCGGCTTCCCGTTCTTTTTTGGCCCGCTCGGCAAATTCTGCCGGCGTTTCGTAACCGGGGTCGCCGGGTTCTAACGGTACTTCAATCTCCACTTCCTGAGGCGGCGGCAAAAAAGCCTTGGGGATGCGGACATCCAGCGAACCAGGTTCGTAATGGTCCGCTTCTTCGGCTAACGCCGCACCGCTTACCCAAACTGCAGCCAGGCTGATGCTCACACATACGCCCAGCACTGTTAACCATTTTTTTGCCTGCAGCTTCATTGTGCTGCGCCTCCTTCTGCAGCGATAATAGTACCGCCGCCAACCACGTTCTGGCCGTCGTAAAAAACTACGGCCTGGCCCGGGGTCACAGCCCGCATGGGTTCCTTAAAAATTACCCGCACCTGGCCGCCGGCTGCCGGTTCCAGGGTGGCCGGCACATCCTGCTGGCGGTACCGGGTCTTGACGGTTACGTCCAGAGGTCCGGTCAGGGCAGGGATGGAGATAAAGTTGCACGCACCGGCCAGTAAACTTTTGCTAAAAAGTAAACTTTCCGGTCCCAGGTAGACAATATTTTGGGCCACATCTTTTTTCACCACGTAGAGCGGATGGGCATAGGCGATGCCTAACCCCTTGCGCTGGCCCAGGGTATAATGCAGCTGGCCCTTATGGGTGCCAATGACCTCGCCGGTCTCCAGCAAAACAAAAGGACCCGGTTTCGTTTTTTTCTGGCTTAAGAACTCAATCACTTTGGCATAATCGCCGTCCGGGACAAAACAAATATCCTGGCTGTCGGGCTTAGCGGCGTTTACAAAACCGTGGGCGGCGGCCAGCTGCCGGATTTCCGGCTTGGTAAGCTGTCCCAGGGGAAAGAGCACATGAGCCAGTTGTTCCTGGCTCAAGCTGTACAGCATATAGCTCTGATCTTTTTTCTGATCCACGGCCCGGCACAGCAGCCAGCGTTTTTTGGCCGCGTCGTATGTGACGGCGGCATAATGGCCGGTGGCTAAATAATCGCAGCCCAGTTCCCGGGCCCGCTCAAACAGCGCGCCAAACTTGACGAACTTGTTGCAGTCCACGCAGGGATTGGGGGTACGTCCGGCGGCGTATTCGCTGACGAAATTATCCAGCACATGTTCCCTAAAGGCGTTAAAGCAGGGGATAACCTTGTGCGGGATGCCGAGTTTGGCTGCCACCTGGCGTGCGTCTTCCACATCGGCCAGACTGCAGCAGCGGCTTTCCACGCTCATGCCCACGTCTTCGTTGGCAAACATGCGCCCTGTGGCGCCTATGACCTCATAATGTTGTTCCTGTAAAAGCAGGGCGGCAGCACTGCTATCCACGCCGCCGCTCATGGCTACTAAAACTTTTGGCATACAAATTTCCTTTAAGTAATGGGCGGCGCTTGTCACGGCGCGGCCACTTTATTTCAGGTTGGCGCAGAACTCGTTAATCTTAGCCTCGTCCACCCGCATAGCTAAAATGGTTTTGCTGATCAGATCGTCCAGGGTCCAGCCTAACATCTCGGCGCCCTGTTTGATTATCTCGCGGCTGCAGCCGGCGGCAAAGTTCAAAGACTTAAATTTTTTCTTTACGGATTTTAATTCCATGTCCTGCACGCTCTTGGACGGACGCATTAAAGCGCAGGCGCCGATAAGACCGGTGAGCTCGTCGCAGGCGAACAGGATCTTTTCCATCTGGTGCTCCGGTTTTAAGTCGATACAGATACCGTAACCGTGGCAGGCTACCGCATGGATCAGTTTCGGGTCCAGCTGCAGGCCTTCCATGATTTCTTTTTCTTTCTTGCAGTGTTGCTCCGGGAATTTTTCAAAATCCAGGTCGTGCAAAAGACCGACGATTCCCCAAAAATCTTCTTCGGCGCCGTAGCCCAGCTCCCTGGCAAAATAACGCATCACGCCTTCCACCGTCAGCGCATGGCGCAGATGGAAAGGATCCTGGTTGTATTCGGTTAATAATTTCCAGGCTTCATCTCTGGTAAGCATATGAACTCCTTCTTTCCTTTTAACTGAGAGGGACGTCGCCGGTATAAAGGCGGCGCCCAACATAAACATTAAACATGATATTAAATTATTATAACATAAAAATGCGCTGTGTAAAAATTTTTGGGTTTTACGTACGACAAACAGAGGCAGTTGTGTTAAAATAAAAATCAGCACTAAATTAATGACGGGAGCAAACATAAACAAGTTGAACCAGGTAAAAACTTTTACGATCTTAACATTAGCGGCAGCCTTTTGGGGGTTTCAGCCCAGCTGTATCAAATGGCTGATCGGCGTTTGGTCGCCGGTGACCTTGACGGCCTGCCGGTATTTTATCATGAGCCTGCTCTTATTGGCCTGGGCCTATCGCCGCAGCGGTAAAGCTTTTCTGCCCCGGCGGGACGCCTGGCCCTGGCTGATTGCCATGGGCATTATCGGCATTCTCATCAATAACGTGTCCCAGTTTACCGGGCTCAAATATACAACCATCACCAACTGCACTCTAATCTCGGCTTCGTCTCCGGTCATCGCGGCGGTGATGTCCTACCTGATCATCCGGGAGCGGCTCAGCCGTTTAAGCTGGCTGGGCATCGCCTTATCTTTTGCCGGGGTGCTGGTGGTGGTCAGCCACGGTTCCCTGGACGTCTTGCGCAGTCTGAGTTTTAACCGGGGCGACATTCTCTGTTTTGTTTCCCAGGTTTCCTGGACCGTTTATTCGCTCATGGGACTTAGGGTGATGCAGAAACTGGACCCGGTAGCCACCACGGGCTGGGCCGGATTTTTGGGTGCCTGGGTTACCCTGGTTTACGGTCTGGCCACGGACGATTTCCATCCGGTGGCGCTGAGCCTGAAACCGCTGGTAGCATTCTGGTACACTATTTTGTGCGGCGGCGTGCTGGCCATGGCGGGCTGGAACCTGGGCGTGAAGGCAGCTGGCGTCAGCCTGGCTTCCATCTTTTTAAATCTGATGCCGGTGGTAGGCATGGTAGCCGGCTACGGCCTTTTTCAGGAAGAAATCGGCGCGGCGCAGCTCGGCGGCGCCCTGGCAATTTTCTGCGGCGTGTTCCTGACCACTAACAGCGACAGGATTGCCTATTGGGTTAGCGGCAGCACCAACAGTTATGCCCGGCATAAACGTTAAAATTTTTGCAGTAAAAAAAGCAGGATCCGGTTTTCAACGCCGGACCCTGCTCCTTTTTTTAATCTACAAAACCGGGCGTGCTCAGATATCTTTCGCCGGTATCCGGAAGCAAGGCTACGATGACCTTGCCCTTGTTTTCGGGGCGGTTGGCTAAAACCGTAGCGGCATACGCAGCTGCGCCGGAAGAAATGCCGACCAGCAGGCCTTCGTGTTTCGCCAGCAGACGGGTAGTCTTAAAAGCATCGTCGCCTTTGACCGGCAGGATTTCGTCTATCAATTCCTTTTTAAAATTGCCGGGGACAAAGTTGGCGCCGATACCCTGAATCTTGTGGGGACCGGCCTTACCGGTGGAGAGCAGCGGAGATTCCGCCGGTTCCACGGCTACAATTTTTACCTGGGGATTTTGTTTCTTTAAATAGGCAGCCACACCGGAAACCGTACCGCCGGTGCCCACGCCGGCCACAAAAATATCAACCTTGCCGTCGGTATCGCGCCATACTTCCGGACCGGTGGTAGCTTCGTGAATCTTAAAGTTAGCCGGATTATCAAACTGGCTGGGGATAAAAGAACCGGGCGTGGAAGCCTGCAGTTCCTTAGCTTTATCTACGGCGCCCTGCATGCCTTTGCTGCCGGGGGTGAGAACGACTTCACCGCCGTAAGCTTTCACTAGGTTGCGGCGTTCAATGCTCATGGTTTCGGGCATGGTCAGGATAACTTTGTAACCGCGGGCGGCAGCCACGCTGGCCAGACCGATACCGGTATTACCGCTGGTGGGCTCGATCAGGGTGGCGCCCGGTTTAATCACGCCGCGTTTTTCTGCGTCAACGATCATGGCCAGGGCAATACGGTCCTTGGCGCTGCCGGCCGGATTGAAAGATTCCAGCTTGGCCAGGATGGTAGCTTTTGGGGCGTGTTCCTTATTATAATTTCTCAGTTCCAGCAAAGGGGTGTTACCGATCAGGTCCGTTAAACTTTTAGCAATTTTACTCATAAGTGCGACTTCCTTTCTTCAACTTAAACAACATGCTGCCAGCTATGACTTAGCAAAATACGCCGGACCAGCACCAGCAATTTTTAATTGCCACAATTCATACTCTTAATATATGATTTAGATTAAGCTCAGTATAACCCATAAAATTTATCTTGTCAAGAAAAATAGAGATGGCCTCTTGACTTTTGGTACTAGATATAATATTATAGTACCGGAAGTTCCAAGTAGTTTTTTACATCCGGTTGTATAACCTGATGCAGCTACTTTTGGAGGAACTTTGATCTTCCCCCGGCTTCCCCAGTTTTGTGGCGGTCCCGCTTTGTAACACTCCCTATTTTTTAGGGGCCGTCGCTCCTTTTTTGTTCGACGGCTGCCAAACTTCCCCGGCACTTCCCCAGTGCTATTTGGCAACCGTCCCCCTTATATGGTTTCCCAAGTTCTGGCGGCTGTCAAATCCTTCTGGTGTCCTTGGACATCATTTGACAACCGCCACTTAAATATATTAAAC
>CAXYYS010000038.1:0-19470 GCA_964293585.1 uncultured Acidaminococcales bacterium
GGTCGCCGTGTTAATTTTGGCGATAGGTCTGGCGGCGCTGGCGTTTTTGTATACGAATGGAATCGGTACGTTACATAAATCTGATACTAGGGAAAAAGCTGTTCAGATTGCGGCGGATTGGGCAGAAGTTATAAAGACCTATGCAGATACTAATAGTAAAACCTTAACTTATGATGATTTGGTAAGTTATGTAGATACAACTTTACCTAAAGATAAAAGTGGTACAGTAACTACAACTACAGATAATGAGACATTTACTGTTACTGCTGCTGTCATGGATACCAATTATACTAAATATTTTAAAGCTAGCAGTCATTCTGGGGATAGCAGAGTTGTTCCTGTTAGCATTACAACGACTTGGAATAATCCAGATAAGCAGGAAAGTACTTTAATAACTTATATTACGGTGTCGCAGTAGTTTTAAGGAGTGCCTATGAAAAAGCGTGCAGGTTTTACCTTAATTGAATTAGTAATTGGCATCGCCATCATGTTGATTATCTTTGGTGGCATTGTCTATATTTTTGGTGCTAGTAGTAAGTCTGCCATGGCTGGTATGAACCATAAACAGGCTTATGAGTCTGCACGTTCTTTTATGGATGAGATAAAAACTACAATGCGGTATGCAGACACGATTAATCTTGATTCTACCAACGGGACGTTGACCTATGCAGTGACATATGATACTACAACAAAGGCGGTACAACATCCTTTTTATGAGGAACATTTTTCTAAGGATATAGCCAATGGCAAGGCCTGCTATTACAATTACACAATTACTTGGAAAGATAGTAATAAAACACAGTTAAAGATTGTAAGAAGTATTACACCGGTAAAAGAAGGTTCAACAGATCAAGGTACCACCACGACAAAAACATTTTATTTTCCTACAGATGATTATGTAAAAGTTAATGGGGCTTTTAAAGCTACTGAATATACTACAAAATTGGATAGAGGAGCTTTTGCAGCATTCCCTGTTATTGAAAAGTCATTAACGAATAGTGGTACAACCGTTTATGGTATTGCAATTCCTATTCAATATAAAGATGCTACCGGGACAACTAAAGTTGATATTTTGCAGACAGAGGTTCAATCAACGAATTATACTGCTTATGATGAACCTACACCGCAACAAAAGGCTGAAATTTTATTAACAGCAGTTACATCAATGTATAATAGTTCGTCTTTGACTGATCAACTTAAGACTAGTGATAAAAAATATACAAATAATATTTCATCCAGTGCTTTTAACCAATCAGGGCTTAAGGGAATTACGAAAAATTTAAAAAATTATATAGGTTCTACTAGTGCGGGTTTATCAATACTAGGAGATACTGCATGGGTGATTGCAGCTGTTGATAAAAACGGAAAGGTATTGAATAGTCATCAGTCTGCGGTTTATGGGTGGAAAGTTTTTATTGCAAAAAATGCGATTAACGATGTCAATAATGTTTATGCGAAATCTAATGCCGATGCAGCGTATTTGGCAGCTGCCAAAAAAAATATTTATATTGTGAGACCTGATTATGGCGTCAAGGCGTATGCTTATCTCAGTAATGCTCAAACAGGTACGATAGCAGGTGTTGAGCAGCTGGGTTATATGACAGTAATTAATGTAAGCAATATTATCATGCTAAATTATAATAGTTGGGTTAGTGCATATACAGATTTAAATACATATAGTAAACTTGGCGGTAACAGTACAGGAGTCATTGAGGATCAATATAATACAAACAATAAAATAACGACGACTGGTAGTCATTGTCGTATAGATTATGATGAAAAAGGAAATGAATATACGTATAAAATTTGTAAAGATATTGGAACAACATATTCCTACCCACCGAAGGCCGCTACTTATCATTCTGGCAGTTAACAATCTAGTAAAAGTTTTTAAAGCAAGGTGAAGCGTATGAAATCACAAAAAGGTTCTGTAACCGTTATAGCGCTAATTATGTTGTTGTTTTTAGTAATCCTGTGCGGCGGTTGGATTATGATGATGACACAGGAAAAAACCAACGCTTTGGCAGATTCTAAACAACAACAGGCTTGGTATGCCGCCGAGGCTGGTTATAAACGTGCGGCTATTTTGCTTGGGCAAAAAGAAGAAAACTGGAACTGGACTAATAACGATGTATCCACTTTTAATAAAAGCGTATTCAATAGAAAAGTAGATATGAAAACCTTGGAAGTTAACGATGTGAATTTAAAAGATACCGTTGACAACCCTTGGTATGCGGTTAACGTAGCCGAAATCACAACTGATAAATATGAATCATATCCTACTACTAGCGGGGATTCTAAAACATATGCTGTTACTTCTGTTGGCGAGTACATGGGTGAACGCAAAATTATTAAGCGTACGGTAAAAGTTATTGCGAGCAGCACAAATCCAGATACACCGCCCATTACTCCAACTACACCTAGTAGTTTAGTTGGCCCAGGTTTAGTACAGGCGGGTGGGACTGTAGCTATTTATAAAGATGGTGTTAATGTTGTTACGGGGGATATTTATGTTAATAGCAAGACTGATGTTATCGATACTCATGGTAATGAGACTGATCGAGCAAACACTGCAAAAGGAATTATAGAGGATCCGACAACAGTAGGTGCATTAAAAACACATGTTCCAGATAAATATTTCACAACAGCAAATTATAATTTAACAACCCTGGAATATGTTGCTGATGATACTGCAACTGGTACAGCTGCCAATAATTCTTCCATAAAAGTAAAAAATGGAACACCTCTATATATGGAATGGCCAATTCAGTTTAAGGCCATAAATTATTATAAATGGGACACAGGTGAGCCGGTTTACCAAACCGGTACTTGGAATAATACAATTGTAGGTGAAAATGATAGTACTTTGTTTATTCATATAACTAATGGCACAACGTTACGTATGGATAAAGGAATCCAAGGACCTACCACTGGAAAGCCAATAACACTAATTTTTGATGGTGATGTAACGCTGGATGCAGAACTAAGTGGTAATATTATGATTTTGTCGAAAGGTACAATTACAATACCTAGCCGTAATACAATTAGTGGAATGATATTTGTTGTTTCTAATGGTAGTATTAATTGGGGACCGATAGTAAAATATGCCACATTATCTTCTGATAATGATGTGACCATATTGAAAAGCGCACCACATTTCTATGGACAAATTGTTGCAAAACATAATGTTAGCTTGTATGGTAGTCAAATAATATATGACAATTCTATGTCAACAAGTGGTTGGTTTAGTTATCCTGACGGAATGCAATGATTTTTCACCCGCACCTCGCCGTGCGGGTTTTCTTTTTCCTTGCGCCAAAATAAAAATTCTGGCGGCAAAATAATTTTGCCAACCAGAATTTGCAATACGTATCCGTATTCATGTTTCGTAAAATTTTTATGTAGCCGCGGATTCTTTTTCACTTAAACAACTTTTTTATTATATCTGTTATAGAAATCGTGGTGTGCTGGTAAATTTCGTTGTGCACTTTGCGTTCCGGGTGCAGCCAGCCCATACCTTTTTTACCGTAGCCGGGGATGAGGGCCCGTTTGATGGAACGGGTCAGTTGTCCGGAAGTCCGGGCGCTGAAAGATTTTTTTAAGCTGGGGGTACGAAACAGACCCATGGTGCTCACTCCTTTGTGTAAAACTGTTTTCTAATGCTATTGTAACACTTTGGTTGGTCAGCGTCAGGGTTTCACAAAAATTTCCCTTGCAATTAGTTTATTTCTGTCTTACAATGACGGCGTCTTAAGGAAGACAAGTTTAGCAGTAGCTTTTAAATATAAGGAGGGATGCGTCATGGCTTTTGATAATGTTTGTCCCAAGTGTGGTGCTTCTGTTCCTGAAGGCGCACAGTTTTGCAATGCTTGTGGCGCCAGCCTTACCGGCGGGGAAGCACCCGCTCAGGAGACGGGCAATGTGCCGCCCCCTCAACCGGAAGTGAAAGTTATTAAGAAAGTAGTGGTGGCTGATACTAAGAGTACGCTCTTAGCTGTAGTCCTGGCTTTTTGCTTCGGGCCTTTAGGACTTTTGTACAGCAGCATTACCGGCGCCATCGTCATGTTTATCTTTGGCGCGATCATTACTATCATCACCCTGGGTTACGGCGCTTTTATCCTGTGGCCCATCTGCGCCCTGTGGGCGTTCTTTGCTACCCGCAGCCATAACAGCAGACTGCGCCGCGAGGCAGGAGAAGATGCTTAAAAGTTTGTAAATTTTAAAGCCCGTGGTTACTTTTGCAGCCACGGGCACTTTTATTTCTGTACTATTATTTGTTTTGCAGCCAATCCAGCAGGTTGATAATTTTAATTCCCTGGTAGGAATTGGCCAGTGGACGGTCCAAGGTCAGGATGATTTTCTCGTAATTATCTTTTAAGGCTAACAGCGGTGCTAGTTCGCGCTGGCGAGTTTCTTCACCTGTGAGGGTTTCGGTAACCTGGATATATTTTTTCTCCGTAGGTGTCTCTATTAAGAAATCAATTTCTTTTTCTCCAATCTTACCGATGAAGATTTTATATTCCCGGCGTAACAGTTCCAAATAGACTACGTTTTCCAGAACATGGCCATAATCCAGATCACGTTCTCCTAACAGCATGTTCCGGATGCCTAAATCAACGATATAATATTTTTGTAGGGTCTTGAGGATTTGTTTGCCTTTTACATCAAAACGGTCCACGCGATAAAAAATAAAAGCGTCTAATAAAGTTTGTAAATAATAATTTAAAGTTTTTAAGGCCGGTTTTGCTCCTTTACCCAGATCGCCTTCATTAACCAGCACTTTGCTAAGCGCATTAGCCGAAGTAATGTTACCGATGTTATCTGCCAGGAAGGTCACTATTTTACGCAGGGTTGCTTGTTCTGTGATCTTGTTCCGCGCTAATACATCTTTTAAGATGACGGTGGCATAAATGCCTTCCAGGGTTTCGGTGACGCGGGGTCGGTTGAATTTTAATTCTCTAAGGGACGGCATGCCGCCAAAGCGTAAATACTGCTGGAATTTTTCCTCATCGGACGTGGTTGCCGGCAGAGGATTAAAAAGCAGGAACTCGCTAAAAGAAAGCGGCAAAAGTTTTATTTCTACGTAACGGCCGGATAATAAGGTAGAAAGCTGGGAGCTAAAAAGCCAGGCATTAGAACCTGTTAGATAGATATCACAATCCAAATCTATTTGGAAAGATTTAATGGCCCGTTGCCATTCCCGGACTTCCTGGATTTCGTCCAGGAATAAATACATTTTCCCTGTAGCCGCTTTGTGAGATAGTACATATGCGTAAAGAGATTGATAGTCGAGCAGGTCTGCGTGTTGCAAGGAGTCAAAATTTAAAGAGATGATATTGGACTGGGGGATGCCGCCAGCCATTAGTTCATTCTCAAATAATTTAAGCAAGGAAGATTTGCCTACGCGTCTAAGACCGGTGATGATCTTTATGAATTCGGTATTTTTAAAATCGCGTAGCCTCTTTAAATAGTTTTCACGTTTGATTAGTTGCATCTTGCTCACCTCACAGACCTATTATAACACAAAAAAAAGAAAATCAAAAGTTTTTGACTTACAAGTTAAAAACTTTATAAATTTTAATAGTTTATGACTTACAAGTTAAAAACTTAAAAATATACCGCATGATTTTAGAACCAAGTAATTTGCCAGGGGACTTCGACAAAAGATTTCGGCGCTGTTATAATAGGCGGAAAGGGGGATACTACCATGCTTAAAAAAATTCTGGCCTGTTTCTGCCTAACCCTGGCGCTGCTGGTTGGGGTAACGGAGCCCAATTTAACGCAGGCACAAGCGACCGTATCGGTGCGCACAATTACTAAGGCTCAGGTGGAGCCGCTACCCGCCAAGGTCAGGATGGCCATCTATCTGGATGCTTGGGCTAACGGGGGTGGAACCTACAACCAAAACGGGGTGGCGCAGCATTTATGACTGCGCCCACGGCACGATCCTGGAGGTGGAGTATGGTCGTAAACAGGCCGCCATATAAAAGTTAAAACAGCCTAAAAAAATAGCAACCCCTAAGCCGTATGGTTTAGGGGTTGTTTGTTCGTGTTTACCTTTATTTATCCTCATAGTGTCCCAGGCAGCTGATGATAATCATGTTGCCATCGGCATCCAGGTTATAGACCAGCCTATTTTTTTGGTCGATACGTCTGCTCCAGGAATGGGTTCCCTTTAAACGTTCCGGTTTGCCTAAACCGGAATCGGCCCCGTTACGGGCGATATCTTTAATAAGGGTATTTATTTTTTTTAGGGTTTGTTTGTCCGTGGACTGAAGGGTTAAATATTCCAGCCAGCCGCGTTCGGCAAAAATAATTTTCATGCCTTGGCCAGCGCTTCCAAGTCAGCCAGAGTTTTAGTAACCATATGTCCCTGGGCAACTTCCAGTTCAGCCGCGGCAATCTTGGCCAGATATTCGGCATTGCGTAAACGGCGCTGCAGTTCGTCGTATTCTTCCAAACTTAACATGACGATGTCTTTGCCATTTTTGCGTGTGACCACAAACGGTTCTGTGGTTTCACAAACCTGGTCGCAGTAATCTTTTAAGTTTTCCCGGGCCGTGGAATAATTAACAATTTTCATGGCTGGCCTTCCTTTCACACTTAACCTCTTGTACAATTAATTGTACAATATAAGAGCCTAAAAAGCAAGTTCCTTTAGAGAGTGATGCTGGCAAAAGAAAAGGCCTGTAGCTACATAATCAGTAGTTACAGGCCTTTGACGTCAAACTTATTTTCCCAGCCGGTATTTAAAATCCTCGTAGCCAAAATGTTTCAGCAGTTCGATTTTGCCATCGGCGTGAGCCAGGTAGATGTCCGGCAGGGGCATGCCGTTAAAAGTATTGTTTTTGCACATGGTGTAGAGGGCCATGTCGGCAAAAGCCAGCCGGTCGCCGATTTTTAAGGGCTGGTCAAAACTGTAGTCGCCGATCACGTCCCCGGCGAGACAAGTTTGGCTGCCCAGCCGGTAGGTGTAAGCTTTTTCTCCGGCCTTGCCGGCGTTAACCAGGGGCGGCTGGTAGGGCATCTCGATCACGTCCGGCATGTGGCAGGCGCCGCTGGCATCCAAAATGCACAACTGGACGTTGTTGTTGTGCGTCAGGTCCAGCACGGTGGTGGTCAGATAACCGGCGTTCAGGACTACGGCTTCGCCGGGTTCCAGGTATACCTGCAGACCGTAACGTGTTTTTAAATCTTTTAGGAGTTGTTCCAACAGCGGCACATTATAATCCTTATGGGTGATATAATGGCCGCCGCCGCAGTTGAGCCATTTTAGTCGTGGCAGTACGTCGCCAAATTTTTGGGTCACGGCTTGCAGGGTTTGGTCCAGAGCTTCCGCGCCCTGCTCGCACAGGGTGTGAAAATGCAGGCCGTCCAAAAGTCCCAGCAGTTCCGGCGTCATCAGCGCGTCCCATTGGGCCCGGGTGGTGCCCAGACGGCTGCCGGGAGCGCAGGGGTCGTAGATGGCGTGGCTTTGGGTGCTGCATTCCGGGTTGATGCGCAGGCCGATTTGTTTGCCGGCCTTTTGGGCCGCCGGGCCGTACGTGGCCAGTTGGGTGGGACTGTTAAAGACGATATGGTCCGCGTACTTTAAAATTTCCTCAAAGTCCGCTTTTTTGTACGCGGCGCTGAAGACGTGACATTCCTTGCCGGGCATATGCTCCGCGCCCAGGCGCGCCTCAAAGAGACCGCTGGCTTCCGTGCCGGCCAGGAATTGTGCCAGCAGCGGATAGAGGTCGTAGGCGGAAAAAGCTTTTTGCGCCAGCAAAATCTTGCAGTCGGTATGGTCCTGGATAGTGTGCAGGATTTTGCCGTTGGCCACGAGCTGGGCTTCATCAATAATATACGCCGGCGTTGGCAGCGCCGTTAATTTTTGCAGGTCCATGTTTAGTCTACCAGTACCGGCGCATGGCTTTCGCTGCGGGGCAGGCCCCATTTATCCAGAGCGTCCAGGAACGGATCCGGGTCAAACTCTTCCAGGGTGTAAGCGCCCGGTTTGTTCCAGGTGCCGTTCAAGAGCAGCATGGCGCCGCACATGGCGGGAACGCCGGTGGTGTAAGATACGGCCTGGGAGCCAACTTCTTTGTAGCTGGCTTCGTGGTCGCACACATTATAAATGTAATAGGTCTTGGGTTTACCGTCCTTGGTTCCGGTAAAGATGCAGCCGATATTAGTTTTGCCTTTGGTGCGGGGACCCAGGCTGGCCGGATCGGGCAGCAAAGTTTTTAAGAACTGGATGGGCACGATCTTGTGGCCGTGAAAATCCACCGGACTGGTGGAGAGCATGCCGACATCTTTTAAGCAGTTCATGTGGTTGATATAGCTTTGGCCGAAAGTCATGAAGACCCGGACTTTTTTCAGGCCGGGAATATATTTGACGATGGATTCCACTTCTTCGTGGTGGATCAGGTACATATCCTTGACGCCCACGCCGTCAAAATCGTAGTCGCGTTTGACGCTCAGGGCGGGGATGGTGTGGAAGCTGCCGTTTTCCCAGTAGCTGGCCGGCGAAGAAACTTCCCGCAGGTTGATCTCGGGATTAAAGTTGGTGGCGAAAGGGTAACCGTGATCGCCGCCGTTGCAATCCAGGATGTCGATGGTGTCGATGGTATCGAATTCGTGTTTGGCGGCGTACGCGCAGTAAGCCTGGGACACACCCGGGTCAAAGCCGCAGCCTAAAAGAGCCGTCTTGCCAATCTTGGCAAACTTTTCCTGATAGGCCCACTGCCAGGAATAATCAAAATAGGCCACGAAACCTTTTTCCTGACAACGTTTTTCGTAAATGGCGCGCCAGGTAGGATCGTCCGTGTTTTCCGGCTCGTAGCTGGCCGTATCCAGGTAGTGCACGCCGCATTCCAGACAGGCATCCATGATGACCAGGTTCTGATACGGCAGGCCCAAATTTAAAACAATATCCGGCCGGAACTCTTTGATCAGAGCTACGACTTCGTCCAAATGATCCGCGTCCACATACGCGCTGGTCACGCGTGTCTTAGTGGTGGGCGCAAGTGCTGCTGCCAGCTGGTCACATTTGGACTTGGTATGGCTGGCGATACAAAGATCGGTAAAAATTTCACTGTTCTGGCAACATTTGTGCGCGGCCACCTGGCCCACGCCTCCGCAGCCAATAATTAAAGCTCTGCTCATGGAAGCCTTCCCCCTTTTTCAGTTTAAAAAAAGCACAAACGTCTCCTTAAGAACGCTTGTGTTTTTCTCTAAGTTTTGTAATTTTTTGCTAGGCTTAGCGACTTGAATTCTACCATAATCGTAGCCTTTCGTCAATCAGTGCCGGCGACGATTTCTAAAATATTTTGGCGGCGAAATTTTACGTGCGGTCACGTAAATAAAAGCAAGCGCGTAATAATTTTTAAGCGCGGCTGTGGGAAAAACCGGATTTAAGCGCTTTGCGCGTATTAAATATTTAAATAGGCATTCCCAAAGATTAAAAAGTGCTGCCAAGCCAGTGCCAGAGCGGTTTTCCAAGACATATCGTTTAATGGCGATTAGAGGCCCGTAGAGAGGGGGTAAACTGCCTTAAGGTCCGCTGGCCTTAAGGACACCCTAAAAGTGCAAATTTAACGAGGTTTTAAAACCAGTGCCAGACTGGCTTACAGCGATTTTTTCGATTTTGCGCGTTTAAATATGGCGACCCTAATTTGGCAAAAGACAAATTTACCGATATTCAGTAATATTTGGCTATATTTAGCCATATTTAACAATAAACATGCGTTCCTACAGGGAACCCTGTGTTTAAGAAGAGTAAAGTCTGGTTTAGGACCCAAGTCCGGCGGCAAAAATAGCGCATTTTGAGGGTGCCGGGGGAGGGGTCTGCGTATCCGTACAGGGGGTATTTTTTGCCCCGTTTACATTTTTTATGCTATAATAGTAAAAATATATACGGGAGGCAGGGCTTGTCATGGCAAATTATATCGGCATCGATATTGGCGGTACAGCCATCAAATATGGCCTGATCACCGGCGGCGGTGAATTTTTGCACCGGGGCAGCGTGCCTACGGAAGTTGTGACCAAAGGTGTGCCACAGTTTTTGGAAAAACTGGTGGCTATCGTAAAAGGTTACCAGCAGGGACGGGACAAGGCGGTAGAAGAACTGCGCACGTCGCCTGCGAATCCCGAAGTACTGGCCTGGGCCGAACCGCTTAAGGGTGTGGGCATAGCTACGGCCGGGGTCGTGGACCCGGAGACGGGAAAAATTTTATTTGCGTCCGCGTCTTTTCCCGGTTATGAAGGCACAAATTTAAAAAAAATAATTGAGCAGCGCTGTCTTTTTCCCTGCACCGTGGAAAATGATGTGAACGCGGCGGCCCTGGGAGAATTTTGGCAGGGGGCAGGCCGGGGCGCCCGTTCTTTATTTTGTATCACGGTGGGCACCGGTATCGGCGGCGCTCTGATCCTGGACGGGAAATTAGTGCGGGGCGCAACATACAGCGCCGGCGAAATTGGTTACACCAAGATTGGCGAACCTGGAACTTTGGAAAGTCTGGCGGCCACCTCGGCGCTGATCCGGGAAGTGGCGGCGGCCAAAAATTTGGACCCGCAAGAGTTGGACGGGCAAAAGATTTTTGCCTGGGCCCAGGACGGGGACGAAATTGCCACGGCCGCCCTGGATAAAATGATTGCGCGGCTGGCGGCGGGAATTGCCAACGTCTGCTACATCGTTAATCCGGAACTGATTATTTTGGGTGGCGGCATCATGGCCCAGACCAAATACATTGGCCCGCGGCTGGATGCGGAACTGAAAAAGGCGTTGCTGCCGCTAATTTACAAAGGCACCCAGGGCGTGTTCGCCAAGCTGGGGAACGATGCCGGCATGGCCGGAGCTGTGTACAATTTTTTGCAGCGTAATAAAGGCAAATAATTTTTGGCAGCCTGCTTTGTTGTTTGGAAATATAAAAAAATAAAGACCACCTGCTACTAAGCGGGGCATCTATACCGCAGCGGTCGGAACGGTGTTAGCCGTTCCGGTAACCGCAAGGGGAGTTGCCCGTAGCGTGTAGCAGGTGGGCTTTTATTTTACTTAGATTGCAAATACCGGTGCTAAAAATTATTTGCCGAAATATCTCTTCAGTAAAGCGGCGAAAGCTCTGCCATGGCGGGCTTCGTCCTTAGCCATCTCGTGTACGGTGTCATGGATAGCGTCCAGGTTTTGAGCCTTAGCGCGCTTAGCCAGATCAAACTTGCCGGCGGTGGCGCCGTTCTCGGCTTCCACACGCATCTCCAGGTTCTTCTTGGTGCTGTCGGTTACAACTTCGCCCAACAGTTCTGCAAACTTGGAAGCATGTTCTGCTTCTTCCAAAGCTGCCTGATGGTAGTACATACCAACTTCGGGATAGCCTTCGCGGATAGCTTGGCGGCTCATAGCCAGGTACATGCCGACTTCGCAGCACTCGCCGTTGAAGTTAGCCAGTAAATCTTTCTTAATATCTTCCGGGGCATCCTTGGCGATACCAACTACATGCTCGCAAGCCCAGGTCATCTCACCGGCTTGTTCCTTAAACTTGGAAGCGGGAGCACCGCATTGGGGGCATTTTGCAGGAGGTTCTGCTCCTTCATAAACGTAACCGCATACTTGACAAACCCATTTCTTCATAGTAAATTCCTCCATTCAAATTTTAATTTTAACCGCTCTCTAGGGACGGTTTATTATGTTCTTGACATGCTTATCTTAACATACATCAAAAACTAAGTCAAGAATAATTCTTAATTAAACTTTTTAGGAATAACAGCGGATTGATGCGGTTGGTGGGAATTGTTACGCAAAAGTTTACAAGTATTTTACAAGCTTTTTTAGAACTTCAGGGTTAAGCCGACGTTAATGCCGTGTGCTTTTACGTCACCGCCTTGTTCGATATCTTTGAAGCGGTTGTCAAAGTAGCTGACGTTCAAGTCCAGGTTGTTCACCAGCGCTTTAGATAAACCCACTTCCCAGGAGTTCATCTTGCTGCCCACGCCGATATTGCCATAGACCGTGGCGAAAAGCGGAATGTCGTAGGCGGCCTGGAGGCCGATCTGGCCGGAATTTTGCGTTTCGTTGCTGCCATCCGCGTTAGTGCGGGCATTCACCAGACCGCCGTACACGGAAACGCCGGGCAGAGCCTTGTAATACAAATTAACCTGCTGGGCGGTAACCTTGGGGTCGCTATCGGATTTAAACTGGTTGTACTTGTAGCCGACGGCCATCTTGTTGCCGATGCCCACGGTGGCGCCGCCGTAGACGCTGCCTTTTTTTCCGTCGTTGCCGTGCTCGGTAAAGTTCAGGCTGGTAGGATTGCTGTAGCCTAAATCGATGGCTACATGGCCGGCGCTGTAATCTTTGAGCGGGCTGGCCTGAGCTACCATGGCGCTGCCCAGGATGGCGGCGGTGGTCATGATGGTGATCAGTGCAAATTTACGCATGTTCTTCCTCCTCGTTCCTTTTTTAAATTTATAACCGGGGGCGCCGGTAAATTTTTTTGGTATGAATGCCGGCGCCTGTTATTTTTATTGTAGCACAAGCCGCGGCATTAGGTGTGACAATTTTATGAAAAGTTAGGACGGCCGGTTAGCGGCGTACAATTTCCGGCCGCTGTTTTTAATTTGTAACTTTTTGTGAACACCCCCGGCGGCGGCTTGCTTATTTTGGCAAAAAAGAGGATAATTAAACTGAATTTATCTGCGCTTTTAGATGTAGGAATTGGTGACGCCGGACCAAAGAGCTAAAAAGATGTGTTCCGGGCGGCAGCCACAGGCCATCCGGGTGACCCGGCAGTCAGGCGCACGAAAAAGTTACAGTGTCGCAACAGAAAAAACATATTTAAACGATATCTTAAGATTGGACGGTAAGGGTAGACATGACAGAACCCTCTCAGACTCCTGTAAAAAATGATAATAAATTTTTAAAGGGAACCTTAATCCTGACCACCAGCGCCATCGTGGTTAAAGTCATCGGCGCGCTGAACTGGATTCTTTTATCCAGGGTTTTGGGCGGCGAAGGCATCGGCCTTTACCAGATGGGTTTTCCCATTTACCTGATGGCCATCACGGTCAGCAGCGCCGGTATCCCGGTGGCGATTTCCATCATCACCTCCGAGAAATTAGCCCAGAATGATTTTCTGGGAGCGAAACGGGTTTTCAATGTGTCGCTCCGGCTTTTGTTCTGTACCGGCCTCGTCTTTTCCTCGGCGCTATTCTTTGGCGCCCAGTGGCTGATCGATATGCAGTTTATCAGAGACCCTCGCGCTTACTATTCTATCATCGCCCTGGCGCCGGCGGTCTTCTTTGTAACTTTCCTGGCCAGCTTCCGCGGTTATTTGCAGGGCTGGCAGATCATGACGCCCACGGCTTGTTCCGAAATTACCGAGCAGCTGATGCGTGTCATCACCATGTTGTTCTTTGCCAGCTATTTTATGCCCTACGGTTTGGCGAAAGCCGCCGGTGGCGCCAGCATGGGCGCCGGCGTGGGTGCCTTTTGTGCCCTGCTGGTATTGATGTGGTTCTACCACCGCTTAAAGCGGGGGCTGAAAGCCAAGATGGCCCAGCAGAATCCGGATGCGCTCCGGGAACAAGCCTGGTCCATTATCAAACGGCTACTGAAACTGGCACTGCCGGTTTCTGTTACCAGCCTGATGCTTCCTATCGTAGCGAACCTGGATTTACTCATCGTGCCCCAGCGCCTGGAAGTGGCCGGTTTTGATGTGCGCCACGCCACGGAGCTGTTTGGTTACCTGACCGGCATGGCGGTGCCGCTGGTAAACCTGGCCACGATTTTTACGGCGGCGCTGGCCATCAGTCTGGTGCCGGCCGTTTCCGAAGCCCGGGCCCTGGGCAATAAGCTCAGCATCCAGCACAAGACCGGGACCGCCTTCCGGGTAGCCTTGATTGTTACCTTCCCCTGTTTCATGGGTTTGTTCTTCCTGGCCGAAAAAGTGGCCGGGTTAATCTATAACGCGCCCGGGGCGGCGCCGGCCATTCAGACCATGAGTATCGGCATCGTCCTCCTGGGTTTGCACCAGGTTAGTACCGCGGTGCTGCAGGGCATGGGCCGGACGACCATCCCGGTTATCAACATGGCCATCGCCTGTGTGGCTAAAGTAATTTTGAGCTGGAACCTGACCTCCATTCCGGAGCTGGGCATTAAAGGTTCCGCCATCGCCACCATCGCCGATTTTGGCGTGGCAGCCCTGGTGAACATGTGGTTTATCTACAAGCTGACCGGGTATCGCATCCATATGGACGGCGTGTTGAAACCGCTGTTCGCGGCTGCGGCCATGGGACTGGCGGTGCAAGTGATCTTACTGTTAACTCCCACCTGGCGGGCCTGGAGTATTTTACTGGCCATGCTGGTGGCGGTACCGGTGTACGGGTTCAGTTTGTTAAAACTGGGCGGCGTCAGCCGGGCCGATCTGGAAATGCTGCCTTTTGTGGGCCGCAAACTTTTGGGCGTGTGCCAAAAACTGGGATATTTTAGAGATGGAGATAAATAAGATGGATGAAGTAAAAATAGTTTTGCCCGGCGGCAAAAGTTTTAGCTGCAGGGAAAATGTTTTTAAAGCTGCCGCCGGTTTAGGCGCCGTGCTCGTGCTTGCTTTGGCAGGCTGCGCCGGTTATTTTGGCTACGATTATTACAGGTACCGGGGCGAGCGTTCGGCCTATGCCGAATATAAGGCGCACAAGGCGGAACAGGATGCCCAGATTCAGGGACTGCTGGATGACAACGAGAAGATGCTCCGCGACATGAGCGAGATCCATACTCTGGAGACTAAGCTGCGCCGGGCTGTGATCCGCAACAGCGAGGACAAAGAATTTACCACTAACCTGGATAAGACCACGGACAGCGAAACTAAAACCACGGATCCCAACTACATGGGCAAGGGCGGTCCGGGTACGGCAGATACCAGCATGGTCGCCGTGGTCCAGGCGCAGAATAAAAATCTGGCCCACCAGATTGACCAGCAGAAAACTAATATGAATGAATTGCTTTCCACTTTGGAAGGCCGCAACAATAAACGGTCCGCGTTTCCGGATCTGTGGCCCACGGAAGGCGGCGTGATAAGTTCCGCATACGGCGGCCGTACCGGTCCCATCGAGGGCGGTTACGATTGGCATCCAGGCGTGGATATTGCCGCAGACTTTGGCGCTCCCATTTATGCCAGTGCCATGGGCACCGTGGAAGTGGCCGGCTGGAACGGTGGTTACGGCCGTTACGTGAAGATTAATCACGGCAACGGTTACGAAAGTGCCTACGGTCACATGAGCGGTATCGCCGTGGCGCCGGGACAGACGGTGCGCAAAGGTGAGATCATCGGTTTTGTGGGCAGCAGCGGTTACAGTACCGGTCCCCATGTACATTTTGAAGTTTTGGTAGATGGGCAGACCATCGACCCCATGTATATGTTGAACCTGGGCCGGCAGAATAATAAGTAAAAAAGTGTGGCGTTCTCAAGTTTTAAGGTGAGTGGCGCTGGGGCGCCTGAAGGAGTGCGTACTATGAAAATGTCTAAAGCGGGATTGAGTTTGGCCTTGGCAGTAACTTTGGCGGTGGGCGGCAGCGCTTTGGCCAGTGCAGCCGGCCAGACCGTGAACGTGTACGTAAACGGCGGCGCTCAAACCAGTGTGGTAGATACCAACAGGTCTCAGGCCGTCACCAACTGGGGGAACGAAAACACCAGCTATATCGAAGTTGTGGGCGTGGGCCTGAACGGCTACGGCACCAACAGACAGTTAGCTAAACGCGCCGCCGTGGTGGATGCCTACCGCAATCTGGCGGAAGCTACCCAGGGCGTGCAGGTGGATGCGGACACCACCGTGGAAAAATTAACTTTGCAGAGCGATACCATCCGTACCCATGTGAGCGCGCTGATTCGCGGCGCCAAGATTGTGGGCGAGGGAATGAACGGCGACGGCAGTTACTATGTGAAGATGCGCATGCCGCTCTTTGGTAACGAAGGTTTGGCCAGCGCGGTACTGCCCAGCGTGACTCCCAGTACTCCGGCAGCTTTCCCCGCAGCGGGAGAGACGTACCAGGGTAAGGTTACCGGCGCTTATACCGGTGTGGTGATCGACGCCCGGGGTTTGGGTTTGGAACCTACGTACGCGCCGGTAGTTTATGATGAGAACGGTCGTGCGATTTACGGCATCAAGAATATCGACGGCGATTTTGCCATCAGCCACGGCATGGTGGATTATGCCCGCAGCCAGGATCTGACCACCGGGAATACCCGCGCCGGTCTGAACCCGCTGGTAGTAAAAGCCGTAAAAGCAAAGCTGGGCGCCAACGGCGTGACCAAGGTCAGCGCTGTGATCAGCGTCAGCGATGCGGACCAAATTTTAAAGGAGAACGAACGGGCGGGCTTTTTGAACAAGTACGCCGTAGTATTTGAGCTGTAAAAGGGCGGCAAGGGGGAGTGTGTATGCTGAACGTACGTAAATGTTTGGCCCTGGCGACCCTGGCTTTGTGCTGCCTGCCTTTTAGTTTGGGCCTGGCGGCGCCGAAACGCATCGGCCTGCTCCCGGTTAAAAATTTTACCGGCTACACGGGGAAAGTGGACTTTGGCAGCATCATCGAAGGCGAGATTGCCAGCCGTTTGCTCCACAACAGTAACTACACCCTGGTGGAGCGCAGCCATGTGCGTGAAGTCTTGAACGAGTTAGGTTACGATTTGAATACGGGTTACACCGATGATATTTCCCGGCAGGTGGCCAATACCGCAGGGCTGGATTATATTATCACCGCCGAGGTGACCCAGGCCACAGTGGCCCAGCAGTATATCCCCCTGGTGGGAGAGCAGCTGAAGGCCAAGGTAGGCGTGCGCCTGATCGCCATCGACAAGAACGACGGGCGGCGTATTTTTGACCAGACCGTGGAAGACACGGCCAGCAAACAGAATTTATCAGATTTGAGCGCTATCGCCGTGATTGGCGCCCTGGGTGGTTTTGGCAGTCATGATGATGACCGCGATACGCACCGGGACGACCGGAGACGGTACGATAACAACAGATATCAGGAAGGGCAGCTATGGCGTGACAGCCGCGGCGTTTATCACCGTCTGCCTCCGGGCTACAACCGGGGACCGCAGCTACCGCCTCCGGGTTTCCGGCCGGCGCCGGGCAGCGGCAATAATCCTAACGGGTACAGAACTTCCCCCGGTACTTCCCGTCCGGGAGATCCCAATGCGATTCGCAGCCAGCAGCGTCCCGGTGATCCTAATACGTACCGCAACAACCGGCCCGGCGATCCGGGACCGTCCCAGCGTCCGTACTGGCAGCGGAGCAACGACAGACCGCAGCCTAACGGTAACTGGCAGCATAACAACAACAGACCGCAGCCTAACGGTCAGCGCAGTACGAACAAGCCGCAGCCGAATGGCAACGGCCAGCCGGATCCGCGTTACCGCCAGCTCAGTTTTGCTGCGCCGGTGACCACGGTGCAGGCCACTTTTGTGACGCCGCTGCCGGCCGCCAGCTATGAACCTAAATTTGTGGAGCTGCCGCAAGTGAGCGCCGCCCAGATTCGCACCGTCAGCACGGACAGCTATCTGGAAAAATACGGCGCGGCTCTGATAGCAGATGCGACCAGGGGTGCGGCTCGTAAAGCCATGAACCAGTTTGAAGAATTTAATCCCATCGTGGGCAGCGTGATCGGCAAGGGCGATGACGAGATTTATATTGACCTGGGCCGCAAGGACGGCATCCAGGTGGACGAAAAATTAACGGTGTACCGGGAAGGTACGCCGGTGAAAAATGCCCAGGGCGACATCGTCCTGGTACCGCAAAAAAAGATTGGCAAGCTGAAGGTGACTTCGGTCAGCGAAGCTGCCAGCGTGTGCGAAGATCGTGGTAATATCCGCGTAGGCGACAAGGTGCGCCGCGGCGAAGGGAAGTAGTGGCAGCCATGAAAAAATTATTTTCTCTGATGCTGGCATTGCTGTTAATGCTGGGATTAAGCCTGACCGCTTTTGCCCACACCGCTACGGTGACAGGTGAAGGCAGCACTCGCGAGGACGCTTTGCATGACGCGTTCCGCAAAGCGGTGGAAGATACTCTGGGTATTTATGTGCAGGGCGAGACACAGGTGACTAACTACCGGGTGACCCGGGACGAGATTTTGGCCCGGTCCCAGGGGTATGTGCGCAACTATGACGTTTTGAGCGAGCGGGTGACCGGCGTGCCGCCTCAGGCCCGTCACGAACTTTTGGTGAAGGTGGACGTGGACGACACACCCAATTCCAATTTGCTCAACGCGTTAAAAATTATCCCGCTGACGGGGAATCCCCGCATCGCGGTAGTGATCTCGGAGCAGCAGGTGGGCAGTTATGTGGCGGATCATGCGGCCGAGACCGGCGTGCTGAACGCTCTGACCACTGCCGGTTTTACCCGGGTGGTGGACCAGAAACAAATCGACAAGATCCGGCAGGGGCATAACCTGGCCGCAGCTTATGGCGGCGACCGGACTCAGCTTTTGCACGACCTGAATACCCAGGGCGTAGATTATTTAGTTTTGGGCGAAGCTTTTAGCGAAACGGCTACCCGGCTGGCAGGCAGTGATGTGCTGGCGGCCAGGGCCCGGGTGGATGTGAAACTGGTGAAGGCGGATACCGGCGAGATTTTAGGCGCCCAGGGTCTGTACGCCAGCGGCATCGACACTTCGGCGGTTATTGCCGGCAAAAAGGCTATCGAAAAAGCCAGCGAGAGCGCCGGTAAATTTGTGGCCGGTCTGCTCTTAAACAGCGGTTCTAATACCGTGAAAGGCATACAACTGCAGGTGCAGGCCCGCAGTTTTGACCAGGTCAGCACTTTGGTGCAGGCGCTGAAAGCTATCCCCGGTATGCAGAACGTGTACACCCGGGATTATGCCAGCGGTCTGGCTACGCTGGATCTGGATTATTCCGGCACGCAGAACAGTTTGTTAGACGGACTGCGGCAGCAGTATCGCGGTGGCTTTACGGTTTTGGCCCAGAGCGGCAGTCTGTTAAAGTTACAGTTATGAAGGGAGTACAAAATGCGTAAACTTTGGTTGGGGGTTGTGTTGGGAACTTTGGGTATGGTCACGGCTTGTGCGGCGGCTTCCGCCGGTCACAGGGGCATCGGACAGCTGCCGGTGGAAAAACCTTCCGCTGTTACGCCGCTGGTGGCAGCTGCGGCCCGGGAGAATGCGTCCACGGCCGAAAAGCAGGCCTACGAGCTGACGGATAAATTGTTCTTGGCCCGGGCCAAGGGCAGCAACCTGGTCTTTTCTCCCTACTGCTTCCAGCAAATTTTACCGCTGATCCGGGACAACACCAAACAGGCTTCGACCCGGCAGGAATTACTTCCTTACATCGTACCCGGCATCCGGGTGGAAAAACTGCGCAACACCAAGACCGGCGAGCTCATCCTTTTGAACAAGCAGCTGGCTAAAGATTATACCGGCAGCGCCGACGGGGATTTAAAGCTGGTGGCTTATCCGGACGAAGCTCTGGCGGCTAAAAAAGCTTT
>CAXYYS010000039.1:0-19120 GCA_964293585.1 uncultured Acidaminococcales bacterium
GCCAAAGGAGGTTGCCATGAAAAATCCTTATCACCCCATACCCGCTACAAAACCAGAAAAAATTACGGCGGCCCAAAAAGCCCTTTGGCAGGGTTTTATTAATCTGTCTCTACAAGAGACACCCTGGCCAGATATCAAGATCAATCATCTCTGTCAAACAGCACATGTGGCCCGCAGTACTTTTTATGTCTATTATAAAAACACTGATGAATTGCTGACAGAATTGGAAAACTATCAGCTCTACAAACTGGTCAACCTGAGTGCCAAATTTATTAAGCTGGACCATTACGATAATGATTCTGTAGCTTTTTTCCAAAACACGGTGCGTTACATAGCCAGCCAGCATAGATTTTTTTATGCTTTTCTGGTGGTCTCCCCTAATATACGCTTTATCAAAAAATGGAAAAATAATATCAAGTACCATCTTTGGGAATGGCGTGCTTATCATCATAACTCCACTGAGCTTTCAGCTCTGGCCATGGAACTGCTGGCTACGCAGGTAGTTTCGGCGGCCACCTTCCTTTTACAGCACCCGGATGCCAGCAGTCCTTCCCAGTTGCAGGATTTGATTGCCAAGACTTTATCCTTATATGATTCTTAGACACTTTGTCCGATTTTGTCGCAGAAAAATATTCTGCCAACCGCTATAATTATGCTTAGAGAGAATTATAATAGATGTTTTTTATCGGCTTAACTATTCAAAGGGGGATTCAAAATGAATTTTAACCTTGCGACCTGGTCTATCAAGCATCGGCAAGTGATTTATTTCTTTGCCGTGCTGTTAGCCATCATGGGTATTTATTCTTATAATGCCCTTGGCCGTAGCGAAGACCCAAACTTCACCGTCAAAGAAATGGTCATCAGCGCTAGCTGGCCTGGTGCAACGGCTAAAGAAATGGAAATGCATGTGACGGATAAGATTGAAAAAGTTATCCAGACCGTGCCGGACGTAGATTTCGTTACCAGTTATTCACGTCCCGGTGTCTTTGTCGTCACCGTAGATATTAAAGAAAATATCCCCGGCGTGGAAGTTAAAAAACGTTGGCAGGAAGTCCGGAACCTGGTGGCTGATGCCAAGAAAGATTTACCCAGCGACATTAGTGGTCCTTTCTTTAATGACCACTTTGATGATGTTTACGGCAACATTTATGCCATTACCTCCGATAGTTATTCTTATGAAGATATGCGTAAGGTCGCTTCTGATATTAAAGACCAGCTGGTCCAGATAAAAGATGTAAAAAAAGTAGAACTTGTAGGCGTACAACCGGAGCGGATCTATCTTCAGGTCGATAATACCAAATTATCCCAGTTAGGTATGAGCGTTGATACCCTTGCCAGTACGATTAAAGCTGAAACAACTGTTAACCCTTCCGGTATGACCCATGATAAGAGCAGTAACACTTATCTGCGGCTGACAGGTCTTCCCGATACGTTAAAGAATATTGAAAGTCTGCCCCTGAGCGGTAATGGCAGGACTTTCCGGTTAAGTGATATTGCCACTATTACACGTGGTTATGCTGAGCCTGCTGAACCTAAGATGTATTTTAACGGCAAACCTGCCATCGGCATTTCTCTTTCCATGTCTGACGGCGGTAATAACATTGAATTAGGCAAAAATCTGGATAAAAAGTTTGCCCAGCTCAAACATAACATGCCTTTAGGTTTTGAATTGAACATGGTTTCCGATCAGCCTCAGGTGGTAAAAAATGCCATCGGTGAGTTCATGGAAGGCTTGATTGAAGCCATCCTGATTGTCCTGGTTATGAGCCTGCTCTCCCTGGGCAGAAGAAGCGGTTACGTTATTTCTTGTTGTATCCCGCTGGTTCTTTTAGGAAGTTTTGTAGGCATGTATGTCATGGGAATAGACTTGCATAAGATTTCCTTAGGCTCTCTGATCATCGCCCTGGGCATGCTGGTAGATGATGCCATCGTCGTCGTAGAAATGATTGAACTGAAAGTCAACGAAGGCATGGAAAAAGTAAAGGCCTGCAGCTTTGCCTTCCAAAGCTGTGCCAAACCGTTACTGACCGGTACCATCATCACCTGCCTTAGTTTCATGCCTATCGCTTATAGCCAGACCACTGCCGGTGAATTTGCCAGCGCCTTGTTCCCCGTTGTTTCCTTAACTTTGATGATTAGCTGGTTCATCGCCGCCACGGTTTCTCCGGTACTGGGTTATGAGTGGATTACCCCGGACCGGTTATTGAAAGCAGAAAAGAATGCGGCGGCCACTTCCACCGATGACAAAGATACTGTTGCCGGGTCCACAGATGATAAAGATGCGTCTGCCAAACCTGCAGGCGGTAAAGAGGCCAAGGCGGAGGCTGCACCTGCACCTTCTTATAACATGTTTGATAATCCCTTCTATAAAAAATTCCGGGTACTCCTGAACTGGGCTCTAAATCACAGACCCATCGTCATCGGCGTTACCCTGTTGATTTTTGCCAGCGCCCTGGGTGTTGGTTCTACCTTAAAGCAGGAATTCTTCCCTGCCAGCGTACGTCCGGAAATTTTAACCGAGTTAAATCTGCCTGAAGGCAGCAGCCTGGCTGCCAGTGACGCAGCGGCGCGTAAATTAACTGATCTGCTGAAGGACGATAAAGATGTGACCAGCGTAGCAACCTATGTAGGTAAGAGCGTGCCCCGGTTCGTACTGGTACTGGATCCTGTACAACCGCGTGATAATTATGCTCAACTGGTGGTAGTAGCCAAAGATACGCCAGCCCGCATCAGGCTGGAAGGCAAGATTAAGAAACTAGTAGCCGATAATCTGCCTAATGTGCAAAGCTATTCACGCTCCATACCTCTGGGACCTCCTACTCCCTATCCGGTCATGATCCGTGTCAGCGCACCTACAGATAAACAAGTGCGCCAGTATGCGGATGAAATCCGGAATATCATGTTAAAGAATAAACACATTACCATGGTCAGGTACGACTGGATGGAAAAAGCCAAATCCATCAAACTGGCCATTGATAATGATAAACTGCGGCAGATGGGTCTGACCCGTAAAGAAGTGGCCAGCGCCTTGCAGGCCGAAATCAGCGGCTACACCATCAGCCAGTATTATGAGGGCGACCAGGCTATAAATATGGTCTTCCGGCTGAATCCTGTGGACAGAAATAATATTCAAGACCTGGGTGCCTTATCTATTCCAACTTCTAAGGGCGCCGTACAGTTAACCCAGGTAGCTAATCTAAGTTATGACGCCGAAGAAAACATGATCTGGCGCCGTAACCTGCTGCCAACTATCACCGTCAACGCCGGCATCACAGACGATGTAACCGGTAACGATATTTCCAGTCAGATTTATGATGCCACGGCGGATTTACGCAAATCCATGCCTGACCGTTGCTCTATCGAAGTCGGCGGCCCTGCGGAAAAGAGTGCTAATACTACTAAAGCCTTGTTGCGGCCTGTACCAGCTATGCTTATTCTAATGCTGATCCTGTTAATGTTAGAACTGCAGGATGTACGCAAAGTGCTGGTAGTCTTCCTCACCGCACCGCTCGGTTTGATTGGCCTCTGTTACGGTCTGTTCATCTTTAACACTTCTTTAGGTATCATGGCGGAAATCGGAGCACTGGCCCTGATAGGCATCATCATCCGTAACACCATCGTCCTGGTAGACCAGATTGATCAACATCTGGCGATGGGCATGTCTCAGGAAGAAGCGGTAAAGGAATCCGTTATTATCCGTTTCCGTCCCATCATGCTGGCAGCCATGGTAGCCGTACTGGGCCTGGTTCCACTTTTCCCCAGTGCTTTCTGGCGTGGTCTGGCTGTAGGTATGGCCTGTGGTCTGGCATTAGCCACTATCATTACCCTGGTAGTAATGCCGGTTATCTACTGTATCCTGTTCAGAGTTAAATGCAAGGACTGATTACTTAAGAGAACGAGTATTGATGAAAATTCCCGGCTTATGTGATCTTTAGCATCGAACCAGGCCCCTGTTATGGCGGCCTGGTTTTTTATGCCTGCAATAAAAAAGCTGCGGTACAAGCTGTGTTTACACAACCAGCTGTCCGCAGCATTTTTTATTTATGCTTCAAACTTTGCTTCAAAGGCCTCCAGGGTAGCGCGCATCTTGTGATCCAGGAACGGCCAAACCTGCCGGCGCAGTTCCTCCGGCACCCCAAAATAAGCCCCGGCCACGCCGCCTGCGATGGCGCCGGTGGTATCGCAATCGCCGCCCAGGGAAACAGCGTTCCTGATCGTCTCCTCCAAACTTTTGGCTTCAAAAAAAGCTTCGAAAGCCTGAGGCACAGAACCCTGACAGGATTCATCAAACTCATAGGTGTCCCGGATGGCATCTAAGGTAAAATCCCAGCGGTAATAATTTTTTTCCAGATACTGACGGATTTCCTGCTGGTCCGAACCCGTCCGGGCTAAATAGATGGCCGCCGCTGTAGCTTCAGCGCCTTTCATTCCTTCCGGATGGTTATGGGTAACCGCCGTCACTAAATCGGCCAGCCGGATAGCTTCTTCTAAAGATTGAGCAGCCCAGCCGCAGGGACTGACCCGCATGGCACTGCCGTTGCCAAAACTGTTATAGGGCTGGGGCTTGGGATTCACCAGCCAGTGCCGGAAATTGCCGCCGTAACCGGCGCCGGGATACTCACGCCCCCACTTTTGCATGCACGCCACCGCCTGGCCCGCCAACTTACTGTAATCGCCCTTACAGTTCAAGATGGCTTCCGCCACGGCTAAAGTCATCACCGAATCATCCGTCGGAGTACAATAATTCGTGAACAAAGAAAAATCTTTATGCCTGTAGTTATTAAACTCAAACCGGGACCCCACCACATCGCCAATGATTGCTCCTAACATAGACCAACCCCCTCCTCGCTATCCTGGTAAAACGTATGCCAAATTCGTTACTTTAATTATAACATGTAACCCGGACAACAGGTCGCCCGGCAAACGACAACGGCAGCCGAACGGCGCAAAAATTAAGCTCAGCACTGCCCGTGCCGAGCTTGTTATTTTACAAATACCAGCTGCACCAGCAGCATGTAGAACACCGTGCCGCCGGCAATAGAAAGCAACATCTGGCGCTGCCAGAGATGCAGCGCTACCGTCATCAGGATGCCTAAAGCTTCCGGGACGCCGTGGCTGCCCTGCAGCAGGGAGACATCTTTTAAGCAGTACACCACCAGCATGGCAAAGATGGCCTGAGGCAAAGCCTTGCCCAGGTACTGGATATACGCCGGCGTCGGTTTGCCCGGCTTAAAAATCAGGAACGGCAAAAAGCGGGTCGCCATGGTAGCCAGTACGCACAAAGCCACAGTGGCTATTTGTTCAAGTAAGGTCATTTTAAGCCACCGGTCCTGGCAATTTTTTCTTTAAAAATGGTCAAAAGGACCAGGATACAAATCATGGTAGGCACCATAAAGGACTGCCGTCCGAACAATAACAGACAAACCACCGCAGCTACAAAACCGATATAGGCCGTATAATGGCTGCGTTCCTTCAGATACTGCTCCATGAAGATGACCACGAACATAGATGTCATCACAAAATCCAGGCCCCGGGTATTAAATTTTAAGAGCGAACCTACCAGTCCGCCGATGGTGGCGCCGGAAACCCAGTACAGCTGGTTGAGCAGCGTGACAAAGAACATGAACCAGGTCTTGTCCACGCCCTCCGGAACCTGAGCGGTATAGTTAATAGAAAAAGTTTCGTCGCATAAGCCAAAGATCAGGTAAAACCGTTTCCAGCCCCGCAGATTTTTAAATTTATCCAGCATGGCCAGCCCGTAAAAAAGATGCCGTGCCTGCATGAGCAGCGCCACCAGAAAAGTTTCTACCGGCGCAAAAGTTCCTAACATCATGGCGGCGGCCACAAATTCCAGAGACCCGCCAAAAATAGTCAGGCTCATGAGCATAGGGTAAACAAAACTGAAACCGTTCACATGCATATAGATACCGTAGGCCAGACCCAGGAACCAGAACCCTGCAAAAATAGGGATAGTAAATGGAAAAGCGGCCTTGAGCGCCTTCCGGCGGATACTTTGTGTCTCTGTCATTATAACCTCGCAGTCTTTGTCTATTCTAACACGCGGCAGAGCAGGACGCAACCCGCCCGTCTTTAGGTTTCTTCCTAGCAGCACTGGTGCTGCCGGCGCCTCCGGTCCTTATTTATACATCAGCCCCGGCATACGCACCTCGTCCCGGCCGTCCCGGGGCATCTTGATATCGCCTAACAGCGAGGCCGCATACAGCGCTTTCTTACCATAACGGCTGCGCACTTCCTCCACGGTATTTTCCAAGCGGTCCCGGCATTGCAGGGCCGCCACGTCCGTAAACAAATCCGGCTGCTGCACCTGGTCCTGAGGCTGTAATTTCGTAGCCCTGATACTGACCGCCCGCACCGGCTGCCGCCAGTTATACCCTGTGTGCAGTAATTTACGGGCCGCCACTGCCAAAAGATAAGGACTGCGGTGGGCCAGCGGCAGCGCTGTCTGGTACTGATGGAAATTTAAATCTCCGCCCCGGACCGTGACCTGGACGCCGCCGGCTAAAAGTTCGTGCACCCGCAGGCGATGACCTACATCCTGGGCCAATTCCAGCAGCACCTGCCACACCTCGGCTTCATTAGCCAGATCCGCCGTGCAGGTAATACCGTGGCCGATAGATTTGACCGGGCTCACAAAACCGCGGCGGCTGACCCTGGAACCATCCAGACCTGTCGCATACCCCCACAAAGCTTCGCCGTTTTTCCCCAGCCAGTGCCGTACCTGCTCCGGCGCCAACGCCGCCAGCTGCCCCACGGTCAAGATACCCCGCTGCGCCAGTTTTAAAACAGTGGCCGGTCCGGCATAAATCAATTTCCCTACCGGCAAAGGCCACACCAGTTCCCGGAAATTTTCCCGGCTAATCTGGGTGAGTCCCCTGGGTTTATGCATATCGCTCCCCAGTTTGGCAAAAACTTTATTAAAAGACACGCCGATGCTGACCGTCAATCCCAGTTCGTCTGCCACCAGGTTGCTGATACGGCTGGCTATGCTGAGACCATTGCCGTACAGATCTGTGCTGGCCGTCACATCCAGCCAGCATTCGTCCATACCGAAAGGTTCCACCTGTTCCGTAAAGCGGCTATACAATTCCTGAACCAGCCGGGAATATTTTACGTACTGGTCATAATGAGGCGGCACAAAAATCAGCTCCGGACACAAACGTTTAGCCTCCCAGTTTACCATTCCTGTCCGCACGCCTTGCGCCTTAGCCGGATATGATTTAGCCAGGATGATACCGTGCCGTTCTTCCGTGCTGCCGCACACGGCGATGGCTTTACCCTTAAGATCCGGATTCAACATCGTCTCCACGGCAGCATAAAAACAATTTAAGTCACTGTGCAGGATGACCCGGTCTGTCGTTTTTTGTTTCCGGTACCCCGGATTAAATAAATTAATGATACGGATAGCGCTGGTAACCATGCTGGCCTCACTCAAAACCTTAATCTGTATTTTTTAAAACAAATGTTTTCTTTTAATAAAAATATTATAGCACTATTTGCTGAACTATGCTATAATATCCTTGAAAAATTTAGAACAAAAGTTTTATTTTTTATAAGATATTGTAAAATATAAATGCGTGGCCAAAGTTTGTTTTTTGAAAGCAGGTGCAAAACATGGCGCAGGATTACAAAATTTATGTGGAAGTCTTAGCAGCTTTTAAAAAAGAAGGTCTGCTACTGCCCCGGGAAATCATCTGGGAGGATGGCCGGCGTTTTCCCGTGGACAAGGTACTAGACCTGCGGCCTGCGGCGGCGCAAAAAGCAGGTGGTCAAGGCGACCGGTATACCATTATGGTAGGCGGGCGGCTCAGCTTTTTATTTTTTGAACGCAGCACAACTTTAAGCGGCAATAATTTAGGCCGCTGGTTCGTAGAGAAAAGAAACTAAAAGCCAAAATTTTGTCTGCACCGGGCGACTGGATGGTGCAATCCTGTCAGATCACGCACCACAATTTTCCCCACAATAACAAAACAGGTACGCTAGTTTATATAACTACCATACCTGTTTTTTATCTTGTCCCGGCTTTGCTAAAGCTGTTTTAACTTTTATCCGGACTTCACCGGCGTCCTAAATACTACACAAAACTTTTCAGTTTCTCCCAGCCGCTGCCTAAAAGCCCTGTAAAAGCCTTCCAGCCACTGCTGATTCCATCTGCACACCAATTGCCGGCCTGCTTTACATAAAACCAGGCCTTACCCAAAATCCCGGCATCCGCAGGCGGTTCCGCCTTGGTTGCCGGTTCCGGCTGCACCGTTTCTCCGGAGCCTTCGTTAATCTGGTCCAGGGCCGGCTTCACGTCGCTAATATTTAATACCGTCAGGATCGTGCTGCCCAAAAAGCCCTCAAACTCCGTAACAATCTTGGCATGCATCTTGGCGTCCAGAGTTTCGTTTACCGTGTTGCCAAGCTTAGTGCCAATTTTCTCGCCCAGGTAAGCGCCAATCAAAGCGCCGTTAATGGTAATCGTACCCAGACTGATGCCACCCGTGGCCCCGTCCAGGGCTCCGCCCGCCGCTGTACCGGCTGCCGTACCGGCGATAAAACCAATCTGCTTATAATCAAATCCTGCCAACAGGCCTACGATAGATGCCATAGCCGTATCCGCCAGGCGGATAGCGCCGTCCTTGCCGGTGATACTGCCGTTTTTAACTTTCAGCACCGTCTTCGCTTCTTCTACCGAGTTAATGGCAATGGTAGCCAAAAGCCTGGTGGCAGCATGACCTACAATCGTAATGTTAGGATCGTTCGAAGCCAGCACCAGCGCCACAGCCACCGCAGTTTTTAACCCGGCATCCTTATCCGCCAGCAAATCGCCTCTTAAGGCTTCGGCCTCTGCATCACTTAAAGTTTGACCGCCCCAGTCCACACTGGCCAGGGAAAAACCTCTGATGCGATTTTTATCACTTTCCTGAGGCGTATCGGTGGTAGCATCCACCGCTTTGGTAATATATTTCTTAACCTGGCCGTCCAGCCAGCTTTTTTTAGACGTACCATTTTGCACGGCACTATCCAGGGATTTTTGTTTTTCCGAGGTTACCTTGATGGAACCGGCAATCTCAGAGGTAATTTCCTGAACGCGCTTGTCCGAAACACCATCCATCCTGGCTTTCAGTACCTGCTTTGACCAGACTTCCGGTGTCTGCTTATCCTTATGCAGATTGTAATCCACAATCATATCGGAAACCAGTTTTTGAATCTTCTGCGCGTCCGCCTGGGTCAAAACATCTTTCAGGCTGTTGGTGGTCTTTCTTTCCGGCAAAGAAGTAATCAAGGGTTTGCCATCATTAGCTATGGCTGCCGGCGCCGTATCTTCGGCAGAAGCCACAGAGATACAACACAGTAACGCTAACAGCAATAGGATAATCTTTTTCATAAACTCACTTCCTCATAAAGATGTTAAACATCCAGTCTGTCTTGTTTATCCGCAAACTTGTTTTTCCTGCTGTTTATAAGGCGGCCAGCAATTTTTGCAGTGCCGGTCCCACAGGCTGGTCCTGCTGTTTTACAGTACGGACTGTCTGTCCTAACAAGATCAGTCCCTGCTCATACTTGCTTTGCAGACCCGCAGACAGGGAAAAATTTTCTGTCAGAGCCAGCACATAGGTAAGCAGGGTTTTTAAACTGCCGGATTTTAATTCCAGCTCTATCTCATCAATAGGCAGCCGTTTTTGCCCCGCCCGAACCTCGCCTCTGTCCACGGCCAGTTCTGCCACGGTATCCTTATCCAGCTGCAAAAGTTTTACCAGCCGTTCTACGGTGACGGTAAAAAGTGGCTGCAGCTTTTCCTGTTTAACCACCGGCGCCAGTTCCAGACCAACGGCGCTAAATTCTTGCACCACCGGCTGCGCAGCCTTCAGTGGCACCGTAATTTCTTTACGTTCGGACAAGCCGTCCCTGACCAGTCCCTTATCCATCTTTACCGTAGCTTCAAAAGCGGTTTTACCGGTCTGCCTGACCCGGTATGCCATCCCTGCCCGGCGCAGGTTCCAAGAGGGGGTATCATAATAAGTTGAAACCAGCTCCAGAACCTGATCGCTTCCTGATAAAACTTTTCCCGCTACCAGAGGCGAAGCCAAAAAGGCCGGCAGGGTTCCCGGTGCCAGTTTCAATTTTAATTCTGTCTCTACTTGTTTTTCCATAGTCTTCGCCATCTCCAGCTTATTTTTTCTTCACACTTATGCTTGTTTATCTTTCGCATCGTTGCAAGATGATGCTTCTATCAGTTGTTTACGGGCGCTGCCAAAATACCAGCAGCCAAAGGGTACACCAAAAGCCAGGAACAAAATCAGCACGGCCAGCGGTAAATTATCCCGCAGTACCAGGGCCTGACCTAAAAAACAGTAGGCAAAAGCTCCCGGCAACATTCCCAACACCGTAGCCCCGGCAAAAACCTGGTACGTAATACCCGTGCAGGCGGCCACGATACTCACCGGATCATAAGCAAAAACCGGTACCACCCGGAGCCAGAGCAACCGGCGGAAACCGTGCTGCTTATCAGCCAGATACCCATCCAGCTTACGCCCCCATTTACCGCCCCTGTCAGTTAGAAGGGAACTGCCCATACCCCAGCGCGCCACGACAAACACTACGCTGGCGCTGCCTAATCCCCCTGCCAGTAAACTGATAAAACCCGTCAGTGGACTAAATAAGATGCCTGCCGCCAAGTTAAAAGGCAGAGAAGGCAATAAAAGCAAAGGACGCACCGTGTACAGGATAATGTAAACCAGGGGTCCCCATATACCTGCCGCTGTTACCAATTCTCTGATCTGTGCCACCGAAGACGGACGTACAAAAGCGGGATTCCAGTGCAGATAAAAACTTACGGCTACCAGGATAACCGCCAGGGTCACCAGGCGTACCGGTTTTAAATCTGCCGGGGACAACTGGGGCACCTTTTTTTCCTGCCCATTATTGCCCAAATATTGTTTTTTGTCAAATAGTCTTGCGATAAGCTTAACCATATACTAATAGTAATGTTTTTTAGACTACTTGGCAAGAAAAAAGGATGAAAATTTAAAGTGCACCTCCGCCGTTACAGGAAATGACCGGTGAGATGCACTTAATTTTACTGTCGCTATTTATTTTTTCTTTTTCTTACCCAGATAGGCTTCCCTGATCTCAGGATTTTCTAAAAGCTCCATGCCGGTACCCTGCATCTTAATATTGCCGGTTTCCAGCACATAAGCCAGGTCGGCCACCTTCAGGGCCATGTTGGCGTTTTGTTCTACCAGGAGCACCGTCACACCTTTGCTGTTTATCTCGCGGATAATCTTAAAAATTTCTTTGATTACCAGCGGTGCCAAGCCTAAGGACGGTTCATCCATCATGATCAGCTTGGGACGGCTCATCAGCGCCCTGGCCAGGGCCAGCATCTGCTGCTCGCCGCCGGAAAGTGTGCCTGCCATCTGCCAGTTACGTTCCTGCAAGCGCGGGAACAATTCGTAGCACCACTCAATATCTTTCTTGATACCATCCTGATCTTTACGCATATATGCGCCAATCTGTAAATTTTCCAGTACTGTCAGGTTGGGAAACACCCTGCGGCCTTCCGGCACCAGGGTCAAACCATTCTGTACTATCTGTTGCGAATTCAATCCAGTCAAGGTTATATCGCCATAAGTCACGGTACCGCTCACCGGTTTTACCAACCCGATGATTGTCCGGAGCAAAGTACTTTTACCGGCGCCGTTGGCTCCAATCAAAGTGACGATCTTCTTATCCGGAACTTCCACGGTTATGCCTTTCAGGGCTTCGATGCCGCCGTAGGCCACAACCAGATTCTCGACCTTAAGCATCTTCATCCTCCCCCAAATAAGCTGTGATGACCCGCTGATTATTTTGAATGCTCTGCGGATCGCCCTGGGCAATGGTCATACCAAAGTCCAGCACGTAAATACGATCCGAGATTTCCATGACCAGATCCATGTGATGCTCAATCAGGAAGATGGTCAGATTATACTGATCGCGAATCTTGCGGATGAACGCCGTCAGTTCTTCTGTTTCCTTAGGGTTCATACCTGCTGCCGGTTCATCCAGAAGCAGCAGCCGGGGTTCCGTAGCCAGAGCGCGGACAATTTCCAGATGCCGCTGCTGGCCATAAGGAAGCGCGCTGGCTTTCTCATTGCGTAAATCCCACAGGTTCACAGATCTTAACAATTTCTCTACCGAAGCTTCCGCTGCAGCCTGTTCCTTATTATAACCGGGAAGGTGCAAGGTTGCAGACAGGAAATTAGACTTCAAATGTAGATGTTTGGCAATCATGACGTTCTCATACACGGACAGTTCCTTGAACAAACGAATATTCTGGAATGTCCTGGCAATACCTAACTTGGCAATATCACTGGGTTTCTTGCCAGTAATATCAATCTGTTTACCATGAACATCGGTGTATTGCACTGTGCCGCTGGTAGGTTTATAGACGCCGGTGATCATATTGAAAGCCGTAGTCTTGCCGGCGCCATTAGGTCCGATCAAAGCCACGATCTCGTGCTCGTTCACGTCGATGGCCAGCTCGTTGACGGCGATGACGCCGCCGAACTGCATGGTAATACTATTAGTCTTTAACACGTTCATTCAGCATGCGCCCCCTTCTTGGTAAAATAGGCCAGGGGATGCTTGCAGAAATTCATGAACTTGGCCCAGGTGAATTCTTCCGTACCCATGATGCCTTTGCGCCAGAAAAGTACACAGAACATCAGCAGCACGGAGAACATGACCATACGGAAACCGGGACGGAACAAAGGAATAGCCATTCCGAACAGTTCCAGCGGTTCATCGAACACACGCAGATATTCCAGGCCGGCCGTAACGATGACGGCGCCCAGCATACTGCCGGTGATACTGCCCATACCGCCCAAGACGATAATCAGCAGGAAGTTATAAGTTAAGGTGAAGAGGAAGTTCTTGGGATCTACAGTGCCCAGCAAAGCGCCGTACAAACCGCCGCCGATACCGGCGAAGAAAGCGCTAATCATGAAAGCCAAGTTCTTGTGATAGAACAGGTCGATACCCATGGCTTCCGCCGCAATCTCATCCTCGCGGATGGCTTTAAAAGCCCGGCCGTAAGAACTGTTGATTAAGAGCGTGATTAAGATAAACGTAATCAGGGTAGCCAGGAAAATAATCCGCACATCATTCAGCGGCGGGATATTCTTGATACCCAGGGCGCCGTTGGTGATAGAAGACGCATTCGTGATTACGATACGGATAATCTCGGAAAAACCCAGGGTAGCAATGGCCAGGTAATCGCCACGCAGACGGAGCACCGGCGTGCCGATGACGAAAGCGATAAGCGCTGCCAGAAGACCGCCCACGATAAGAGCCACGCCCAAAGGCATGTAGATATTAATGATAGCCGGGTTCATCGGCGTAGCATAAAAGACGCCGGGACGCATGGCCACCGGTACCGTAAAGATACCGACCACATAGGCGCCCACCGCCATAAAGCCGGCCTGCCCCAGGGCAAACTGACCGACAAAGCCATTCGTAATGTTCATTGATAAACCAATGATGGCATAAATCATGCACAGGTTGACGATACGGCGAATGTACGCATCCATTTCCAGCTGCACAAAGTTGGCCACGCCGAACAAGACGATTACGGCTATGATGGAAAGCAATAAATTGCGTTTTTTCATTGTCATAATCACACCTTCTCCGTTGTAGTCTCGCCCAAAAGACCTGTAGGTTTATAGTACAGGATCAGGATTAAGACGATAAAAGCGAAAGCATCCCGGTAGCCGGACAGCTGCGGGAAGAATGCCACAATCAAAATTTCGCCCAGGCCCAGGATAAAACCACCCAGGACTGCGCCTTTAATATTGCCAATGCCGCCTACTACGGCTGCCACGAAGCACTTTAAACCTGGCATAACGCCAAGCATCGGCGTGATACCGGGATAACGGATACCCCACATGATAGCGCCAATCGCCGCCATGGCAGAGCCGATGGCAAAGGTGATGGAAATAACGTTATCAATATTGATGCCCATGACCCTGGCAATCTCATAATCCTTGGATACGGCACGCATAGCCATACCGGTTTTGGTATGATTGACAATATGCAGCAGAATAACCAGGGAAATAATGGTGATCACGGGAATCACGAAACAAATAGCCTGAATCTGAACACCACCGCCTACGGCAATGTTCTGAGATAACAGGGGAATATCAGGAAAGCGCATGGGCCGACCGCTAAATAAGTAGTTGGCCAGATTTTCCAGTAAGAAAGAAGCACCAATCGCCGAAATTAAGACCGAGTTCTTCGGTGCGTCGCGCAGGGGCCTGTAAGCCGCCCGTTCGATTACTACGCCCAGAAGAGCCGTGGCGACGATGGTACCGATAAAAGTCATAAACCAGGGAATGTGGAATACCGTAATGCCGAAAAAGGCAAAATAGCACGCCATCATTACGATATCGCCATGAGCAAAGTTAATCATCAGCAAGATACCGTACACCATGGTATAACCGATGGCGATCATAGCATACAAGCTGCCCAGGGAGATACCATTTGCCATATGTTGCGCAAAGCTGGCTGCAGTCATATTAGCAAAAGCTTGAAAAAACTCCATATTCCACCTCAGAAATAGTAAAAAAGAAGTGCTTCCTTCTTGGCAAAGGAAGCAGGTTCCCATTACAGGATTACATAACTAAATCCGGCAGCAGGCCTAAGCCCGCTGCCCGGATTAAATTGCTGCTTAGTGTTTTACGTCTACGAAATCGATATATTTAAACTTACCATCTTTAACGGTCTTAATAACTGCACCCTTCAAAGGATCGCCGTTCTTATCAAACTCGGTCTTGCCGGTTACCAGTTCCAGACCCTTGGTAGCTGCAATCGCATCACGAATCTTGGTGCTGTCATCGGTACCGCCGCGTTTCATGGCATCATACGCAATCATGTAAGCATCATAGCCCAGAGCGTTAAAGGCAGAAGGTTCACCTTTATATTCCTTAACATAAGCTTCCATGAACTTCTTAGCTTCTGTGGTGGTTGCTCTTTCACGATCGAAGGCGCTAGAGAAGGCAATACCTTCCACATCCTTGCCGCCTACATCGATGAATTCCTGAGTTTCCCAGGTATCGCCGCCCATGAACTGAGCCTTAATACCTAATTGACGGGCCTGCTTAATCAGCAGGGCAGATTCGGTAAAGTTACCGGGTGCGAAAATGATATCCGGATTCTTAGCCTTAATATTGGTCAGGATGGCGGTAAAATCTTTATCGCCGGTCTGATAGTTAGCAACTTCAATAACCTGGCCGCCCAGTTTTTCGAAAGCGTCCTTAAAGAACTTAGCCAGACCTACGGCATAGTCGTTGGAAACTTCCTGGACGATAGCTACTTTCTTAGCGCCTTTCTTAAAAGCGTAGTTAGCCATAACGGTGCCCTGGAAAGGATCAATGAAGCAGGCACGGAAATAATAATCGTTGTTCAAAGTAACCTGGGGATTCGTGCAGCTGGTACCAATGGCAGGAACCTTAGCTTCCTTCACGATGTTGCCGGCAGCCATGGCCAGAGAAGAACCATAGGAACCCAGGATAACCTTAACCTTGTCTTTTTCAATCAGACGAGCAGCAACGTTAGCTGCTTCAGCCTTATCAGACTTGTTATCAGCTACTACCAGCTCAATCTTTTTGCCGTTAATTTCCGGATACAGCTTGTTAGCCAGCTTAATGCCGCGCAATTCCAGTTCGCCGCCGGCTGCATTATCGCCGGTCAGAGGCAGGAACACACCTACTTTTACCGTCTTGGCATCTGCGCCGCCACTTTTGGCACCGCTACCGCCGCAACCAGCCAGCAGCGTCAAAGCTACTGCAGAAACTAACATCGCCGCAAAGAATTTCTTTACCCTCATTTTTAGTCCCCCTTCTGTGCATACAATTATTGTATACATGGTTAGATAATTACGGGTAGATTATACCATTTCTGTAAAAAAGATACAATACTTGTGGTACAAAGTTAAACCAAATGTCTTTTACCACAAAAACATTCATAATTTGTTTACTAAAAATGGTCATAACCAGAAAAAAGGATTTTTTTAGTGGACTTTTGTCTATTCCAAATAGATTTTGCCTGTCTAAGTAAAAAACCTGTCCAGTGTAAATGGACAGGTTCCTTCAAAAAAACTTAAATATTTTTGCCGGGCCGGAAATCAGGCCTTCTTTTCTCCAACTTATTCCGCCCTAAAAATACTGTTAGCATAATTAACGGCGGCAATAGCGTTAGGCGCATAAGCATCCGCTTTAATTTTTTCCGCATACTCCGCTGTCAAAACGGCACCGCCTACCAAAACCTTACAGGCCAGTTTTTGTTTCTGCAAAGCCGTGATGGTTGTTTCCATCGCCGTAACCGTAGTAGTCATCAGAGCTGAAAGCCCCACCAGTCGCGCCTCATATTTTTGCACCGCCGCTACCACCGTTTCCACCGGCACATCCTTGCCCAGGTCTACCACCCTATAGCCATAATTTTCCAGCAAGGCCTTCACGATATTTTTGCCGATATCATGGATATCTCCCCGTACTGTGGCCAGAACAATCACATCACCTGCTGTAGCAGCCGTGGTGGCAAAAGCAGCTTTAATAACTTCAAAGCCGGCCTTAGCAGCATCTGCACTCATGAGCAACTGGGGCAGGAAAAATTCTTTTTTCTCAAACTTGCCGCCCACATAATCAAGTGCCGGTACCACATACTGATTAATAATTTCCAGAGGCTGGTTTCCCGCCGCTATCAGTTTTTGGGCGGCCTGACGGCTTGGTTGTACCAGGCCTCTCACAATAGCATCATATAAATTATAGTCTGTTATCGCAGTTACCGCAGCAGTTTTGGGAATATCCGCATAATGTGCCACATAATTTTTACAACCGGTATCTAAACCGTTCAAAGCCAGGCAGGCATGATAAATGCCCAACATCACCTCGCTCCGGGGATTTATAATGGCACAGCTTAGCCCGGCGGTCAGAGCCGCTGCAAAGAAAGCACTGTTAATATGATCCCGGGCCGGCAAGCCAAAGCTGATGTTGGAAACACCCAGGATGGTCTTGACGCCCCGTGACTTTAAGGCCCGGATTACTTCCAGGTCCACCTTGGCATTATCATTGCCGGTACTGATGGTCAGCGCCAGGGGATCAATAATGATATCCCGTTCCGGTATGCCGTAGAGCCGTGCTCTTTTAATTATTTTTTCCGCAATGGCTAAACGTCCGGCAGCCGTAGCCGGAATCCCGGCATCATCCAGACAAAGCGCCACCAGAACCGCTCCATATTTTTTTGCCAGGGGCAGCACAGTGGTTAACGATTCTTCCTTGCCGTTCACCGAATTAAGCAGAGGCTTACCGTTATACACCCGCAAGGCTGCCTCCATGGCTGCATAGTTACTGGTATCCAGCTGCAGGGGCACACTGGTCACCGCCTGCAGAGCCTGCACTGCCCTTGGCAGCAGCTTAACTTCATCTGTACCAGGTACGCCTACATTCACATCCAGCACCTGGACGCCGCGTTCCACTTGTTCCAGCCCCAGCCGGCATAAATAATCCATATCTTCCCGCTGGATAGCTTCCTTTAAAAGTTTTTTCCCGGTGGGATTAATCCGTTCCCCTATCAGGATGGGGTTCTTCCCCAGGATAACACTGGTTCCGTAAGCCGTTACCGCCGTCAACTGCGTTTGTGCCATTCTCCCATGTACAGCCGCCGGGCCTACCGCCTTAACTAAAGCCGCCAGATGTTCCGGCGTCGTACCACAGCAGCCGCCTAAAAGTACACCGCCGGCCGTGGCTAAATCCTGCATGAAGGCTGCAAAAGCTGCCGGCGTAATCGTATATACCGTACGTCCGTCTTGTTGTACCGGCAACCCCGCATTGGGATTGACGATGAGCGGCAATTCCGTGCAGGCTGCCCCCAGAGGTAATAATTTAATAAGCTGCTCAGGCCCCAAACCGCAGTTAAAGCCTACCGCATCCACACCTAACCCTTCAGCCATCCTGAAAGCCGTATCTACCTCGGCGCCATTTAAAAGTTTTCCACCTGCGTCAAAGGTAAAGGTACAGAAAACCGGCAGGCTGCTGTTTTCTTTGGCCGCCAGGATAGCTGCCTTAGCTTCATAGGTGTCACTCATGGTCTCAATCAAAATAGCATCAGCACCGGCTGCCACACCTGCCTTAACCACCTGGGCATATAGGTCTATCGCTTCGGTAAAAGGTAAGTCACCAAAAGGCTGCAACAGTTTACCGGTCGGCCCTAAATCCAAAGCCACCCAAGGCGCACCCGCGTCCCGGGCATTTTTTACCGCCGCTGCCACCACTGCCTCTACCTGATAGTCCGTGCCCCGGAATTTTAAAGCATTGGCGCCAAAAGTGTTGGTCTTAATAATTTGCGCACCGGCCTTGATATACGCACGATGAATAGCCTGCACCACCTGCGGGTGAGTCAGGTTCCAGATTTCCGGAAGCTCGCCGGCTTTTAGTCCCTGCTCCTGGAGCATGGTACCCATAGCGCCGTCAAAAAATAAGATTTCCTTACCTAATTTATCTTGCAGATTCATCTTGTCACCGCCTGAACTCACAGTTAGTATTTTTACAGCCCGCACACTTTGCGCCATCTTTAGCGCTTTTTTCTCCCAAGTTCGCTTTGGTACCGGCACAGATGCCTATTACCGCCGTTACTGATTTAACCGGCGCCATCATACAGCCGTCAGTTAAGGTCAGGCCAATTTTTTGGACGTCCAGCAGGGAAAATATTTTAGGTTGCTCCGCCAAATCCCAGTCTCCGTAGCCCGGTGAAAACCGGGATAACAGTCTCAGATTCGGAACCAGATTTTGTTCCAGCTCTGTACAGCAACTGTCACAATAAGTTTCAATCAAAGCCGCCGCCACAGCCTGGGCTGCTGCTCCCGTCGCTGCACTTTCCAAGGTCAAACGCCTTAAGGCGATATCTACTTTGATACCCAGCGTAGCCGCAAACAAAAAAAGTTCCCGGCAGCCGGCAAGATGCCGGGCCAGGTTCCGGCTGGGGAAAAAAAAGTTTTTTCCCGCCGCCGCCCCCATACCCACCCGGACACCTGCTGTGGTGACCTGGCAGGCAAAACGACTGGCTGTGTGTTTATGTTGTT
>CAXYYS010000040.1:0-18750 GCA_964293585.1 uncultured Acidaminococcales bacterium
CGGTAACCGCGTGGAAGCCCAGCAGGTTTTAGCTGGGCGCCCTGAAATATTGCCCCGGTCCGACTAATAACGAGGCCATGGCAGATATAAAGATACCCCGGTCTGACTAAGCTACTCTCGCACCCTCCCCAGCAGCAACTCCCCAAACGGCAGCTTATGCACCAGGTACGCGCACAGCAAACTCAGTCCCAGCGCACTCACAAAGAGCAACGGATAAAAAACAACATCCGCATTGCTGATGGACAAACCTGTCAAAACATGGTAGCCCGCCATAATAAAACACATCTGGATGAGATAGATGCCAAAGGAATATTTGCCTAACACCCCGCCCACAAAGGCACTCAGCTTATTTTTATAAACCTGCTGCCCCCGAGTCAGGAAAAAGAACCAGAGAATGATCAAACTGTACAAAACCATATCCACAAACCCGCGTATCTGCATATACACCATCTCTCTGGCCACTATATAAAATTTGTACCATAAAAACGAGGCCCACAGCGATACCAGCAACACCGCTCCCGGCAGTATCTTGCCGCTAATTTTTTGCAAGGCGCCGTAAATGGCGTCCTGATACAGTTTTAACGACAGGCCCAGGACAAAATAGAAAATATCCTTTAAGAAGATATCCGTACCGGTTAAAAATACGGAGCTAACTATCTGCACTAAGCCAAAAAGTGACAGCGTAATTTTTAGGCCCCAGCGTTTAACCAGAAAATTATAGATTTTTAAGAGCAGCGGATAGACCAGATATAGTTCTAAGATGATAATGAAGAACCAAAAATGAATCTCCGTCGAGAAGGTCAGCAATTTGTAGAGGATTTCCCCCGCCGTGCTCCCCGTTTTATAAATGTAAACATTCGGCAGGACATAAAAAAGCAGGCTCGCCAGCAGATAGGGCGGCAGGATATTGCCCAGCCGGCGCACATAAAAATGCTTAAAATCAAAATCCCGATAATATTTCATCGCCATAACATAGCCGGAGATAGCGACGAATAAAGGGACGGCATAATGGAAAATCACGTCCAGATATAAATTGGTGAACGTCAGCCAGGTAGTTACCGTCCCCACAAAAAACATGGTCGTATGCACGCCAACAACCGCCAATATTGCCAAGCCTCTCAGTAATTCTATTTGCTTGTTCATGAACAAATCATTCCTTGTCTTGATCCTTCTTTCAGTCTTTGCGATTTTATGTCTCTCATTATACACCCTGAAAGTCCCTTTTGATGGCCAATTTACAGATTAAATTCCACCCGCCGCCTCATTTTATTGATCCTATGCCAGTTATTGGTCCTATTCCAGTTATTGTTCTATTTCAGTTATGAGTCCTATGCCAGTTATTAATCCTATTCCAACTGTCCGGGCAATCTTAGTTTTTCTTTGCGGGGAAACTTAGCATCAAAAGCTTCCACCTCCCCGGCATCTACAAAATAGCCCTGCGGGGTGTGATAGGTGCCTATAATCCCGTTCAGATAACCGGGTTGAAGCTCCTTGCAGAGAAAGTACGGCACAACAGCATCCCGTGGTTCGGCATAATAATGAATCCCCAGGGAAGAGGCCACCACAAAGCCTGCTTTACCATAAAAAGCAATGTTGCCTTCCATGCACAGAGCGCCTGCGCCCATGGCTTTGGCTATTACCAGGGAATAATCTAAGAGCGCCTTGCCGTAGCCCTGACGTTGATAGGCCGGTAAAATACCGATTGGCCCCAGCGTCATGATAGGGATACTTCTGCCCTCATCGGTCTCAATAGCAGCCCTGACATACATGATCTGTCCGATGATTTTACCGTCTTTTTCCATAACCAGATCAAGTTCCGGTACAAATTCTGTACGGCTGCGAAAAGTGTGCAGCACATAATGCTCCGAGCAGCCCGGACGGTAAACATTCCAGAACGCCTCACGCACCAGGTTCTCCGTTTCCCGGTAATCTTCCTGAACCTCGCGGCGAATGATATAAGTGTTAGCAGAGGTCTTTTTTATATAGCTATTATCCATGATTATTTAATCCTTTCTTAGATAAAATAAAAACACTGTTCCCTAAGAAACCTTACAAGACACAACAAGACAAGCGACCACATAAGTCACCTGTTCAAAATTATATCCGTAAACGTTTCTTACAAAACAATGTCCAAAAAGACACTCCCTTATAGTTGATACTAAAATTTTACCATATAGGGCCAGCCATGTCTACCTAAACAATCCTTAGCGTTTATCGCCCATATTAAAAGCCTCCGAAAACTACATTCCGGAGGCTTGTTTTAATTATAGCTGAAATTATTTTCCTACAAAATTGTTAATCTCCTCCGCCAGCAACTTAAAAACCTTGGCCAGCAAATATCCGTCGGCCGCAGCATGATTAAGCCTTACGCTGACAGGCATCTGCAACCGCCCGTTTTCCCGGCGATACTTGCCCCAGTTAATCACCGGTGCAAAGTACAAAAAGCCATCCGGTAATTCCACATGGAGAGCATCATAGGAAAGCCAGGAGATATAGGACGCGTCAAACCAGTTTGGGTGCCCTCCCATGTCTAAACCGTAAGCCCTGGTTTGCTTAGCCCCGGCAATATCCCGGGCACAAGCTGCATAAAACTGCTTGTAATCCGGTTGATATTCCGTATAAACAACCGTGCAAGTTTCAGTGTCATCGTGAAAAATATACTGGGCCGGATTGATCTTATCATAAACGACGACCTTATTGGTTTCCCACAGATAACCCATCCTATAATCTGCACGCGAGTTGAGGACCTTGGCCAGGATATAGAGAAAATTGATGTAGAACTTAGTGCCAGTACGCCTGGAAACAGCTTCCAGCTCCGTCACATCCAAACGGCTCGTCATAGAGATGGAGCATTTGCAGTCTTCGGAAAAATGCCGATAAACGCCCTGGCGATAATATTTTTGTAAATCTAACTCTTTATAATGCATTTCTTCTGCCTTCTTTGCTTAAGATTTTAACTTACTTTATCTTGCACAAAACAGGCAGCCAGCGACTATCTGCGCTTCATACAACCGTCGCCGCTACCAGCTTTGTATGAAGCAGCTACAATGCAAAGAACCATGATGTGTTTCCTCCCCCTGCTAATCTTTTACGAACATTATAACATACAACATCCACGATGAATATGGACTGGGCGTATTAATTTGCCGCGGTTCATTTTTTTCAAGTGTACCGGAATCATATTGTTCTGTGATTACTCTTGTGTATAAACATCTTTTTTAATTATCATTCATCCCCAACACACAAACAGGTTATTTCAAAACAAATTCTTTTTTATCGTGCATGGCAACGGCAAACTCGTCAAAGTCTTTGTATTGCAACTCATAGTGCATTTGATCGGCAAGATTCACCAAGGCCTGCATCCCGTCTTCATAACGGCAAGTTTTAAATAGACCGTCATCAAAATCTTTCACAAATTGATCCATCGCCTGGCGACGCTCGACTCGCAATTTTGTAAACTCAGCATGCAACTGCTTTCGGTAATCTTCAATAACTAACGTTGCTTGTTCCGCCAAAGCGGTTAAACGCCGGTAAGTTTCCGCTTCCAATTTTTCCTGTTTGATGATAGACCTGGTTGCCAATAAAACATAACTTGCTGTGGAATAAATAGCGATGGGAAGAAAAACACCACCGCCGACACCTACCGTTGTAGCAAGAGCCTTCGTAAAATAAATCGTGGCTGATGATTTCACCAGGGTATCCCGTAGCGCCAGTTGTAAATCAGCTGCCGAAATTTTACCCTGGCCATAGGCATAGATAGCCGAACCTCCGTCCACAACGCCCGCAGCAAGGACCGTAGCTGCCGAACCGCTACTAAGCAAAGAAACCCCGGCATTAGCACCGGCCACACGTATCACGCTAGCAACAACGCCCACTTCCGCGCCGCGTTTAGCACCTTGGGTCGCAGCGCAACCAATCTCCACGAGCGCTTTTGCCAGGGTCTTTTCATCCTTGTAAACGGCAAACAGACTTTGCGTACCGGTAATTATACTCCTCATGACAGCGCCGGCAAACACACCGTTGACCGTTCTATTGGCTATTTCTACGCCATATTGATCAAGCTCAAATCCATGCGCATAGGCATGTACTGCGTCCACATCAATTTTACCGTCAGACCCGTGGAATAATTCCAACTCACTACGCGTTGTCCCCCCGGTAGTTATACCGGTATGATCATCCGTTAAGCCATGGCGAAGATGGGTGATAGCATCATGATACGCATGCTGCGAAATCTCACCTTTATCCCGCATTTGTTCCAGGCTTAGTTTGACATTATCATAAGTGTCAGACGTGGTAATCCGTTCCATGCCAAAATATTTAGGATTAACAAAATTAACCGCTGTCTGGTGCGGATCATTATTTACCTTGGCTTGGCCAAAAGCATGCACAACCCCGTTCTGCACAATCCTAAAATCATCCGGCGCCGTGTGTTCACCAAAACCACCTGCGGCAGCCGGTGTATCTGTTGCCGGCGCATGATCCAAAACACCATGTCCTGCATTGGCCCAGTTACGCATAAATTTGGCCTGCTCAATATATTCAAACAGGTTGCCCTTGCCTTGTTCCCAGCCAACCTTGGCTAAACGTTCCCCTTTAGCCTGTAATAAATCCATACCATAAATAGACGCATCCGTTCCGGTCTGCGCATTACGGGAAACATTGTCAGCTATCTGCCCGGCAGCAAAAGTAGAACTATCCTCAAGCCATTTGTTTAACTTATTCTTAATGTCGAATTTCATAGCGTACTAAGCCTCCCCAGGAACAAGATCAACTATTGAAGATCCTTTCCTTCCTTTAAGACCGTGACCGCCTCTTCAGACCTCTTTCCCTCGTTTGTCACAAGATTTTGCGTGAGCAGGTGCTGCAAGGTCTGCGCCATAATCCAGGTAGTGTGTAACAGCTTTTGGTCGTCCGTGCTCAAATCCGCAAAATCCACCCGAATTTTATCTTCCATCCCAACCAAGGCTCTAAGGCGGTTTACAAATTTGGCTCGTGTAGCCGGATAATGCTGTTCGCATACAGTTTCCATCCGCCGCACAAAAGGCCTAAACCATTCTACATACTGCCGGATAAAATTATCATAGTCCTCTGCCAGGTCACAAATATCACGCAAGGCATCGTGCATCAACCACATTTGCGCCGCTTTTTGCCGTGCCTCTGCCACTCGGCTTTCGGCCTCAGCCAGATTCTTTTCTGCCTTTGCCGCCAGTACGGAACCGGCAACAACAAGAACCGGTCCTGCCACCACACCGCCCAAAACTAAGGCACCACCTAAAACGCCGCTACCACCGGCAGCCAAAGTGCCACCACCCAGCCATGCCAAAGTTGCATTAGTTGCAGCAGCACCTGAAAGCGCCGAAATCGCCGTACCGGTCGAAGCAGTGGCCAGCATCATCGTCCCGCCATAGGCTGCCACCCCGGCCAAAGCGCCTGCTGAAAGTGACCCCAGTCCTGCAGTAACGACAGTCGTAGCGTTGAATGAAGCCTTTTCCATCTCTTGTAATTTTTCCATGCCCTGCTGAATATTTTCATCCCGGGCTACTTCTCCCTGCCAGGAAATGTTCTTAAACTTTTTAAAAGCGCAAACAAAAGCCCCCAGATCCTCGGACCAAACCTTAAGTCTGGTCGTACCCAGACGTTCCAGCATGGTGTTAGTGGCAATGCGTTGGGACTCTAATGGCTCACGGGCACTCTCATAAATATGCCGGGCCTGCTCCTGCACCTGCCGCGCCTTGTCATTATCTCCTTTAGCATCCAGACCTTTTTTAACGCCCATAAGTGCCGCACCTGCAGCTATAGCGCCTAAGATTAGGGACATAACTATACCCCCCAGAATTAATATTACAGTTTTAAGCTGCTTTCAACAATTTTGACATGTTGTTCTAATTCAACTTTTAGGACTTGCAGTTCTTCTTCCGAACGTCCATTAAAATTCTCTTTGAGTAAAATGCCATGACAGTTTTCTACGACATTATCACAGGTATTTTTAATAATACCCAAAATATTGGGGAGAACCTTAGCTGCCACATCTTTTCTAATCCCATCAACTGTTTGTGCTACAACAAGGCCAAAACTCGACCGCATTTTACGATATTTTACAGCCCCCATCACAGCACCGGTAGCAACTCCTGCCAATAAAAACGGCGGCATAAATGCTCCCAAAGCCGATCCTATTGAAATATGTGCTGCGGCAGGTCCCAACCAAGCAGCATAGGCTGATATTGCACCGCCAAACACTCCTCCTGTCACAACCCCCTGGCTGGCACTATCAATAGTTGATTGACCAATATCTGGTATCTGGTTAAGGATACGCTGTTCCTGTACATGGTAATTATTTAATAAATCATTATACTCATCTGAAACTTCATTTTGAACCACATTCAGCCGTTCTTTCCAATCATTTCTGATGTGCTCATCCAATTTAATTAAAAATGTATCAATTTCACTTTTTATGGCCGGTCCGGAAAAAGTGTTTTCAATGGACGTTTTTAACAAAGCATCTGCAGAACCAACTTTAAATATGGAAATATTTCTTATTTGCGCTTGTACTGCCCGTTCTTTCTCCGTCAAAAATTCTTGATCAAACCAATTGCGAATCATACCTTCCTGGTTATGTCTTATAAAATCACTTTGTTTTTTTAATTTTTCGTGACTACGTTTAACAATCAAAAACTTGCTATCTAAATCCGCCAAAGCCTTTTTATGTAAAATTAATTCCCGCCCCAGCACTACGTTGGCTGAACTTATAAGGCTCTCATTTTGAACCTTATCAGCCTGCCGTTCAATATTATGTTCCAGGTAATTTACCAAATTAGAAAATCCGGAATCATTCAATCCTTGGTCATCTTTGTTGACTACCGCCGTATATGCCTGTTTGGCAGATAATGGGAAAACATTTTGCAAATAGATACCCAATTCTCTTTTTAAATAGCGGACCAGTTTTTCTTTTTCACCTTCTATTTCATCAATTCTATTTATCACGCCTATTATAGGCTTGCCCATATTGGCAACCTGTTCTAGTTCTGCGTTTATATCACTTTGCCCCAGATAATGCGCATTAAAAACCCACAGTACTACATCAGCCTGCTGGAAAAATTTTTCTGTTCTTTGCGAATTGGCTGATGTAATTGTTGCCAAGCCCGGTGTATCAACAATATTTATTTTTTTAAGCGGATCTAAATGTAATTGCACTTCAACATGATCACATTTTTTAAAATACTCCTGATCGTTCTGATGTTTATCTAAGATCGCGAATACTTCTTCCGGTGTTCCTGCTTCACTTGTATTATCAACAAAATGGATGCTCGCAGCAGCTTTCTCCCCATATGTAATAGTCATAATGGAAGCTGTTGTTTCTGTTACATCCGTAGGCGCAACCATACCTCCTGCCAAAGCATTTAACAAAGTAGATTTTCCAGCCTTAACTTCTCCAAGAACTACTACTTTAAGGACAGTTTCACATTTGGCTTTTAAAAGTTCCAGATCACTTTCGATACCATGCAATTCATCCTTGGAATATACTACGGGGGCTTGTGAACCATTTGCAGTGCGTAAAGGAGAAAGCTTAATTATATTTTGCATATTTTTAATAACATCAATAGCTAACATTAATCTCATCCTTTCCTTGTACCTAAAATAACATCCTTTAGTGTGACTTCCTTAACTTTAGTCATCGTTATTTGTGTAATTGTAACTAAACTATCCAAGATTTTCCTAGTAACATCCGAAGGTCCATATAAATCCGCATAAGTCTTTTCTCTGACAGCCTGCACTTCCAATCCGGCATTATTTAGCATATCTACTAATTCTTTATCAATTTGCTTTTTTATACCCTCTAATTGTTCGCTATACTGGCTTGTAATTTTATTCGGCAAATTTACAAACAGCTTAGAAACCCATTTCGTTAAAGATTTAAATGAATCACTCTGCGCTGCCAAGCCTGCTAAAAGACCTATGGGACCTAAAAGAGCACATGCTCCCAGTGCCGCTATTCCCCCGACAACTAATTTACCATCACCCGTACTAAACACTTCATTGTCAAGCTTCACAGGTTTTATCAGAGAACCTGAAGATACTTTAATCAAAGCTTTTTCTCTATGCAAGTCCGGATATTCATAAAAGGCAGCTTCCTGGACATGTATATTTTTGGCAGTTGTAATATTCTCATAGATATCCAGTATCATCTTTTCCGCTTTTCTATTAAAACTTTCATGCTTAAAGATTTCATTTTGTAAGAATTTATTGCGTTCTTCTCCTTCCATTTCCCATAATGCTTCTTCATTTTCCATTGCATTATGATGTACCAGTTCTATTTGCGCTTCGAAGCATGCATTTATCCCTTCTCTGGCCATAGAAAGTAATTCTTGCTTTTCTTTTTCCCACTTACTTTCTAATTCATCTCTACGTGCCGCTTCTGAATGAAGTCGTTGACGTAAACTTTCTACTTCTTTATCTATGTCCTTAAAAATACTATATGTGCCTAAAATTTTACTTTCTACCTGAATTTTTTGAGCACGGGTCATAAAATATCTATCAATAACTTCTAAAAGCTTATTTAAGCCACTTTCTTCTAATGCACTTCCCTGATTCTGTTTTATCTTATTATCAGTACGCTGCTTAGTATCCAGTACACCTTTCAATGCCTGACTAGGAGAAACCGGTACAATTTCTTTAAAAACATCTCCATATAAACTCCTGGCCTCAGATATTACTCGTTGCATGGCTTCCCTGCCACCATTTTTTTCTATTAAATCTTTTTTATTTAAAACTGCAACAATATTATCTGTCCTTCTGCCAAAATGATTTAATACCGCGTCAACATTCTCTCTAGTATCTTTAGCTGATATCTTATCGGCAGCCAAAAGCCAGAGAATACCATCCGCTTTACTATAATAATCAGCGGCAGTAGCTTCCACATAACCAATGGTCATCTGTTGTTGTGTTCCCGGCGTATCAACTAATCTAAAATTTTTGAGTAAAGGATTCATAGGCACAGGCCAATGGATTTCCGTGATGTCAGATCTATATAGCATATACTTCCGTAATTCATCCTGTCGCTCTTTTTTGGCCAGGACAGTTTTTAAATGCCCTCTTTCCTCCTCAAAAATCGCCTGGACCTTATCCTCAGATACTTCACGCTTATCTTCTTCTTCTTGAACTATCTTTTTTGTTTCTGCAAAAGTTTTATATTCCCGATGTCCATCACGGTAACGTATCTCTGCCTTATTATCATGGCCGCCGTAAAACACATCTATTTTCCATGTTTTAGGTAAAATATCAACTTGTGCCATCTGGCATCCCAATAGAGCATTAATCAATGTGGATTTTCCAAACTTACCGGTACCTACTAAAAACAATAAAAACGGTTTACTTAGCTCCTGTGTTAAATTGTGAATCTTAACAGTGTGCGACTGAATATGATTCATAACATCAGAAACAACATTGGTATGTTTATTACCACAATAGCAATTAATTTCTTCTCGCTTTTTATCCAGAGTTTCAGCCAATAATTCTATTTGTGCCTTAACTTCTTTACGAGCTAAAATATTGTGCCTGCTATGCACTTTTAAATAAAAATCTTTAGTTAATATTGCAAGTTCAGCATATGTCATACGACACCTCTTAGTTAATAGTGAACTTTAAATATGAATTTCAAACTTAATGCGCTAATAAAATAACAACAGCAAACATTACTAAAATAACAAAGCTAAATGCTATTGATAGATTAGCTCTCAATTTTAATTTTTTAGTTTCTTTTTCTTGTGTTGATTTACTTAGCATTACCTCATCAAGAACTCGTTGTATTACCAACTTTTGAGCCGTTAACTCAGACAATATGTTATCAATTTTTCCCGATTGAGCATCCAGCTTTTCATGTAATACACCCATATCTTGATTAAATTCATCTATGATATTTGAATAGAGATTATTGCTTTGATTTATTTTCTCATTTATAGAGCCAACAACATTCTTCGTGTTTTCCCAATTTTTCTTCAAAATATTAGCAGCTTGAGCATCCATCGCCTTACGGAACATTTCATAACTGCCATTACTCAATTCCGTATACTTTTTTTCAGCATTTTTGAGATGACATTTCAGTTCGCTATTCTGATCCTTTATAGAATCTGTAAAACCATCCAATACCTCTTTAGCACGTGACTGAGTAGCTTCTAAAGCCTGTTCTGCAAAATCAATATTTTTTACTAACTGAGGCGCTTTCGTCCTTAACTGTTCCAGTTTCACCTTTAGCTCTTCAAGCTCTTTCAACGACGTATCTCTGGTTACATTAAGAGTAACTTCTTTAGCAATTTTTTCAATAAGAGATGAAAATTCTTGTACTAATTCCTGATCAGTATCATCTTTTTTCTGCACCATTTTTTCCTCCAATATTTATTATTTGAATAACTAAAACATAAAAAAACAGATACAGACCAATATGTTTAGCATATTGGCCTATATCTGTTACCATATCCATTGCCGTGTCCATGAAAATCTGACTCGAAAGATTTAGTGCCCGACCACACGTCCTCACTACCTTTCTCGAAATTTTCAAATTTAAATGGTATTTATATTATACTATATGGCAACAAAAAATGCACTATAAAAATGATGCCATATAAAAAAATGCCAATATTGCTACGCACAGGATACGGGTTGAAAAGTTCAATTTCTGCGTAGCAAGAGACACTCTAATATCCATTGGGCAAACCCACATAACCGGTACCTGCGATAGCAATTTTCGAGTGGGGGAAACTCCTATAGATCTCTCAGGTCCATCCAGTTGCCATTTAATCCCATTATATCTTCTACTTGATGAATTGATACGCTATGCAATCTCTTTTGCAACTTTTGATGAAGGGCTATATCTATGTTTTTAAGCAATTCCTGATACCTGTCTTGCTGCATAAAATATTTCATCACAATCAAAAGTGCTAGGATATCCTGACTCGCATAATATTTATATCCTTTACCATTATTAGGCAATTTAAGAGCTGCGTGATAACCCAAATACGGAATTGGTTTGGCCTTCTTCCTATCTTTTCCAGAACAATATATACGTTCTCCATGAGCACATCTGTTACGAAAATCTGATAGAAAATCCAGTACTCTTTCAAAATGCTCAGGACTGAGCTTAAAACTATCGGCTACCTCTTTCTTTTCATCATATAACATACAGGAATAAAAATAGTTTAAATTCCCAAAAGTCATTACTTTTCCAAGAACCCATAGTGGAACAAATCCATATTTATCCATATAATGCTTAATGGGGGAATTAAATTTTTCATACTTATCTATCAGCCTAAGCATTCTAAACACGAGTGTATTTGCACGTTTAAAATTAACAAATGATTGTATATTAAAAGACTCTGTTCGTAAATATGACGTATGTTTATGACCATGCTTTTGGGAAAAGACATATATGACATGTGACTTAATAGAGTGTTCTATCCGCAATAATTCAACCAAAAGTAATTCCCGCAATTTACGGTCAAAAGAATAAAGATATAGTATCTCACTAAATGTGGTACCAGGCCTAAATACATCGTCCGGATTAGAAGTCTGCAAGAAAATGTCTTTATACCCATTAATCATGGCATAATAATTTTCATTTGACAATACTTTCTTAGCCAAACGTTCATTTCTTATTTTTATGTTTCTTTTTTTTAACAACACAATTAATTCATCATGCGTTCTAAAAGGTTTTAAGTCCATAACCTCTCCTTAAAAACGAAAATCCCCTGCACCAAATGGTACAGGGGATTCGTGTCTGGGGGTCGTGGCGTTAACCACTCTCCAGATCGGTCTACCCATATACTACCATTTGCTTACTCAAAATGTCAAGCCTAGTTAACAAAAGTTACTCGTAGGTGGCTCGGTTTTATCATGATTGGTTGCTTTCATTGCGCACTTTTACTGTTCTATAGTAATAATATCACAAAGCATTTATTTTGTAAACATGTGTTCGCTTTTATAATATAGCCCAAACTAAAATACGCCCCGTCAACATCACGTAAATGTTGGCTGAGCGTATTACTTTTTAGCGGCTTATTTTTTCACTCCGTCTCGCTACTATCCCACTCTTTCTTAAAATCATCAAAAGATGTACCCAGCTGCTTCTCATCAAAGGCAATTTTCTTCTTCATGTTAACACCCCTATGCACTACAACCGGCCAGACAATCCGTAGCCATGGTCAAAGCCTCCTGCAGATTGTCGCCAACTCACATTCGTACTGAATGCGAGTTGGATGTTTCTACGTTTCCAAATTTGTTACTTAGACGAACGTGCTTTTTTCTCCCATGAAAATTTCCCCTTGGGAATAATACGATACTTCATACTCCTGGCCTTAAACCAACTGTAGCCATCCATGTCCTCCTCAACTGTCATATCCTCATCATCAATCAAATAAACAAAACCATCCTGCAAAATTATCGTGGAAGAAAACCAATACGGATCACCGACTTGCGGATCCCTATTTTTCGTACTGTAGGCTACATCACCTTCGAACCAAACTTCCAGGGTACAACCCCATATACCTTCGAAGATTACGTATAAAGACCCATCCGGCCGCTCTTCTAATTTATCAATATAGGCATCATGAAATTCTCCGGTCGCCCACATCAAATCATCAATATCCTTTGCAGTTTTTATCTCCTGATATTCGCAATAGTGGCAGGCAGCATCCAATTCAATGCATTTGCGCAGTAATGCCGGAGGAATTTCAGATTCGATATTTTCCGGCGCTAAGTCCGACAAAAAATCTATACAGCCAAAACCTTTGTCATCCAGCTTCCAATCAGACTGATCGCCATCAGTAATAATTACGGCTGGATCCAACAGATGGCTATGAGGATTAAAGATATACTGTTTTACGAGCCTGGTCTTTTCTTTATTTAACACCAGGAAACACTCTTTCTCCTTCGTCATATAGTCAAATTCTTTAACAGCCTTAAAAAAATTGCCGAACACAAGCGACGTATAGTGCATGCCACCTTTCAGACGAATTATCGCATACATAACGCTTATCCTCCTCGGCAAATTTGCGTGTCGCTTTTCTTCGTAATTAAAATTGTGTTTCTTGCACAAATTTTGCCAGCGCCGATTCAATAGTAGCGTTCAATGTTTGGTGACTTCCCTCCGCAATGAGCGCCAAAGATTTGTGCAACTCAGGCTTAATGCGCACATTAAAAGTGCCGTGATAAACTTTCTCCGGCTCCACGCCGCGCTTTTGGCAGTCCGCCAAATAATCATCAATAGCCCCACAAAAATCTTCTTTTAAGTCCTGCAAGGTTTCGCCCTCATAAGAAATAAGGCCGTTAATACCCAGCACCTTGCCAAAAAGAATATTGTCTTCCAGAGAAGTTTCTACCGTCCCATAATAACCTTTATAGTTTAACAAATTGCTACCTTTCATATCAGCCTCATCCTTTCCAGCGTCTCCAGTACAGCCTTCAAAACATACGCTTTAATCGGTTCGCCGCCGTGAGGTTTATGAAAACTAATCGGGATATTACCTTTCATAAAACTCACGCGCGATCCACTAGTCTTGCCTTTGTTGCTCATTGTAAAGCCCAAACTTTCGAGAAGCGTTTTCATTTCCTGGAACGTCATGTCGTTAGGCTTATGTTTCAGACGTTCAATAAGTTTTTCCTTCGTGCTCACTTCATCACCTCGCATAAAAACTATATCATAAAGTCTTAAATTTTGCAACTAAACTTTAGTTGCAAAATAGATAGTGTAAGCTGCCTTATTGATATTCAATGAGGGCGGGTATATCGCTGCAACAATTGGCATCTGAATGCGCCGTTTTACTTGTAAATATAATAGGACCGGGTGCAATCGATACGCAGTTACCAGAAAATATAGGGCAGGGTAGCTCCTGCAGCAACAATTGGCACCTGAATGCGCCGTTTTGCCAGCTAAGCGAGGCGTCGCGGAGCACCCAGTTTTGCGCAGCAAAACCTGTGCGAAAGCAGCCGAGCGCAGCGGCATAAACAGCATTCAGTGACTGTTGCAAAAGAGCTACCCTGCCTTTTTTCTGAGCCTAGAGATTGCAGCCAGTCCTACTCTGTTGCCAGATGCACCCGCCCTCTGAATACAAAAGCATCCCCGTTGAGCACCACCCACTAACGGTTGAAAGCTCCCGCCCCGGCACTATTGATTCACTCATTTTGAAATATAAAAACGGCACCCCACACCTAAGTGTAAGGCGCCGTTCTAACTTAAGCCTGCATCCCCGCCACGCGCTCCGATAGCAACCCTATCACATCGCTCAGCTTCGCAAGCTTACCCTCAATCCGTACCAACAGATACCAGCTCAGCAGCATGGGGAAACCATACTCCGTGGTGTAGCCAACAAGATCCTTAATCTCCATGGCTGCCACCCGTTAAGCCAGGTTGACCAGATTCGTGGTACGCAGACGGCTGGCGTACAAAGACTTCAGGTCCGCACCGCCCACGTTAAAAATATTCGCGGCAATAATCTCGCCAGCCGCCTTCTCCGCTTCCGCCTTGGTCAGACCATCCTTGGGATCCACGATATTATAGGTTTTCTTCTTGCCATCGGCATTCCGAAAAACTAATTCCACTTCTGTAGTTTGCATTACGCATTCCTCCTTTAAAATTAATTGTCGGCTGCTGGTTAAGGCAAGCAGGTGGGCGCCGGTCTGCCCTTTTACGCAGGCAACCCTGGCGCCACGCCATCCACTTGCCGCAGCCTTGTTTTGTACCGGGGCAGGCGGCTCTGCGCCGCCCCAGTACCCGCGCACCTTGCAGATGCGCCCCCTCATTCAGCTCTTACGCCCAAGTTTGCAAACTCAGGCGGCTACACAGGCTTACGCACCGGTAGTCAGCGCTGCGCTCTCGGTCACGTACACGTCCACCAGCTGCGCTTTGTACAGCGGGCTGAACGCGCTGGCCGTAGTCATAATCTGTTCCGGCTGCGCGTCTACCTTGACGTCGCCAAAGCTGATGTTCTTGGTCTTAGCGTTACCTTTGGCATCAGTGCCATCGTTAAAAACCAACACTAAGCTGCGTTTAACAACGGTTTTGTTAACTGCCATTCCTCTTTCACCTCCTCTCCCTGCTCCACAATACAGGCCGCGTCCCTAAACAACTGCAAGCGCTTAGGCGACCCCGGCATGTACCCCATGGCTTTTCCGCGGAGCACCTCACCGCCAGGATATAGCTCCTTGCGGAAGGGCAGACCCGGCAGCTGCCAAAAATCCCAACGGGTTTCCGGATCACCGCTACCTGGTCCGTAGCCATCTTTAAAAGCGACCTCACAATGAGTCAGCACCGTCCTGGGACTAAGCGCCAAACCCAACGCGGGACACAAAATGCCTACCGCCTTCGCCAGATATTCCACCTGGCACCCGGTGGGAGGCTCGGGGCCAAAATTAATGTCGGTGCTGCTGCGCGCCACCGCGTCATACGCACCGCAAATCGCGATACCGATAGCACCGGTATTGCGATGCCAGGTATGCTCCCTCAAAAGAGTAAGGGCATCCGCACCGGCTCCGCCCGGAGGTACATACAGCGTACCGTCCCAGTCGATGCTGATGTGATAATCGTCATACACATGGCCGTAGTGACCGCCGGTCCAGTGCAGGTAAATGCGATTGGCAAAACCGTTCGCTCCCCGCCCCAGCCGGGCCACATCCTCAAAAGTAATACGGATAGGATCTGCTACAAGAGACATACGAAAAACTCCTTTCTAAAAATTTTGTGAGAGGTTGCACCACCGCCCCGGCAAAAAATTTACGCAGCGCCGGAAAAGCAACCGGTTAAATTTTCGAGCGGCTAATTTTGCCTCTCACTTATATATACGGCAAAAAATGACAAAGTGTTCACCCTTTTTAAAAATATTTTTAAAATTTTTTTAAAAAAACTCAAAAAAAAGTGAACACTTGGACAAAAAATGCCGTATATATAAGTGAGGGGTCAATTACCCCGGACAACTTTTTCTTTTAATATTTTCTTTTTGGGCCTTCGTTTCTAATCTTTTCGTCTCCTACGGTTTCTAACATCTACGTAACAAGCAAAACTAAGAACTACAAATTACGAGCTTTTTAAATTCATTCCTTGTTCCAAAGGTTTTAGGTTTTTATAATCGTTTCCTTGTTCCAAAGGTTTTGACTTTTATAATCGTTTCCTTGTTCTAAAGGTTTTGACTTTTATAATCAGTTCCTTGTTCCAAGGTTTTATGATAAAATTTAAAAGTGTGAAAGTTATATTACATACTATATTCATAGTATTTAAGATAAAGTATGAAAGGCACCCTGTGCTTTTTATAAATTAGTAACAAGAAAAGAGGTGATCAATCATGGAAGGTCATTGTAGAAATCAAAAGCGTGGCAACAAAGAACTCATCAATCATTTCATACCAAGAAAAAGGAGGCACGCAAGTGCGGAAACAAAATAGTGAAAATGAAGAAGTAAAGGACCCAAGCATACGTAAGAAAATTAATTTAACTCCTGCTCAGGTACAACAATTTGTCCTAAGATTACGTGCAGGTGAAAAAGGCTTAACGCCACAGGGATTAATAAAAGATGACCATGAGCGCTGGTATCAGACAGTGCAAGGCATCCAAAAAGGTATTGAACCCTGGTTTGAATTCTTCCTGGAAGAATTTGATAAAACGATTAACCGCCAGGTACATCTGCTGGGTTATTATCCGGGCATTGACCAGGAAGATGTGGATTTGGAAGCGCGGATGGCGCTCTTCCATGCTTTGCGCAAGGAAAAAGATTTAAAAATAAATACCCTGCCCGGATTAGTCAAAACCTTTCTTGTGCATTGGTTTAGTGATTACTGTACTTATTTGAACCGTCATGTCCGGAACAGTATAAAGTTTAAAAAAACTCCCCCGCCGGATGATACTCCGCCGGACGATACTCCGCCGGACGACACTCCGCCGGATGATACTCCACCGGATGGAACTCCGCCAGATGGAGGTATACCCACTAAACAAGTATCTCAGGCCTGGCCCGCCAAAGAAGGGCTTCCCCGCCTGGAGGAAACAACTTCTCCCAGTCCGGAGAAACAGGTTTGTGATGTTTTTTTAAAACAGCTTATTCACAAACATGTGAAAGAACTACCCAAAATCTATCGGGTCATCATCAAAGGCTGCTACCGCTACAACAAGACGGATGTGGAACTAGCCCGCATACTAAACAGCAGGCGGCTCACCATCCTGCGTGCGCGTAAAAAAGCCGAGCAAATGCTGCGTTCTCCCTTTATCAAAGCCGGCATCCATCCCGATATGTAACTAAAAATTTAGCGCCCGGCTTAGGCCAGGCGCCTCACATACATCACAAAGGAGTATCGACATGCAAACTAAGTTCACGCCCCTCAGTCCGGCCATCAGCACGGCAACAGCCAAACTGATCAGCCAGTTCGGAATCCCGGCATTCTTTGCCGCGGATGCACAAGGCGCCTTAGCCGGCGTCTGCGAAGCCGCTTTCAGGCTGGGGACTTTCTTTTATTTCCGCAACAACGGGCCACAGGATGCCCGGCAGGCCATCCGCTGGCTGACGCCCATGGGCAAAAAAGATTCCGTCCCGGCCCAAACACGCCTGGGCGCCTGCTACATCCGTCTGCACGATTTTGCTACGGCCGCCACCTGGCTCTTACCGGCAGCCCGGCAAAACCAACCCAAGGCGCTGATCCTGCTGGGACGCTGCTACGAAGAACTGGGCAACAGGACGGGCGCACGCCTGGCCTATAACCGCTATGCGGAACTGGGCTACGACCGTGGCCGCAGAGAACTGCAACGCCTGGACGAACTAAACAGCAAAGGTTACGGCCCCCTGCTGCGCCAGGTTTATGCCGGCGATATCCAGTCCTGCTACGAACTGGGCCGGGTTTATCTGGAATTGAGCCGCACCGCCGCAACTTTACAGGAGCAGGAAGGCCGGCGCAAGTTTGGCCTGCGCTTATTGCACAAGGCTGCGACCCGGGGCCACGAGGCAGCACGTATGTTGTACAATCAGGAAGCACAAAACAACCATCAGCCAGAACAAAAACTATTTAACGAGGAGGCACTACGTGAATCAAATATTTAAGGACTTTTTACGGCAGGCCAACACCTGTTTAGAATTTTTACCGGAAAGCTTCTTTTGGGAAGTGGTAGACAAATGCATCCCCCGGGACATGGAAATCCCCGAAGAACTCCGCGCCCTGAACGGCTACAAAAAAGGCGAACACATCGACCTGGACAAGGTCCTGGAAGACGCCATGGACGGCCAGATCCCGGCGCAGGTTTTCCTGGCAGTCCTGATTTTCTGCAGCCACGGCAACATCCTGCGCCTGCTGCCACTGATCTTCAGGCTGCTCAAAAAAGGCCTAGCCCTCCGGGACCCCAAAGCCAGGGCCGTGCTGAGCGGCTGCCTGTTCTATCTGGACCAGGCGCCCGACAGCGAATTTGCCAAACTGCAACAACTGCTACACGAATTTAAAGCCCAAGATGCCCAACTGGTGCAGGAAAGAGAGGTCAGCCTGGAAAACGCCGCCATGAACGCTGCCAACAGTTAAGCAGCGCCCCAAAGCAAACCCGACAACTAAAAAGAACGTAAACTAAAATACGCCCTGCCCCACATTCGTGGTGAATGTGAGACAGGGCATATAAAATTTCCCAGGAAATTATACCTTTAAGATTATCTTAAAAAATTTATAAAGTACGAAAGCATTTTTAATAAAATCCCTAGTGTCAACCTAAGTTCGCAATTTCTTTCAGGAACTCCAAAATGAA
>CAXYYS010000041.1:0-17940 GCA_964293585.1 uncultured Acidaminococcales bacterium
CAAGCCTGGCGGGAAAAACTGCAGGGCGCCAGTCTGGGCAAGCTGGAAGATCTGGTGGCAAATTATGCCGCTATGACAGGCGGTGTGCCGACCTTATTAAAACCGGTGATGCTGCTGATGTGCGGCGATCACGGGATTGCCAAGTATGGCGTCAGCGCCTTTCCCCAGGAAGTGACGCTGCAGATGGTGAACGGCTACATGCGGGAAACCGCCGGGGCCAATGTGCTGGCCCGTCACGCCGGTATGGACGTGGTAGTAGTGGATGTAGGTACGAACTTTGACCTGTCCGGCTACAAAAAAGTACGCCAGATGAAAGTAGCCCGTGGTACCGAAGATTTTACCCAGGGTCCGGCCATGACGGAAGAGCAGGCCAGGCAGGCTTTGCAAGTGGGCCTGGATCTGGCGGACGAGATGATTGATAAAGGCTGTAACCTGTTAGCTACCGGTGAGATGGGCATCGCCAACACGACTTCCACTGCCGCCATCGCGGCGGCCTTTCTGGGTCTGGACCCGGAAGAAACCGTGGGCCGGGGCAGCGGCATCAACGACGAGCGCATGGCTATTAAGCGTCAGGTGGTGCGGGACGGTTTAGCCCGGAACAACCCCTTGCAGGGGGATGGTTTTGATATCTTGATGAAAGTGGGCGGTTATGACCACGCGGGCCTGGCCGGGATGATCCTGGGCGGAGCCAGACGCGGCGTACCCACCATGTTAGACGGCGTTAATGCCACGGCGGCGGCTCTGCTTGCGTACGGGATGGCGCCGGCCTGTGCCAAATATATGTTGTGCTCTCATTTAAGTTCCGACGTCTCCCATAAAAAGATGCTGGCTACTTTAGGATTGGAACCTATCGTGGATGCCGGCATGCGTTTAGGCGAAGGTACGGGAGCTTCCCTGGCCATCGGCTTATTGAGATTGGCCCTGGGTACGTATCAGGATTTGGAGTAAAAGAATGACAGAAGCGGACAAGACTGTGGCCAAGGCTGAAACCGAGGCCCAGCAGCTGGGAGATTTAAAAACAAAGGGGACGGAGCTGGAAGGCGAGCAGGGCTTCTGGAAGCATTTTTATTTCCACCTGCCGGAAAAAAGCAGCGGCTGGACCCGTTATATCCGGGATTTCTTTACGGGACTGGAATTTTTAACCCAGTTGCAGCTGACCCGGCGTGATGCCTGGTTTCCCGATGAGTTTGCCCGCAGCGTGAAATTTTTCCCGGTTATCGGCCTCATCATCGGCGGCCTGATGACCTGGATCGTGTACGCGGAACGCTGGGCGCATCTGCCCCAGGTTTTGAGCGGCGTGCTGCTTTTAGCAGCAGAGCTGTTCTTTATCGGCACCCTGATGTACGATGGCTTCATGGATACCTGCGACGGACTTTTTAGCGGCCGCAACCGGGCCCGCAAACTGGAAATCATGCAGGACAGTCATGTGGGTGCCAATGCCGTTATCGGCGTCAGCGTGCTTTTGCTGACCAAGGCGGCGCTGTTTATGTCTATGCCGGCGGTGCTGCTGCCGGATTTGATGGTAGTGATGTACGTGGCTACCAGAACTTTTATGGTGCTGTACATTATCCACTTTCCAAACGCCAGACCCGGGGGGCTGGGCGCCATGTTTAAGCAAGGCGCGACAACGGCCAGTACGGTGCTGGCTTTTGCGCTGGCCGCCCTGTTTATTTATCTGACCGGTCCGCTGTATTTTTTGCCGGCGGCGGTGACGCTGCTTTTAGGTTTGCTCCTGGCCTGGTATATCAAAGTTTTACTGGGCGGGCTCACCGGCGATACCCTGGGCTTTTTAACCGAATGCGGCGATGTCTTTTTCTTATTCAGCGCCCTGGTGCTGTATAACCACAATATCTTAAGGTAGGAAAGCTGCCGGGCCGGCAGAAAGTTGGCAGGCTGGCGGAACTTTTTTATCTGTAACCACATAGAGGAGAGAACATGCATATCGAAGAATTGGTGCAAAAAATTGTACCGGTGAACCAGAATCTGATCAAGAATGCCCAACAGCATTTTGACAACCTGATTAAGCCGGTAGGGTCCCTGGCCCAGCTGGAAACCATGACCAGCCGTTATGCGGCTATCATCGGGTCCGTGGACAAGGAAGACCTGGAGAATCCGGTACCGGGAGTATTGCTGCTCCTGGGGAATAGCGCCAGCGGCAAACAGCTGGAACGTGCCCTGGGCGGACGGGATGCGGCGGTGGTAGTGGCCCGCCAGGTGGATGTGGTCACGGCGCCGGTGTTTATTACCGGGGAACAGCCGGACGAATTACTGGAAGAAGGCGCCATGCTGGCGGCTGAATATACCGGAGAAGAACAGGCCAGGGTACTGCTGCTGGGCAGTCTGAACCCGGCACCGCAGCCTCAGGTGTGGGAGAAGTTTTTGACGGAGCCGGATCCGTATTTCTTTTTGGAACGGGTGCAGGACCCGCTGGTAACAGCTTTAACCGGTGCCATCCTTCAGGGAGCGGGGCAGAAACTGCCGCTGCTTTTAGACGGAGCCAGTGCGTTTTTGGCAGCTGTGGCTGCCTGCAAGTTTAATCCGGCGGCAGCAGATTATTGTTTTGCCAGCCATGTTTCCGTGGAGCCGGGACTGGAGATACTGCTGGACTTTTTAAAATTGACGGCGCCCCTGCGTCTGAACCTGCCGGGAGGCAGCGGGGTAGGAGCAGCGGCTTGTCTGACCTTGCTCAAGGCCGGCGTGAAGGCTTATAAAGAGATGGAAACTTTTGAGGAAGCCGGCGTGCATAAGGAAGAAGCAGCTTTTTCCCTGCAGGCCCAGCAAAAAAAGCAGAGCAGTTAAAAACGTGGTGGTACGCCACCCTTTGAGGAGCGATAAGTTTGGGTAAGTTATATTTGGTAAGGCACGGAGAGACGGTAGCTAATGCCGGTGGCAGACTCCAGGGCTGGATGGATGCGGAATTGAATGACAGAGGCCGGACCCAGGCCCGGGAAACGGCTGCCTACTATAAAAATATCCATCTGGATGCGGTGTACTGCAGCACTTTGAAGCGGGCCAGGGAAACGGCGGAGATCCTGGCTGCGCCCCATGGACTGCCGGTACATGCGGAACCGGATTTGCGGGAATTTCATTTTGGCGTCTGGGAAGGTTTGAACCACGAAGAGATTAATGCCCGGGACCCTGAGGAATGGGCTAAGTTTTTTGTGCAGCCTACGGCCCTGCGGGTACAGGACGGCGAAACTTTTGCCGGTCTGCAGGCGCGGATGGTGCAGTCCTGGCACCATATTCAGGCCCAGGAAGGCCCGGATAAAGACATTCTGCTGGTTTCCCACGGCGGTTCCTTGCGCACGCTGATTTGTTATTTTCTGGGACTGGATCTGGACTATATGTGGCGGCTGCGCCTGGAAAATTTGTCCACCACCTGTTTTGAATTCTGGGATGACCGTCCGGTATTGAATTGTGCTAACGCTACATTTTACCGTCAGCCGGCCGGCCCGGGAAAAACGCTCTGGTAAGCGTTGTCAGCCGCAGAATTTGGCCTCTAAAAATAGTACGGGGAGAGTTTAACTGTACTAACGATACGAATTTTCAAAATTTTTATGAAGTTTTCCTTGACTTTTGGGGAATTTATGCTATATACTATTTTCAAGGTATCTCAGTGGTCGCCAACGAGTCTCATCTCTTCTTCAATGTTCCAACAGCTACATGAGGAAGTCTGGCTCAAACTAGTGGTCCTTATGGGGTATGAACAAACGAAGGAGTGATTAAGAAATGTATGAAGACAAGACTTTAGTATGCCGTGAATGTGGTAAGGAATTCGTGTTCTCTGCTTCTGAGCAAGAGTTCCACGCTGAAAAGGGTTTCACCAATGAGCCGGGCCGTTGCCCTGCTTGCCGTGCAGCTCGCAAAGCCCGCATGAATGGTGGCCAGACCCGCGAGATGTTCAAAGCAGTATGCGCTGATTGTGGTAAGGAAACGGAAGTTCCTTTCCGTCCGTCCATGGATCGTCCGGTTTACTGCCGCGATTGCTACAACAAGAGAAGAGGCATGTAATTTATTTACAGCTAAGAGACCGGTTGCCATTTGGCAGCCGGTTTTTTTTATGGGCAAGCCCCGCAAAAAGATGCGCATTCCCAAATTATATGGTATAATAATACGGAATATTTATGCATGACTTACATAGAGGCGAAGGAGGTCCCGTCATGACAGAAGAAGATAAAGTTACGGCTGCCGGTCTGGGAACAGCTTTGCCTGCTGAAGAGAAGCCGGAGGCCGCGGCGCTGGCGGCTGCACCGGAAACAGCTGTAACTAAAACGGAAGTGGCTGTAACTAAAACGGAAGCAGCTACACCGGAAACAGGTGCTCCGAAAACGACGCCGGAACCACCAGCTGCATCACGGCCCCAGCCGCAGGAACAGACGGAAGCCATGTCTGCTGACGAGGCAGCTGAGCCTGAACCCGGCATCGGTTATATCGAGGTGGCGGACGAGGTCATCAGTATCGTGGCCAGCCTGGCTGCCTGTGATGTGAGCGGTGTCATCGGCATGAGTACCGGTTTCAGGGAAGGCATCAGTAAGTTTTTTGGCAAGAGTAACTTGGCCAAGGGCGTGCGCATCAAGATGGAAGGCAAGACGGTCAACGTGTTCGTGTACGTGATCGTGGCCTACGGGGTCAACATTCCCGAGGTAGCCCTGAAGATTCAAAGGCGGGTTAAAGAAGCCGTAGAAAGTATGACCGAATACGAGGTCAATTACGTGGATGTCCATGTGGAAGGTGTGGAACGCCGTCCCAAGAGCATCCTGGAAAAAAGTCTGGAAGAAGAAGCGGAAGATGGACAGGCGTCTGCGCCTGAACTTTAAGGCGGAACTTAGTTACCGAAGGAGTGATGAATGTGGGGATAACCGATAGGATCATCTTAACTTTATATACTTTCCTCATGGCGGTGGTAGCGATACTGCTGATTTTGGGGAGTCTGGGCGTCATCCCGCAGGATGCCACGCTGAATTTTATTGCCACCATCCCTGGCAGCTGGGAATACGCCCTCATCGGCATCATCCTGCTGGGTGTCAGCGTGCGGCTGCTCTTAGCCGGTATCGGCGCCCTGGGCGTCAATACCCTGACCCTGAGTGAGGAAGACGGCGGCAAGCTGTTAGTTTCCAAGCGGGCCCTGGAAGATTATATCGGCGATATCGCCCAGGAGGTATACGGTATTTACGGCGTCAAGGTTGTGGTGAAGATGGCGGATAAAGCCGTGGATGCCCGGATAAATGCTTCTCTGGAACCGGGCGTGAATGTGTACGAGGTCACCCACGAGGTGAAGACCAATATTAAGGAAACCATCAAGAAAGTCCTGGGCATGGAAGTCGGGGACATCGAACTGTTCTTTAAGCAAATTAAGGAAACCAAGCAGAATAAGGCGTGAGAAAGGGGCATACAAGGATGTTTAAGGATATAATTCATGATATCTGGGAAAACTACCGCGGCCGCTTTCTGTGCACGGTGACCGGGCTCCTGATCGGCGCCCTGTTCCTGCTCATCGGCTTTTGGAGGACGCTGTTCATGCTGATCTTTGTGCTGGGCGGTTTCTTCATCGGTTATAAGATTGATAGGAAAGAGGACCTGATGGAATGGCTGGACAGGCTGTTACCACCCGGCTACCACAGATAAAGGGGTAAATTATGAGTCGCAGGATTGCCAGAGAATTAGTTTTACAAAGTTTGTTTCAGGTAGATTTTACCAAGACGGAACCGGAAGCCGCCTTAGCCGCCGCCATGGAAGCCCAGGGCGTTGAGGCAGGCGAGGCATCGGTGGCCTATGCCCGGCAGGTTTTGCTGGGAACGGTGGCGCACCTGGCGGAGATTGACGCCAAGATCAGCGGCCACGCCAAGAACTGGGAACTAAGCCGTATGCCCGTGGTGGACAGGAATATTCTGCGCCTGGCGGTGTACGAGATGCTCTTTGCGGAAGAGAAACAGCCGGTGAACATTGCCGTGAACGAGGCGGTGGAACTGGCCAAGCTGTACGGCAGTGAAAAATCCGGCAGCTTTATTAACGGTGTCCTGGGACAGTTGATGCGTGATGAACACTGAGACTGCCTTTTTAGGTATTGATACCAGCTGCTATACCACCTCGCTTTGTCTGCTCAGTCCGGAGGGAAAGCTCCTGGCGGAAGCGCGTCGCCTGCTGAAAGTGCAGGAGGGACGCTGCGGTTTGCAGCAGTCGGAGATGGTGTACCAGCATACCCGGAATTTGCCGGAGCTGATGCAGCAGGTCTATAGCAGCCAGACGTATAAGCTGGCGGGAATCGGCGTCAGCGCCCGTCCCCGTCCCCGGGAAGATTCCTATATGCCGGCCTTTCTGGCCGGACTGGGGCTGGCCCGTTCTTTGGGTGCCGCTCTGGGCGTACCGGTAGCGGAACTCAGTCACCAGGAAAACCATCTGGAAGCAGGCGTCTGGTCAGCAGGGGGACCTGGGGCAGGACGTTTTTTGCTGCTCCATGCCAGCGGCGGGACTACGGATTTACTCCTGGCCGAACGGGGCAGTGCGCAGGAACATTATCAGTTAACCGGGCTGGGCGGCAGTCTGGATTTGCATGCCGGCCAGTTTGTGGACCGGGTGGGGGTAGCCCTGGGTTTAGGTTTTCCCTGCGGCCCGGCTTTGGAAAAATTAGCGGCTACGGCCACGGAGATTGCGCCGGTGCCCGTGTCAGTACGGGGTCTGGAACTGAGTTTTTCCGGACCGGCCACAGCTGCTTTGCGTGCCGCTAAAGCCGGCGCCGTACCGGCAGCTTTGGCAGCCGGGGTACAGCAGGCTATCGGCCAGGCCCTGGCTAAACTTTTGGTAAATGGCGCTGCCGCAGCCCGTGTCAGCGATGTCTTGTTAGTAGGCGGGGTGGGAGCCAATGCCACCATCCGCGCTCTGATAGAGAAAAAGTTAGCGGCTCAGTCCGTGCGCCTGTGGGTGCCGGCGCCGCAGTTCAGCGGGGATAACGCCAGCGGCTGCGCTGCGTTTGCCCGGCGGGTAGGAGCGGCTTCATGAGATCACCTTTGCAAGATAAGACCCTGTCCGTAGGCCAGGTAAATAACCTGGTCAAGGAACTGGTGGAAGACAGCGGTCTTTTTCACCACCTGCAGGTCCAGGGCGAGGTCAGCAATTTCAAACGCTATCCTTCCGGCCATTGTTACTTTACCCTGAAGGATGCCACCGGCGTTCTTAAATGCGTCATGTTCCGGTACCGGGCCATTAATTTAAAGGCTCTGCCCCTGAACGGCGACACGGTGTTATGCGTGGGCCGTCTGGGCGTATACGAGCGGGACGGCGTGTACCAATTATATGTGGACGCATTGCTGCCCCGGGGTTTAGGCACCCTGATGCAGCAGTACGAAGCTTTGAAGGCTAAACTTAGTAAGGAAGGCCTTTTTGACGAGGCTAAGAAACGTCCCCTGCCGGTTAATCCCCGGACGGTGGGCATCATCACCTCGCCGGCGGGAGCCGCGGTGCACGATATTATTACCGTGTCCCACCGCCGCAACCGGGGCGTCAAATTATTACTTTTCCCGGTCAAGGTGCAGGGAGAGGGCGCGGCTGCGGAAATTGTCCGGGCCATTACATTTATGAATGAGCACCGGCTGGCCGAAGTGCTGATTGTCGGCCGGGGCGGTGGTTCCATAGAAGATTTATGGGCTTTTAACGAAGAAGCGGTGGTGCGGGCTGTGGCGGCGTCTCAGATTCCCGTCATTGCCTCTATCGGCCACGAGACCGATTTTACCCTGACGGATTTTGCCGCGGATAAAAGGGCGGCCACTCCGTCCCAGGCGGCGGAATTAGCCGTGGCGGACACGGATGCCTATCTGTACCGGGTGGAAGCTTTGCAGGCCCGGGGCCGGAAAGCCCTGCTGCGCTTGTACCGGGACCGGGAAGCGGCTTACCGGCGGCTGGCGGACAGCCGGGTTTTGCAGGATCCCCACACTTTGCTGGAGGTACCCGAGGAACGGTTGGACCGGGCTCTGGAAAAACTGCAGCGGTTTACCAGAAGCAAGGTGCAGACAAGCGGCCAGGCGCTGAGCATCTTAGCGGCGCGGCTGGATGCGGTGAGCCCTTTGGCGGTGCTGAAACGCGGGTACGCGGTAGTCAGCGGCGAAGACGGCCAACGTTTGGCCAGCGTGAAAACGGTACGCTGGGGTGAAGAGTTGACCACCAGGCTGGCGGATGGCCAGATTATAGCGGTGGTACAGGAAATTAAGGAGTTAGACGATGAAAAAAATTCCTAAGAATATGAAATTTGAAGCGGCCTTAAGCGAACTGGAAAAACAGGTGGAGCTCTTAGAGAGCGGCGACCTGTCCCTGGACGCTTCCCTGGAAGCTTTCCAATATGGCACGGAACTGAGTAAGATTTGTCTGGGCAAGTTGAACACAGCTAAGGCGGCGGTAGAAAAATTAGTAGTCACCGGCGACGATGCTTACCATACGGAGCCTTTTGCCACCCTGGCAGAAGACGGAGCCGGTACGGTGAAAGAACAGATTGTCCGTTACGATGACGATGACAGCGAAAGTGTCAGTGCTGCCTATCACGGCGCAGATGTTGCCGGCGACGATGATGATGATGACGACAGCGATGACGATGATAGCGATGATGATATGGCTGACGACGACGAAGCTTTGGGCGAAGTAACGGCGGACGAAGAGACGGAGGAGTAAGATGGATTTTCAAAAATATTACGCGGAACGGAAGCAGCTGGTGGAAAAGTTCTTAGAGAAACGTACGGCCAAAAAGGGTATCTCCAAGGTGGATGATGCCATGGTCTACAGCCTGCTCGCCGGCGGCAAACGCCTCCGTCCGATTTTGCTGATGGCCACGGCCGATGCCGTAGGCGGCAAAGGTTATAATTATCTGCCGGTAGCCTGCGGCCTGGAAATGATCCATACCTACAGCCTGATTCATGACGACCTGCCCTGCATGGACAACGACGATTACCGCCGGGGCCGTCTGACTAACCATAAAGTGTACGGGGAAGCCACGGCGCTTTTAGCCGGGGACGGTCTTTTGACCATGGCCTTTGAGGTGATGCTGGAGCAGAAGAACGTGGACCCCGCCGTTCTGGTGGACGTGGTCCGGGAAACGGCTATGTGCGCCGGCAATTTTGGCATGGTAGGCGGCCAGGGTCTGGACATGGAAGCCGAGACCAAACAGCTGACCGAAAAGGAACTTAAGACTTTACATGAAGGTAAGACCGGCGCCTTATTTATTGCGGCCATCCGGGGCGGCGCCCGTCTGGCGGGAGCTACGGAAAAACAGCTCCTGGCCCTGACGCAGTTTGCCCAATTCCTGGGCCTGGCTTTCCAGATCACGGACGATATCCTGGACGTGACCGGAACCGAAGCCGAACTGGGTAAACCCGTAGGCAGCGACGAGAAAAATCACAAGACCACCTATGTCACCCTGTTTACCTTAGAGGGTGCCCAGAAGAAAGCCGATGAAGCTTTGGCCGGCGCTTTAACCTGCCTGGCGGAATTTGGCGAGGCGGCGGAGCCTTTGCGGGAAATCACCAGGCTCATGGCGCATCGTAAAAACTAAGAAAGGCGGTTTGAGGATGTCCTCTAATTCTATTTTAGCTACCATTAATAAACCTGCGGATCTTAAAAACTTGACCCTGCCCCAGCTGGAACAACTGGCGGCCGAGATCAGGGCCTATATCATCCAGGTCGTGTCGGTAAACGGCGGCCACCTGGCCCCCAACCTGGGGGTGGTGGAGCTGACACTGGCCCTGGAAAGGACTTTTGACCTGCCCCAGGATAAAGTAATCTGGGACGTAGGCCATCAGGCTTATATCCACAAGATCATTACCGGCCGGCGGGAACAGTTTAAGACCCTGCGGCAGTATAAAGGACTGTGCGGGTTCCCCAAGCGCAGCGAGAGCGAATATGACGCTTTCGGCGTGGGGCATTCCAGCACGTCCATCAGTGCGGCTATGGGTATTGCCAGCGCCCGGGATTTAAAGGGTGAGCATTATAATGTCGTCGCCGTGATCGGCGATGGTTCCATGACCGGCGGCATGTCTTTTGAAGCCCTGAACCATGTGGGTGACATGCATAAACGCCTGGTGGTCATCTTAAACGATAACGAGATGAGCATCAGCAAGAACGTGGGCGCCATGTCCAAGTATTTTACCCAGCTGCGCACCGGCGAATTTTACACCAAGGTGAAGGGCGATGTGGAAGGCTGGCTGAAAGATATTGAGTACGGCGACGATGTGCTGGAAGCCATCGACCGGGTCAAGAAGAGCGTTAAGTATCTGATGATGCCCGGCTCCGTCTTTGAGCACATGGGCTTTAAATATTTTGGACCGGTGGACGGACACGACCTGCCGGGACTTTTGGAAATCCTGAAAGTAGCCAAGCATGAACCGGGCCCGGTGCTGGTTCATGTGGTCACCAAAAAAGGCAAGGGCTATGCTCCTGCCGAAGCTGAACCTAACAAGTTCCACGGCACGGGACCTTTCGACGTGGCGACGGGGAAGAAGTTAACCAATCCCCATGCGGCGCCTGCCTATACGGAAATTTTCAGTAAGACTTTGCTGACCCTGGCAGCCAAGGACAAGGACGTGGTGGCTATTACCGCCGCTATGCCGGACGGTACGGGGCTTTCTGGTTTTGCGGCCAAATATCCCCAGCGTTTCTTTGATGTGGGTATCGCCGAACAGCACGCGGTAACTTTTGCCGCGGGCCTGGCTACTCAGGGCTTAAAACCGGTGGCGGCCATTTATTCTACTTTCCTGCAGCGGGCTTTTGACCAAGTGCTCCACGATGTGTGCCTGCAGCAGCTGCCGGTGAAATTTTGTCTGGACCGGGCGGGGCTGGTGGGGGACGACGGTCCTACCCATCACGGCGTTTTTGATCTGGCCTATCTGCGGGAACTGCCCCATATGACCATCATGGCGCCGAAGGACGAAAACGAGCTGCGGCATATGCTGAAGACAGCTTTGGATTATAATGACGGGCCTATCGCACTGCGGTATCCCCGGGGCAGCGGCGTGGGAGTTTCCATGGCGGAACCGCTCCATGACCTGCCTATCGGCAAGGCCGAAGTACTGCGGGCAGGGAAAGATATCTGCCTGTGGGCTATCGGCAGCATGGTAGAGACGGCGCTCCGGGCAGCGGAGCTCTTAGCGGAGCAGGGAATCAGCGCCGGCGTGGTGAACATGCGCTTTGCCAAACCGCTGGATCGGGAACTGTTATTGCAGCAGGCGGCGCAGTATAAAAATCTGGCCACCCTGGAGGAAGGTATCCTGACCGGTGGTGTGGGCAGCGGCGTGCTGGAACTTTTAAACGGCGCGGGCCTGCTGCCGCAAACGCGGGTGCTCCGTTTCGGCCTGCCGGATGAGTTTGTGTCCCAGGGCGATAAGAAACTGCTGTTCCACGATCTGGGACTGGCACCGGAGCAGATTGCAGAGACCTTGGCTCAGGCTCTGACCAAAGGGAGTCCATCTTGAAAAAAGTACGTTTAGACGCCCTGTTAACCGACAAGGGTTTGTTTGAAAGCCGTGCCAAGGCCCAGCGGGCTATTATGGCCGGCGAGGTCCTGGTCAACGAGCAGAAAATTGATAAGCCGGGAACCGGCGTGGACCCGGACAGCACCCTGCGGCTTTTAGGCAGCAAGCTGAAATATGTGAGCCGGGGCGGCCTGAAATTAGAAAAGGCCCTGGAAATTTTTCCGCTGCAGCTACAGGGCAAGGTGATGGCGGATTTAGGCGCTTCCACCGGTGGTTTTACGGACTGCGCCCTGCAGAACGGGGCGGGGAAAGATTTCGCCCTGGACGTGGGGTACGGGCAACTGGCCTGGCAGCTCCGGAATGACGCCCGGGTGGTGAACATGGAACGGACCAACGTCCGTTTCCTGGAACAGGATAGTTTGCCGGAACAGATGGACGTGGTCACCATCGACGTGGCTTTTATCTCTTTGACGCTGGTGCTGCCTGCGGCCCGCAAGATTTTAAAAGACGGCGGCGTGCTGGTAGCCCTGATCAAGCCGCAGTTTGAGGCGGGACGGGATAAGATCGGCAAGCACGGCGTGGTGAAAGATGCCGCTGTGCATCTGACAGTAATCCACAAGGTGGTGGAGTGTGCCCGGTCTTTGGGCTTTCAGGCGGCGGGGCTGGATTTTAGCCCCATCAAAGGACCGGAAGGCAACATTGAATATTTGCTCTACCTGACTACGACCGGCACGGATACGCTGAAGGAGGCGGGGATGGCGGAACTGGTCCAGGCTTCTCACGGGGAACTGGATTAAGAGGCAAGCTGCCGGAGGGGCAGCGTAACGTGACCGCCGGTGCAGGAGCGGCGGCAGGCTAAGCTTGGTCTGCAGGTGCAGACCCGGAGGTAAAAATGACAAGTACAAGGGCGCCGGTGGTGCTGGGAATTTTCCCTAATATGCAGATTGCCAAGGTCCGGCAAAGTTTGCCGGAGGTGGTGGCGCTGTGCCGGCGGCTGGAGATTTAGTGGGGGGTGCCGGCACAAAAGGCGGCGGCGAAAAAGGCAGCCCCTTATCTGTCAGCAAACGGGGAGTAAGGCGCGGGGGCCAAAAATGTCGCGCTGGATACTTTAACGGCTGCGGTTTCCTTGGGCGGCGACGGGACCTTTTTACAGATGGCCCGGCGGCTGATGACCAGGAAACCCCCGGTGTTTGGCGTAAACTTTGGCCACCTGGGCTTTTTGGCGGAACTGGAATACAGCCAGCTGCCCCAGGCGTTAAAGCGGTTGCAGCAGGGCGACTACCAGCTGGAAAAGCGCAACCTGCTGCAGGCGGAAGTCAGACAGGCATCCGGCAAAGTGTACCGGGACCTGGCCTTAAACGAGTTTGTGCTGGCCCGGGGTCCTTTGGCCAAACTGGCCCATCTGGAACTGTCGCTCCACGGCAAGAAGTCGGCGGTGTATGCGGCGGACGGCGTGATTTTGGCCACCGCTACCGGCTCCACGGCTTATTCGTTGTCGGCGGGCGGCCCCCTGGTGGAACCGGGACTGGCCGTGATGGTCATCACCCCTATCTGCGCCCACGCGTTAAGCGCGCGGCCGTTAGTGGTGCCGCTCAGTGAAAAGATTTCTTTAAAGACCCTGCCGCCCCACGAAGAGCTGCTGCTGACGGCAGACGGACGTACGGTTTGTACTGTGGGCGCCGGCGATACGGTGACTGTGGCAAAAAGTAAACAGGTCCTGCGTTTTATTAAACTGACGGAACGCAGCTACTATGAGACCTGGCAGGAAAAATTAATCAGAGATTTTTAAGAAAGGATGCACATCGTGAAAACTTCCAGACATGCCAAGATTCAAGAAATTATTAAGACGCAAAATATTGAGACCCAGGAAGATTTGGCCCTGGCGTTAGAGAAGGCTGGCTTCCATGTAACCCAGGCCACGGTTTCCCGGGATATCAAAGAAATGATGCTCATCAAGGTTCCTAACGCCGAAGGCGGGTATCGCTATGCTTATCCCCGGGATTTAGGGAACATGCTGACCCCGGGCCGTTTGCAGCGGACCCTGCGGGATGCCGTGCTGGATATTAAGAGCGGCGAAAATATCGTGGTGCTGCGTACTATGCCGGGTACGGCCCAGGGCGTGGCTTTTGCCGTGGACTATGCCAAGTGGCCCGAGGTGCTGGGCACCGTGGCCGGCGATGATACCATCTTTGTAGCTATCGATAAGACGGCGGACACCAGAGGTTTCGTGGACCGGATCCAGAAGCTCCTGACTCGCTGCCATACCATGGTTGCTGCGGAAACTGCGGCCGCACCTGAGGACGGTACTGTTACGCCGGCAGCAAAAGCAGCAGCTAAACCGGCGGCCAAAGCAGCCGGGAAAACGGCAGCTGCACCGGCGACGAAAGCAGCCAGGGCTAAAAGTGCCGGCGCTAAAGGAAAAAAGCCGGCCAAAAAAGCCGGTAAGTAAGCACGCTGAGTATCAGGGTTCGTAACAAGTAAGAACAGCAGGTAAGCAAAGAGGCGGTTCCGGGCAGACCCGGCCGCCGTAAATCAGGCAGTGAGGTTGCGACTTATGCTGAAGTCTTTGCATGTACATAATTTTGCCTTGCTGGAAGACGCAGAGGTGGAGTTTGCCCCCGGGTTCAACATCTTTACCGGTGAAACCGGCGCCGGCAAATCCATCCTCATCGACGCTTTCGGCATTGTCCTGGGCAGCCGCGCCAGTACAGAATACATCCGTAGCGGTACGGATGCCTTTTGGGTGCAGGCTGTCTTTGACGTGTCCGGCAATAAGCAGGTACAGGCGGCGCTGGCGGCCCAGGATGTGGAGCTGGCGGACGAAAATTTATTTTTAAAACGCAAGTTAAATACCAGCGGCAAGGGACAGTGCAGCGTGAACGGCGTCCCGGTACCGCTGGCAGTACTGCGTTCTTTGAGCCGGATGCTGGTGGATATTCACGGCCAGCATGAGAACCAGGATTTGCTGGAGGCTAAGACGCCCTTAAAAGTTCTGGCGGCAGCCGGCGGCGCCAAACTGGCGGCAGCCTTGAGCGCCTATCAGGAAAGTTATGCGGCCTACCAGGCGGCAGCCGGACGGGTACAGGAGCTGGAGAACAGCAGTGCGGACCGGGAACTGCTCCTGGACCGCTACGGCTGGGAGATTAAGGAAATCACAGAGGCTAAGCTGCGTCCGGGGGAACAGGAGGAACTGCAGGCGGAGAACCGCAAGCTGCAGAACGGCGCCCGTATCCTGGACGATGTGACCGAGGCTCACGGAGCGCTGGACGATGAAAGCGGCGCTTTGAATGCTTTGGCCGGTGCCAAGGAAAGTTTGCGGGACGCGTTGCGCTACGACGGGAACCTGAAACCTTTGGTAGAGGCTCTGGATAGCGCCTGGATCACGGCGGACGATGCCCGGCAGCAGCTGGCGGTGTACCTGGAAAACGCCGAAGGCGGCGAAGCACGCCTGAATGCGGTCCAGGAACGGCTGGACCAGCTTTACAAGCTGCATAAAAAATACGGTGCTACCGAGGCGGAAGTAGCGGCATATCTGGCCCGGGTGCAGGAAAAATATGCCACCCTGCAGGATTTAGACGCCCGGATCAGTCAGGCCAGACAGCAACTGGCAAAACTTACGGCCCAGCTGCAGAAGCAGGCGGCCCAGCTGACAGCTTTGCGGCAGGCGGCAGCCCGCCAGGTCAGCGCGGCGGTGCTGACCCATCTGCAGGATCTGGCTATGCCGGACGGCAGTTTTACTTTTGATTTTGCGGCCCGGGAGCCGGGCGCGGACGGCGCCGATACGGTGACCTTCATGTTTAGCGCCAATAAAGGCGAGCCTTTGCAGCCCCTGCCCAAGATTGCCAGCGGCGGCGAGCTGAGCCGGGTGGCGCTGGCCTTAAAGACGGTGCTGACCCATGTCAGCGGCGTACCCACCATGGTCTTTGACGAGATTGACGCCGGCGTAGGCGGCGTGACGGCCCAGAAGATGGCGGAAAAGTTAGCGCTTATTGCCCGGCGGGCCCAGGTATTATGTATTACCCATCTGCCCCAGATTGCGGCCTTTGCGGACCGGCATCTGTATATTTACAAACAGGCGTCAGGGGAGCGGACCGTGACCAGGATCACTGCTCTGATCGGCGCGGAGCAGATACGGGAGATCATGCGCATGAGCGGCGGGGAAAATACTTCCCGGGCTGCTATGGGCAGCGCTAAGGAACTTTTAACCGCGGCGCAGAAATTTAAGGAACGCAGGGAAAATTTATTTGTAACGCCCCAGGCATGAAGGCGTGGAGAAAGGACGACCGGCAGCCAGCAACTGGAGTCAGTTACGGACGGCCGCCACTAAGGACAGGTGACAGCGTGATTAAATTGAAGGAACTGCATGAAAAAAATTTAGATGAAAAATTTGTGGCCAGTGAAGAAGTTTTTCACGGCCGTTTATTAAAGGTACGCCGGGACCAGGTAGTACTTCCTAACGGGGTGGAGACCACCCGGGAGCTGATCCGCCATCCGGGAGCGGTAGCCATCGTGCCCGTGCTGGAGGACGGCAGCATTGTCTTTGTGAAACAGTACCGCTATCCGGTAGGCACGGTGCTGTACGAGATTCCGGCGGGCAAGTTAGAGCCGGGGGAGGACCCGGCAGCCTGTGCGCCCCGGGAACTGTCCGAGGAAACAGGGTACGACGCAGACCGGCTGGACTATCTGACCAGCATCGTCACCACGCCGGGATTCACCGACGAAGTAATCCATCTGTATAAGGCTACGGGGTTGACCCTGCACAGCCAGCATCCGGACGCGGACGAATTTATCAACGTGGTACGGTTTACGCCGGCGCAGGTACGGCAGCTGATCCTGGACCACAGTATTTACGACAGCAAAACTTTGGCAGCCCTGGGCTTTTTACAAATGCTGTAATAAATATTACAGTTTTTAGGAAAACCAGTTTCCGGGGCCCGGCGCCTGCCGCAAAAGCAGGAATGTGCTGGGGCTTTAGCGAATTAGTAACCCATAAAGTTTTTACAGAAAAGGGGGATTAAGATGAAAGAATATACCGGTGATAAAATCAGAAATGTGGCCATTGTGGGTCATGGTGGGGCCGGAACCACATCCGTAACGGAAGCGCTCCTGTTCAGGGCCGGTGCCATCAACAGGATGTGCAAGGTTGAGGATGGAGCCACCACCACCGACTTTGAGCCGGAAGAAATTAAGCGCAAGGCATCTGTGAGCGCCACCATGGCGCCCGTGGAATGGCGCGACAGCAAGATTAACTTTATTGATACCCCGGGCTTTGCCGATTTCGTGGCCGAAGTGAAGGGTGCTTTCAGGGCTGTGGATAGCGCCCTGATCGTGGTCAACGCCACCAGCGGCGTGCAGGTTGGCACGGAACAATGCTGGAAACTGGCGGAAGCGGCGCATCTGCCCCGGATTATCCTGGTCAACAAGATGGATCGTGAAAATGCCGACTTCGATAGTATCCTGGATAACCTGCGCAGCAAGTTTGGCAAGAAAGTCCTGCCCCTGGAATTACCCTTGGGCAAGGAAGACGCTTTCTGCGGCGTGATCGACTGCGTCAAGATGAAAGCTTATAAAGGCAACGGCAACGGTTCCGACGAGATCGAGATTCCGGCGGACCTGATGGATTATGCCAAGGACATGCACGACAAGATGGTAGAAGCCGCCGTGGAAGCGGACGACGATGTGATGATGCGTTACCTGGACGGGGAAACCATTACCGATGAGGAAATCAAGAAATGCCTCATTAAAGGTATCCGCCAGGCGCTCATATTCCCCATGATCTGCTGCAGCGCCGTGAAGAATATCGGCCTGGGCCGGACCATGAACGCCATCATCGACTATACCTACCCGGCGATCCTGAACGACTTTAAGGTTACGGACCTGAAGACGGACAAGGAAGAAACCCGGGATGCGGGCGCACCTATGGCAGCCCTGGTCTTTAAGACCACCAGCGATCCTTTCGTAGGCCGTTTAAGCTTTATCAGGGTGTTCAGCGGTTCCATCAAGGCCGACAGCACCGTGTATAACAGCAGCCGTGAAAAAGAAGAAAAGATTGCCAGCGTCTTCACCATGCGCGGCAAGACTCAGATTCCCATGAAGGAAATCGTGGCCGGCGATATCGGCGTGACCAGCAAGTTACAGTTTACCGCTACGGGCGATACCCTGAGCGACCCCAACGCACCGGTGCAGTTTTCTCAGATTGCGTTCCCGCTGCCCATGTACACCCGGGCTATTTATCCCAAGAAGAAGGGCGACGAAGACAAGATTGCCAACGCTCTGAACAGACTGACGGACGAAGATCCTACCATCATCGTGACCAGGAACCCGGTGACCAAGCAGATGCTGATCAGCGGTATGGGCGACCAGCACCTGGAAATTATCATGGAGAGGATGCAGCGTAAGTTCGGCGTGGAAGCCGACCTGCGTCCGCCTATCATCGAGTATCGCGAAACCATTCGCGGCACCGCCCATGTTCAGGGACGGCATAAGAAACAAT
>CAXYYS010000042.1:0-17505 GCA_964293585.1 uncultured Acidaminococcales bacterium
TTTTTCATGGCAAACCTCGCTTGCAAACTAAATCGCTCCGTCTTTTTTCAATTGCGCCCGGGCCGCGGTATCGTAACCCAAAGCCTGTAAAATTTCGGCATTGTGCTCGCCCAAGCGGGGCGCCCGCCGCCGGATGCTCCCCGGCGTGGCCGACATTTTAAACGCCGGCTGCACATAGGTAATTTCGCCCACGTCTTCCTGTTTTTTGACTAGCATGCCGGCTTCTTTGGTTATGTCGCTGTCCAGGGCTTCGTCCACGGTATGCACCGGCGTCACGCAAAATTCGTCGGCGCCGATGAGCGTCTCCCACTCCGCCAGCGTTTTAGTTTTGACGGCGGCGGCGATACGCTTAATCTGTTCGTCTTCGTGATCAAAGTCAAACTGCTGGTCCGCCAGTTCCGGCGCGTTAATCAGATGGCAGAACTGACGCCAGAACTTGGGCTCGATGGTGCCCACGGTCAGGAACCGTCCGTCCTTCGTCTTATAAATATTATAATAGCTGCCCAGGCGGCCAAAAGGACTGCCCCCTACCTGGCGGCAGCCTAAACGGCTGGCGATGCCCACAATCTGCAAACTTAAAGCCGTGTCGTACAAATTAATATCCAGGCGCTGGCCTTTCCCGGTTTTTTCCCGGGCGTACAGCGCCATGGTAATCGCGGCCACAGCGTTCAAGCTGCTGCCCAGGGCGCTCACCTGCACTTCGCCCACGCATAACTGTCCCGCATCGTCCAGACTATCCAGGCCTGCCAGGCCGATAACATTTAAGTCGTGGGCCGGCAGATGTTTAAATTTTCCCGTCTCGCCAAAACCGGTGATGCCGCAAAAAATCAGGCGCGGATTGAGTTTTTGTAAAACTTCGTAGCCGCAGCCGATGCTGTCCAGATAACCGGGACGGAAACCTTCCAGGAATACATCCGCTTCCGCCGCCAGGCGCCGCAAAATTTCCCGGCCGGCCTCGGTTTTTAAATTCAGGGTCAGGCCCCGCTTGTTGCGGTTCAGGGCCAGGTTCCAAAAACTCAGGCCCGCTTCTTTTTGCGGGGTAAAGCCCCGGCAGGGATCGCCTGCGGGCGCTTCCACCTTGATCACGTCGGCGCCGTAATCTGCCAGCACCATGCCGCAGTATTGTCCGGGCAGCCATTTGCTAAAATCAATAACTTTAATACCTTCCAGTGCTTGCATAGCAAATCTCCTTATAATATCTCTATCATATCTCTGTTCAACAGGGCAAGTTTGTTAATAAAGCGGGTGCATCCTTGACAGTTGACAATTATAAACGGGACCGGGTGCAAGCGATACGCGAATCGGAAGGATGCGTAGTTTTAGTAGGTTAGCGAAGCGTAGCGAGAATGAAGGCCCGGTCGCAGACCGGGAACAGCATTCGAGCAGCTGAGCCAACCACTAAAACAGCATCCTGGAGTCTTGAGCGTAGAGCTTGCACCCGGTTCTGTTTGTGACTGTTGCAAAGTGTAGCCGTACCCCTTTTATTATACAACAAATTTGCCCAGCTCTGCCACTTACGATATAATAAGTATATTATAAATTTATGTCTTTTATGTGCGGCACAAATTTGCCACTCGAGGTTGCTATGACAGTTGATAATATCTTGAACACAATTTTATTTATCATCGCCGGTTTTTGTTTCGGTATTTTTGCCAGCCGTTACAGCGTCATCGCCACGGCCAAAATTTTGACGGCCAAAAAAGTTTTTGGCGTCGGACTGCGACTTTTCTTCGGCTGCCTGGCCAGCGTGTTATTTTTGTTCATCGCCTTTATCTTTTTCCCGCTCTGGCTGAGCACCCATACCATCATCGGTGCCTTTGTCTATTATGCCGTGCTGATTTTTTATTACAGCGTGGGCTGGCGCAGGCTGCATAAATAAAAAAAACCAGGCCCGGCCTGGCTGCTACTTACAGAAACCCCATCCCGGTTCCCGGGCAAGAAAGCAGCAGCGCAGCGGCGCCTGGTTTTTTAATGTTTTTATAAGCTAAACAGGTCGTTCAGCGCCTCGCTCATGGTGGGGTGCGTAAAGACCTGGTCCCGGAGCACGGTGTAATCTGCGTTCAGATCCATGGCCAGTTTGACGATGTTGATCATCTCGTAGCTTTCTTCGCAGAGTAACATAGCGCCCAGGATCTTGTGGGTTTCGGCATCCACGACGGCTTTTAAAAGGCCGGCCGGGTGACGGAGCACCTGCGCTTTGGGAATAGCCGCAGCCGGCATACTCAGCACTTTTACCTTATGCCCGGCAGCTTTAGCTTCGGTCTCGGACAAACCTACCCGGGAGAAAGCCGGGTCGATGAAAACGCTGAAAGGAACATTTTTTCTTTCCGCCAGCGTATACTTGCCCTGACCTTCGAGCTGCCCCTTCACGATGCGGAAATCGTCCAGGGACACGTAGGTGAATTGCAAGCCGCCTGCCACATCGCCCATCGCCCAGATATTGGGAGCGGTAGTTTTCAGTCCGGCATCGGTCTTGACTGCGCCCCGGGGCGTAACTTCCACCCCGGCAGCCTCCAGGTTAAGCCCGTCCGTGTTGGGACGGCGGCCGGTGGCAACCAGCACTGCTTCGCCAGCCACGCTTTCGGGTTTTCCTTCCCGGATGTAGTTGACGGTGGCCACGTTCCCCTGACTGGTGACGCCGGTGATGGCAGCGCCAAAAACAAACTTGACGCCTTTATTTTCCAGCACCTGCTGGATGGCTGCCGCCACATCCCGGTCCTCGCGGGGTACCAGGAGGGACAGATCCTGCACCACGGTTACCTGGCTGCCAAAAGTAGCGTACATGGAAGCGAACTCCAGCCCGATATAGCCGCCGCCGATAATGGTCAGGCGCCGGGGCAAAAGGTCCAGTTCCATCAGGCTTTTGCTGTCAAAGACCAGCGCGTTGTCCTTGATTCCCGGGATGGACGGGATAACAGACACGCTGCCGGTATTTATAAAAAACCGCTCGGCTATCAAATTGCTGACGCCGGCGGCGGTTTTCACCGCAATTTCTGTATTACTCACGAAAGACGCCGTACCGTCAATCACGGTAGCGTTGGGATTGCCCGCCAGCTTGTCATAATTTTTCTGGCGCAGCATACCGGTGAGACGGCGTTTTTCGGCAATAGCCGCTCCGTAACGGGTGGCCTGAGTCTCAAAATCTGTGCTGTCACAGCATTTGTGAACGTTCAAGCCGCTGGTCACCAGACTTTTAGACGGGATGCAGCCTACATTGATACAGGTACCGCCGTACATCTGGTTATCTTTTTCAATCAGGGCTACCCGGCGGCCCTTGCCTGCCAGATACCCGGCCAGGGTTTTGCCGCCCTTGCCGAAGCCGATGATAATATCGTCAAAATGTTGCATGAATTTCTCCTTTACTTAATCGTTATGAACGCCGTGGAAAATCCACGGCGTTTTTTTAGACACGCTGCCCGGAGACAACGTGGAGCCAGTCTAGGAAACTTTTTTCTTAAACAGCTGGGCGCTGATGTCGCTGATGGTAATCTGCTGTAATTTTACGCAGCAGGCTTCATCCAGGCTTGCGGCCAGGTCATCCATAACGGCGCCCATGCCGGTGGAAATCAGACAAGCCTTATACGGATGGTCGATGCGCCAGCCGGGTTTAACCACCTGGGCACCCACGGCACGCAGCACCTGCAGCAGGGTAATTTTTTCCTGGGGAACCTTGAGCAGATAACCGCCTTCACTGCCGGATCTGGTTTCTACCAAACCGGCCTGACGCAGTTCGCTCATCACCTTGCGGATACGGGCAGGATTTGTGCAGGCACTTTTAGAAAGTTCTTCGCTGGAAATGTTACGCTGTAAGTGATTGGCCAGATAAGCCAGAACATGCACTGCAATAATAAATTCACCGTTCATTTATTTTACGACCTCGTGTTTCCAGGTATTGATGCCGCCAAAATCATAGATGCCGGTATAACCCTGGGCCACTAATTTGTCGGAGGCTAACTTGCTGCGGCGGCCGCTGTGGCAGTACACCAGAATTTCGGCGTTCTTGTCCGGCAGCGCCTTGGGCTGATTCATCTCATCAATGGTATCCAGGGGCACATTGATGGCGTTCTTAATATGTCCGTCTTTATATTCCGCCGGGGTGCGTACATCTACGATAACTACTTTAGGGTTTTTATCCATACGTTCCTTGGCTTCTTCCTGAGAGATCTTGTGGTAAACTGCTTTCATCATCACGTTATCCTTCGCTTTCGTCTCGGCGCCCATCGTACTGGTAGTAGACGGCGGTTTCATCATATCATCTTTAGGGGCGGTGGCAGCGTTACTGCAGGCAGTTACGCCCAGGGTGGCGGCGATCAGGGCCGCGGTTACTACGAATAATTTTGCTTGCATGTTTGTCACTCTCCTTTTTAAAATTGTGGCTCTAAACTTATCAGGGAAAATACTTTTGTGGACCACCATTAGTTTTATTTTTTGATTTGTAATTTTTAGGATTACATTTCATGGCCTAAGTGTAACAATAAAAATTACAGTTGTCAAGAGGGATTTTAAAAATTTTTTCCGGGCCGGCGGGAGAGCGCGCGTACTCAAGCGTACGTAAGCGATCACGCCCCCATAAAAATAACCCGCCCCCAGGGGCGGGTCATAAGTTTAGCTGAATTATTTTTCGTAATGAGTCCACATACTGATAATTTTTACCGTCTGGATATTTTCCAGGATTTGATAAACTAAACGATGTTGAATATTAATCCTGCGAGAATAAGCTCCTGCCAAATCCCCCACCAATTTTTCATAAGGAGGCGGAGATTGATATGGGTTTTCCCTTAACAAATCTATCAGCTTCTTCACTTTTTTATCCAACCGGACCGCTTTCAACTTGGGAATATCTTTAAGCGCGTCCCTGGTATAAACAATTTTATAAGTTACCATTTAACTTTATCCTCGGCAACACATTTTTCCATGGGTTCCTTCAAACCACGGATAATTTTTTCTTTCATACCGGGAATCGAACTTAAATAAACCGTTTCCATAAGACCGTTATAATCTTCCTCGCTCAGGATTACAACATTGCCGTCCTTGGTGCTGATATTAACCGGCTCATTATATTTAATGGTATTGCTCAAGGTGCCAAAAATATTTTTTCTAAAGTTAGTTACGTTCATAATTTGCATAATCCTCACCTCGTATGTACATTATAACGTACATTTATTTTTTTGACAAGTAGCACCAGTACCAGAAGAAGCAAAATTACTCGGTTATCTGGCGGCTTGACCCTTGGGCAAAGTTCTGCGTCTTCAGGCCGCAGGCAGAAAATAAAAAATGGGCCGGGTACGAGGCGGCGGCACCGGCGGGAGAGCGCGCGTACTCAAATGTACGTAAGCGATCACGCCGGCGCCGTCAACAAAGTAGGCGGTCCGGTTTTTATTTGCTAAAACTCGCACTGACTATAAAACTATTTTATGAGTTTATATTTTCTCGTTCCTAAGCCAATCTTTTCTGCATGTTCCAGACAAGTCTGCCACTCGCTGTCCGGCGTGGTCATCTTAAAGTGGTCATGCTTCTTGGCGCCTTCCGGATCCTTGGCCACATTCTTGGCCAGCTGGGAACCCGGCAGGATGGGAGCGGCGTTGACCAAATCGGCGCAAGCCTGGTCAATAGCTACCATATCCATGCTGCAGAGCATGCCGATATCGTTCACGATGGGCACATCGTTTTCGCTGTGGCAGTCGCAGTTAGGAGAAACGTCCATGATGAGGCTGATATGGAACTGGGGTTTGCCGTTCACGATAGCCGCAGCATATTCGGCCATGCGTTTATTCATCAGACCGGCGCTTCTCCAGTTAACCGGAGCGATGGCGTCGGTGGGACACAGTCCCAGACACCGGCCGCAGCCTACGCATTTGTCAATATCAATGGTGCTCTTATGGTTGGTGATACTGGGGGCGCCGTGAGCGCAAATCTTGACGCAGTTGCCGCAGCCCACGCATTTTTCCTGGTCCACCACCATCTTGCCGTCGGTGTGCATCTCCATCTTGCCGGCCCGGCTGCCGCCGCCCATACCGATATTCTTAATGGCGCCGCCGAACCCGGCCATCTCGTGGCCCTTAAAGTGGGTCAGGGAAATAATAATATCCGCATCGGCCAGAGCGTGGCCGACTTTAGCTTCCTTCACAAATTCGCCGTTGGGTACGGGGAGCAAAGCTTCGTCCGTGCCTTTCAGACCGTCGGCGATAATCACATGGCAATCCGTGCACAGCGGGTTAAAGCCGTGCTGATACGCGATATCCAGATGTTCCAGGGCGTTCTTGCGGGTGCCCACATACAAAGTGTTGCAATCCGTCAGGAAAGGTTTGCCGCCGGCAGCTTTTACCGCTTCCACAACCACCCGGGCATACTGCGGCCGCAGGAAAGCTACGTTGTCGCCTTCGCCAAAATGCATCTTGATGGCTACAAATTTATTTTTAAAATCAATCTTGTCAAAGCCCGCCTTTTTCATCAGCTTGGCCAGTTTTACCGGCAGCGGATCACCGCCGTACGGCATATGAAAATCTGTAAAATAAACTTGCGCTTGTGGTTTGCTTACCTTTTTTGCTTGCGTCATGATGTTACCTCCCGTGCTTTTAAAAACTGCGGCAGCCTGCCGCCGTGCTTATCTTTATTTTATAATATGGAGTACACTCCATGTCAACCAAAATTTAAGCGACGTTAAAATTTTGCTTTACCAATTTTCTAACGCCGCCGTAAACTTTAAAACTCAAATTTATTTTTTCTTTTTATAACAGCCCCGGTAAATTTAGCTGTGTCGTATCAATTTCCGGCTGCCCCAGATGCCGCGTCTTGACAAAACTGCCGTGGCAATCGCTGCCGCCGCTCACACAAAGTTTGTGACGCGCGCAGTAATGAGCCAGCAGTTTGGCATCCCCGGGCGTATGCCCGCTGTGGTAACATTCAAAGCCGTCCAGTTGTTCTTCCACCAGACGGGGCAGACATTCCTGGAGCCCCATGCCGTGAAAATCGCTGGCCACATGGGCGCAAAGCGCCAGACCGCCGGCGCCGTGAATAATCTTGATCACTTCGCCGATGCTGGGAAATTCCGGAAAGCCCAAACTGTTTTCGGCCGTAAAGATACGCTGAAAGAAATCGTTCACGTCCCGGCATAAATTTTTGTCGACCAGATACGCCAAAGCTTTCCAGCCGCCCCGGTGTCTGTCATAGCTATAGCTGGTAAATTCCTGTACATCTACCGGCCAGCCTAAATCCCGCAGCCGTTTGATGCTGTCCATATCTTTTTTCGCCAGCAATGCTTCGTTATGGTCGCACAGTTCCTGTAATTTTTTATTTTCAAGATCGATACCGTACCCCAGCAGGTGATAATTGTGTCCGTCCTTGGTGGTATTAATTTCCAGCCCCGGCACAAAAACCAGGCCGGCGTCCCGCGCCAGTCTGCCTGTAGCAGCCACATTCTCGGTGCTGTCGTGGTCGGTTACGGCCATAGCTTTAAGCCCCGCCGCCACCGCCGCCGCCACCAGCTGTCCCGGATCCCAGGTGCCGTCCGACGCCGTGCTGTGAATATGCAAATCTGCTCTCATCCTGCTCCTCTACTTAATCCACTTAGCCAATGTATTATACAAGATCATCGGCATTACCGGTTTGGCAATATAATCATTCATCCCGGCTTCCCTGGCCCGCTGAAAATCTTCATCGTAGGCGTTAGCGCTCATGCCCACGATAGGGATTCTCCGGGCATCGTCCCGCGCCGACGCGCGCATAGCTTTAGTTGCTTCCAGCCCGTCCATGATGGGCATACGTACATCCATCAGCACCAGCTGGAAAAAGTCCGGCGTAGATTTTTGGAAAATTTCTACACCGATTTTTCCGTTCTTGGCTACGGTGACCTGCATTCCCTGCCGCTCCAGCAAGCGTACCGCAATATCCGCGTTCAGCGGGTGGTCTTCGCACAGCAGGATGCGTTTGCCTTTCAGCTTATCCAGGTTGGAAAGCGTCTGCGCATTTTGATGGTCACATTTTTTAGCGCGTTCAAAATCCAGGTACACGGTAAACTCGGTACCCTTGCCCAGCTCGCTCTTAACCTCAATCCTGCCTTCCATTAATTCTACCAGCCGTTTGACGATAGGCAGTCCCAGACCGGTGCCGCCTATGCGTTTACCATCCCAGTTATGTTCCTGGGCAAAAGGTTCAAAGATCTTCGGTAAAAATTCTTTACTGATACCGCAGCCGGTATCCCGGATAATCAGCTTGTCGTGGATCACCCGGTCCGTGGAACCAACACACTCAATAGCCAGCTCTACCTTACCGCCGGCATCCGTAAACTTGATGGCGTTGTTCAGCAGGTTCAGCAAAATTTCCTGCACCCGGTGAATATCGATATTGATATCCGCCATGATGGCTTTGCTATTATCCACGCTAAAAATAATGCCTTTGGCTATGGCCGCCGGTTCAATGGCCGTCACGATACCGCGTACCACCTCGGCACAGGAAACCGTTTGTTTGTGTAGCACGTAGTTGCCGGTTTCAATAGTACTCAGGTCCAGCGTATCCTGGATCAATTCCAGCAGGATGCGGCTGGACTCTTTAATCTTCCGCAGATAATCCAGCATACGATTCTGATCTTCGGTGACCAGGGCCAGCTCTGTGTAACCGATGACGCCGTTTAAAGGCGTACGCATATCGTGACTGGCATTGGACAGGAACATGGACTTGGCCCGGTTAGCAGTTTCAGAGACCATCAGGGCATTTTGCAATTTTTCCCGCTGTTCCCGTTCCGCCTCCAAACGCTTACGGTCGTCGATATCCACGATGACCACGTAGAACCATTTTTTACCCTGGATATCCGTTACCAGATGTCCCACGTCGTAAAACCATTTTAAAGCGCCGTCCTTGGTTTCGATACGGTACTCACAGGTATCAAACTCGCTGTTCTGGATCTGGTTTTCAATGGACTTGAGCACATTGTCCCGGTCCTCGGCGTAAACCATATCGTCAAAACAGTTATTAAACTTGGCACGGAACTCGGTCTCGTTGTAACCAAGAGTCTTCAGCATCTGGGCGCTGATAAAGGTAAACTTGCCGCCCCGGGCCGCTTCGTACTTAAACAGGCCGCCGGGGAAAGCCTCCAGCAAAGTATCTAACTCCTGCTGCTTTTCTATAAGCTGCCTGCGGTCTTTCATCTCATCGGTCACGTCTACCAAATACACGGCGCAAAAATTATTCTCCGGCCGGTATAAAAAGGCCCGCACATATTTTAAACGCTGGTTGCAATACAACAGCACCGTGGCCGTACCGCCGCCAAAAGCAATTTCTGCCGCCAGGTTCAGCAGCTCATCCTGGCTCAGATTATCCTGGGCCAAATTCCGCTGGTACTCCACCCTGAACAAGCAGGGTAATTTTACTTCCGTTCCGGTTGAACTAAAGACTACGTCTTTCAAATCTTCCGGCATCAAATCCAAAATCTGGGCCAGGGCCGGATTGCCGTAGCAAAGTTCTGCCTTAAAACCTGCCGCTCCCATCGTGGAAAGCTTAAACAAGGCAAACGGCAGCGGACTGGCACCAAAACATTGTTTACACTGGGTAAAATTATCCTGTTTTTCCATCTTGCATCCCCCCGTAAAATCTTGTAACATCCCGGGTTGACCGCCGCAGCAAGTACTGTGGCTCTAACTGTTTAAAACAGACGGTTGCCACCGCGCAGCCGTTTTATTTATGTTGGAGTTTCCATAAAAAGTTAATGATAAAGCAGACACTTCCTACCAGGACAATGGCGCCACCCGGAGCCAGGTTGGCATAATAAGAAAGCAGCAGCCCCACAAAGACGGACAGTAAACCGTACGCCATACCGCCCATGATGGTGCCCGCAAAACTTTTGGCGTTCTGCAGGGAACAGGCCACCGGCACTACCATCATGGCCGAAACCAGCAGGATGCCCACGATGCGCATGGACAAAGCTACGGTCAGGGCCGTCAGGATACTGAGCAAAGTGTTCAGCGCTTCGGTAGGCAATCCTGCCACCTGGGCACTGGTCTCATCAAAAGCCAGATATAAAAGCGGCCGGTACAGCACCGCTACAAACAAGCAGGCAAACAATCCCAGCACCGCCACGATGGCCAGATCTTCCTGGCTGATGGTCATCAGGCTGCCGAACAGCAGACTGGAAAGGTTAAAGCTGGCGGTACGGTTCAAACCGATAAAGACTACGGCTAACGCCATACCCGTATAAAAGAACAGCGCCAGGATCATATCCGAATAATCCCGCAGCCGGGTGCGCACCTTCTCGATGATTACCGCACCGGCTACCGTAGCCAGCGCCGCCGCTAACACCGGCTGGAAACCCATCAAGGCTCCGCCGGCCACACCGGCAAAAGCAATATGTCCCAGGCCGTCGCCGATCATGGATTGATGGCGCAGCACCAGAAAGCTGCCGATGAGGGGGCAGATGATGGCGACGATGATACCCGCCAGCCAGGCCCGCTGCATAAAATCCATAGTCAAAATTTCCATACTTAGCTAAGACCCTCCTACACGGTCAGTCCCTTCGCCGCAGCATTCGCCTTGGCTTGTCCGGGTTTAAGCTCCCCGTGTCTTTCATTATAGATACAGAAACGTCCCTTGCCGTCATGCTTGGCTTCATACAAAGCCGCATCGCTGTAATACAACAGGTCGTCCAAAGTTACGGCCGCATTATTAGTATAGGCAATACCCACACTGGACGACAGCGGCGTTACCGCAAACATGTGCAGGCTTTCCTGCATATGCGCCAGTCTGATCTTGATATCCTGTAAATTAAAAGGCATCAGGAGCGTGATTAAAAATTCATCGCCACCCAAGCGGGTGATAAATCCGTCCCCAAAATTTTCTTTGAGGGCATACGACACGGCAACTAATGCTTCGTCGCCGGTCTGATGGCCAAAGCTGTCGTTAATCTGTTTAAAAGAATCCACATCCAGATACAGCATGGTCACCGGCTGATTTTTCCGCTGCTCGCCAAAATAACTGATAAAATGGCGCCGGTTAGCCAGACCGGTCAGGTCATCAGTATTCGCCATATCCAGGATCATCTGCTTGTACTGTTTTTCCACGGTCACATCCCGGGCGATGCCCAGAGTGCCCAGCACTTCCGTGCCGGTCTCGCTAAAGATAGGCGTCTTATAAGTTTTCAGCTGGCGCAGGCCATCCTTGGCCAGCACCTGCTCGTCAAATATACAGGTCCTGCGGGCATCCATCACGGTCTGTTCCGTTTCCATACATACAAACTCGCCTTTTTCGTACTGTTCCTTGGTCAGGCCCCAGATATAATAATGGCCCCGGCCCTGTACGTCCCGTTTGCTTTTACCCACGGCGGCGCAAAAAGCATTATTAACTTTCAGATGAGCGCCCTTGGCATCCTTAAACCATACCATATCCGGCAGCGTGTCGATAACATCATCCAGATAAGTTTCGTTCAGCCAGGCGTCCTTGGCAGCCTTAAGATGTTCCTGCAGCCTGGCAAAAAAGAACCGTACCAGATCTTCCGTCAACGGTTTGGTCCATAAATCATCCAGGGAAGCCAGATCTCCCTTTTTCAGCTGCTGTATTTGTTCGGTGGTTCCCACCAGGATAATATCATTCTTGCTGCCGGCCAGCATGCGCACCATACCCGGCGCCATGCCCACATTGGCATCCATGATAACCACCTGGTCCTGCAGGTGTCCCACCCCGGCAAAAACCGGTGAAACTTTAAACTTGTGCGTAAAGCGCTCCAGGGGCGCCATATTCACGATAATCTTGGTAATCCAGGGTTCCAGTCCGATCAAATTAATGGTTAGCTCACAATGGTACATCTTGTTGCCCCCTTTAATATTATTATCAGGGTTTACGAATTTATCGTATCTTGATAACAGCCTTGCCGGCTGCGTGGCTTAAATAATTTGCTAACGATAAAAATAACCATGTTTATGACGATGGGTCAACGCTTCGTGCACGCCGCCCCAGAAGCAGACGCTCCGGTCCAGACATAAGGCGTCGTGAGCGTACTGGCTGGCCAGTTCCAGATCGTGGCTGACCATGACGATGGTCTTGCCTTCCCGCTGGTTCAGGTTCCCCAGCATCTGGTACAGTTCCACCTTGGCATCGGGGTCCACGCCCGTAGCCGGTTCGTCTAACAGTAGCAGGTCCGGATTGTTGACCATTGCCCGGGCCAGAAAAACACGTTGTTGCTGGCCGCCGCTCAAATCGCCAATTTTGCGCCGGGCCAGGTCCTGCAAAGAAAACTGTTCGATGATTTTGGCCACCGCCGCCTCATCCTGATCGTTAAAACGCTGCAGCAAACTGCGTCCGTCCAAACGTCCCAGGGCTACTACCTCCCGGACGCTGATAGGAAAACTGCGCTGCTGCCGTCCCGGATTCTGGGGCACATAGCCAATCTTCTGCCAGTCTTTAAACTCGTTTAAAGGCTGACCGTATAAAGTTATAAAACCGGTCGTGGGCCGCAGGATATGAGCAAGGAGTCTGAGCAGCGTACTTTTGCCGGCGCCGTTGGCGCCGATGACCGCCACAAAATCTCCGGCTTCAATATTCAGATTTACATCGTTAAGCACCGGGCCTTCGCCAAAATCATAACCCAGATGCTCAATGGTAATAATTGCTGCCATAAATCTCCTTAACCACAACTTGCCGCACGGCTATGCTCCGTAATGGCGCCGCACTTTTGCCGGTTTACTTTCAGCTGTTCAAAGCCAACTGCAAATTCTTGATATTCTGTTCCATGACGCTTAGATAATCAGCGCCGGCGGACCGCTCTTCCTTGGTTAAACCTTCCAGCGGGTTCAGGACCAAAGTTTTGGCTTTGGTTTCTGCCGCCAGGGTTTGGGCCACTTTGGGGCTGACCAGGGTTTCAAAGAACACATACTTGATATTTTTTTCCCGGACCAGGCTGACTAACTGAGTCAGCTCCGCCGGAGAAGGTTCTGCCTCGGGGCTGATGCCCAGGATGGATAATTGTTTTAAGCCGTAATCTGCTGCCAGGTGGCCGAAGGCCGCGTGGGTGGTGACAAATTCTTTGCGCTTGGCAGTCTTGGCCAAGGCTGCCAGTTGTTTATCCAGCTGTTGCAGTTTGGCGTTGTACGCCGCCGCGTTCGCCGTATATACATCCTTGTGGGCCGCATCCGCCTGGATCAGTCCATCCCGGATGACATTCACTTCTATCTGCGCCTGTTTGGGACTCAGCCACAGATGTGGATCCAGATGTCCGTTTAATTCCAGATGCCCGCGTCCTGCCTCCAGAGCCCGTACCTTATCTGCGCCGATGGCGTTGACAGCTTTGGGCGCCCAGGGTTCTACCCCGCCGTTATAAATAAACAGGCCTGCATCTTTGATGCCGGATAAATCTTTAGCCGTAGGTTCCCACTCGTGGGGTTCCACCCCGTCGGGAATCAGCGTGGTCACAGTCACCTGGTCACCGCCTACCTGCCGGGCAAATTCCGCCATCGGATAAAAGCTGGCCACTACTTTCAGCTTGCCGCCCTGCTTGCTGCCGGCCGGCTGACTGCCGCACCCGGACAAGAACAGGATAAAAATTACTACCAGTAAAAAAAGTTTGCGCATAAAGTTCCCTTTTCCCAGACTTTGTTTTATAATAATAAATACCAGGGAGCAACAGCTCCTGCCATTAAAAAGCGTACCCCTTTGGTGCGCCTGTTTCTTTTTTGGAGGTACACATGACTTACTGCTTACCCGAAAAAAAATTCATTGCTGCGTTTGATATTGACTGTCAGAATACCTTTACGCCGGTTTGTCCGGATGAACTGCCTGTCACCGGCGGCGACCAGATCGTGCCGGAGTTGAACGCCCAGGCCAAATTTGCCGCCCTGCGGCTGGCTTCCCGGGACGCCCATTCGCCCAAGGCGCTGTGGCTGGCAGATGCCGCGCATCCGCCCCTGAGTCCCGTCACCGGTCATCCCAACCTGGATCTGTACTGGCCGGCTCATGCCATCGTGGGCACCCGCGGTTTTGATTTCATCGCCGGGCTGGAGCCGCAGCAATACGCTTACCAGGTTTATAAAGGCGTAGAGATAGACAAGCATCCTTACGGCGCCTGCTATCAGGATCTGGCTAATAAAGAATCTACCGGCGCGCTCGAATTTTTGCGCCAGCATGGTATCACCACCGTCATCTGCGGCGGTCTGGCTACCGATTATTGTGTGTTGAACACCGTCCTGCAATTACGCCAGGCCGGGTTCGACGTAGTTTTAAATGAAGCTGCCTGCCGGGGCATCGCTGACGCAACTACCGCAGCAGCCCTGGAAAAAATGGCGGCAGCAGGCGTGCATCTGGTAAAAAATGCCGCGGCTTTAGCCAAACTGCAAAAAGCGCCGCGCTTTTTCCCCACGCCCGACGCCGGCCCTTACTGCTAACTACCGGCGGCAGCAGCACCATTCTGCTGCTAACTTCCGGCGGCGCCAAGCGTCGTTCTGCTACCAAATAACGGCAGCAGTAACATCGTTTTATTGCTAACTCAGCGTGATGTTGCACGCCGGGTCATACTTTAAACTTCTTCGGTCACCGGCACGTCTTTAATGATGATGGACTGCCGTTCTAATTGCACCTCGCGCTGCAAATGGTTGATGATCCAGGCATGCACATGCGGCAAATCGTCCACCGGGAACTGCAGCGTAAAAGTTACGCGCTCGCCGTAAGCTACATCCGTCACGGTAAAGAACGGGCAGGTATGCAGGACATTTAATAGTTTACCCGCAGCAGCGCTGCCCGTCTGGAAAGTATAATTCCCGACCGGCACCCGTTGCGCCACACCCACAAAAGCTACGGCCTGGGCCACGCTGTTCGTATAGGCGCGCACCAGCCCACCGGCGCCCAATTTGACGCCGCCAAAATACCTGCTCACTACCACCGCCACACCGTACAGTTCCCGCTTGCGCAGAACTTCCAGCATGGGCACCCCCGCTGTTCCCGACGGCTCCCCGTCGTCACTAGACCTTTGGATAGCGTCAGAAATAACATAAGCGCTGCAGTTGTGAGTGGCATCCCAATATTGTTTTTTTATGGCCTTGATGAATTCCTGAGCGGCCTTTTCGTCTTCCACCTTTTTCAGGTTACAGATGAAACGGCTCTTCTCAATTGTGAATTCCGTCTGGCAATCTTTAATAATTGTAAAAGTTTCCATAAAAATATTATAACATGAGATGCAAGTCCCGGGAAAGAAAATTTCTTAAATTATAAAAATAATTTTTCCAGTAGAAATAACTTTGGCAAAAACATGTTTACTTTTTTGAAGCTAATTTTCTCTTTCTAAAACAATTTTTTCGAACGAAGGAGCTTTTTATTTTGCAGAATTCCGGTCACAACCTGAGCAAACAAATCTTACAAACTTATAAATCTTTAAATAACTGGCACACTTTCCAGATTAAACTTTTCTGGGAAGGCATCGTGGTGGGAATTTTTGGTGGCTTAGTCATTAGCCTGTTCCGTTTTTTGCTCACCCGGGTGGAAGACCTGCGTCAGTTTGTCTACACGGCCGTCGCTGCCAACTGGGGGCTGGTTTCTCCGGCATCCCTGGGTATACTGGCGCTGCTCCTGGCGGTAGCCGCACTTTTAACTGCCCTGGTAAAATACGAACCCATGGCTTCCGGCAGCGGCATTCCCCAGGTCAAAGCCATCATCATGGGCCTGATGAAGATGCGCTGGCTCCGCATCATCTGGGTCAAGATCGTGGGTGGCGTAGCCGGTATCGGTTACGGTCTGTCGCTGGGCCGCGAAGGTCCCAGTATCCAGATTGGCGCCGCCTGTGCTCAGGGACTGAGCCGGCTTTTAGGACGCACCCGCATGGAAGAACGCTATTTAATTACCAGCGGCGCCGGTGCGGGACTGGCCGCCGCTTTTAACGCTCCCCTGGCCGGCGTAATTTTTTCTATGGAAGAGCTGCACCGGAATTTTTCCGGCGTCGTGCTGCTCCCCGCCATGACCGCCGCCCTGACGGCAACTTTTATCTCCCGTATCTTTTTTGGGCCGGACACCATCTTTACCTTTTACGGTCTGCCCCGCATGCCGCTGGAACATGTGCCTTACGCTTTGCTGGCCGCCATCATGGCCGGTTTTGCCGGCGTCATCTTTAACTATGGCCTGCTGAACATTCCTAAATTTTATAATCTGCCCTGTTTCCGTGGCAGCTTATTTTTAAAACTGGCTTTTTCCCTGCTGTGCGCCACCATTTTAGGCTTTACCCTGCCCCAGGTTTTGGGCGGCGGCAACGCTTTGGTCAACAAGCTGGCAGTGATGCAGGTCAGCGCCGCCACTTTAGGAATCCTTATCGCCGCTAAATTTATCTTTACCCTGATCAGTTACGGCACCGGCGTTCCCGGTGGCTTTTTCCTGCCCATGCTGGTCCTGGGAGCGCTGACCGGCGATTTATGCGCCCACGGTTTTACCGCCCTGGGGTGGTTGCCCGCTGCGGTGATACCCAACGTCATCGTGGTAGCCATGGCCGCCTTTTTCTCCGCGTCGGTACGTGCTCCTATCACCGGCACGGTGTTAATCTTGGAAATGACCGGCAGCTTCCAGCACTTGATGGTACTGGCCATGGGCGCCGCAGTGGCGTATGTGGTGGCCGAACTGTGCGGCAGCCAGCCGATTTATGAAGAACTGATGGTACGGGCGCTGAAAAATAAGGGCAACCCTGCCCTGGTTACCGGCGAGCGCAACCTGGTAGAGGTGGCGGTGTGCAGCGGCAGTTTGCTGGACAATAAACAGATCCGCCATATAAAGTGGCCGCCTCAATCTGTGGTCATTGATGTAAAACGGGGCCAGGAGGAACTGATTCCTACCGGCGAGCTGCTTATGCACAGCGGTGATTTTGTGTACGTGCTCACGGATACGGAGCATGAGCCGGCGGTGCGGGCGCTGGGGCAGGAGATTGTGGCGCCGGGAAATTTGTATGGCGACTTCTGAGCAGAGTAAGGACAGCTCCTTGATAACAGTTCAGTAAAGAAACGTGTGCAAGTTTTACACGCAGTATAATTGCAGGGCAGCTCCTTGGTAACAGGCACAAAATACATGCGGGATGGAGTGCAGCCTGCGTGTTCAGAGCTACGGTCTGCTGTTTTAATGGCCTGCTGCAGCTGCTCGAATGCTGTTCCCGGTCCGGCGGGCCGGGCCTTCATTCTCGCGACGCTTGGCAGGCCTATTAAAACATCGCATCCCTCCGCATTCGCACTTAGGCTGCACTCTATTCCGCAAGTCTGTGCGAAAGCAGCCGAGCGCAACGGCATAAACAGCATTCTGTGACTGTTACAAAGGATCTACCCTGATATAATATTTTAAATTAAAGGAGAACAAAACACTCATGACAACTACCAAAACTTTACCCAGCGGCGTGCTGGCACAAAAAAATAACTTTTACGCACTGCGCATTTTAGGCAGCGCCTGTGAATTTACGGTGGACGAACTGACTGCCGTGGCAGCCTTGTCGCAAAAATTCGGCGGCGGCCAGGTCACGGCCACCAGTCGCGGTACCCTGGAAATCAACCAGATTCCGGCAGAAAAATT
>CAXYYS010000043.1:0-17462 GCA_964293585.1 uncultured Acidaminococcales bacterium
TTTAGTATATCCGCTTTGATGGCCTTGAGGACAATTTGTTCAAGCCGGTCTACCTGGATAGGTTTTTTTTGACAGTTTCCCTTTTTATGAGCAGTACAATTATAATATTTATATTTGTTTTTTACTTTGTTAATTGCATATTCACCGTTCATGTGGTTTTTACAATATCCACAAAATAGTTTTCCAGTAAGAAGATACGTTTCCGGCTTTGCGCTTGGAATGTGTTTTCTTTTTTTTATGACTTGTTGTACTTTTTGGAACGTTTCTTGATCAATTATTTTAGGCATTCCATCAGGTATTTCTACTTTACCGAAGATATAGGTACCTATATATCTTCGGTTGGTCAGTATTTTAGTAATCCATGAAAATTGTTTTTTATAGCCCTGTTTGGTTACATAATCATGGATATCTTTAACGGCGCAGCCGGCAGCTGCCATTTTAAATATTTTTTTAACTATTTTAGCTTGTTGTTCTTCTATTTCATAAAATCTGGTTTGTTTATTAATCTTATAACCAAAACTTGGTTGACAGTTAGCTTTACATTTCTGGGCATTACCATACATTCCGCGTTTGACATTTTCCGTAAGATTTATAGAAAACATCTCGGCAGCAGATTCATAAAAAGATTCAAGGAGAATTCCTCCCGGGCCATCCGGTATAGGTTCTTTAGCTGAGATAACTTTAACACCGTAGTCTTTTAACCTTTTTTTATAAATAGCAGCATCAAAACGATTGCGGGCAAAGCGATCCGTCTTGTAAACTATTATTGCCTGGAATAGTTTTTTTGAAGCGTCTTTAATCATGCGCTGAAATTCTTCCCTGTTATCATTGGTACCTGTTATTGCATAGTCAGCATATACCTTGATGATGCTATAACCTTCATTTTTGGCAAAGTCGCGACATTCCCTTGTTTGGTCCTCTATGGATTCTTCTCTTTGTCCGGCTGATGAGTAACGGGCATATATAACTGCGTTTTTCATAATACTCCTTATATTGTAAATCTAAGGCCGCTCAAAGAGCGGCCTTATTTTATGCGCCAGATGCAGAGCCGTGTAAATTTATTTTTATCAAGGCCCCGTTTTTCAAATACGATTTAAGAGTTTCCCTCAATAAGCTTTTACCAGCATCATTAAGATCCCGGTATTCGTCCAATATGATTTTTTCTTCTTTGCTTAATTGTTCGTTTTCTTCTTGACTTTCAGCTATTGCCCTACAAAACAGGTAATCCATGCTAACGTCGAAGTAGTCTGCCATTTTTGCAGCTTGTTCGGCAGATATCTCATATTTGCCAATTTCGAAACTTGATATCATGCCTTGTGTAACATCAACGACAGATGCAAGTTCTTTTTGGCTAATTTTCTTTTTTTGTCTTAATTCCCTGATTCGGTTTTGCATAGTTACCTCGCAAAATAAAAAATTATTAGTAAAACAAATAAAAAATATGAGTAAAACTATTGACATATTAGCCAAGCTGTTATAAAATATTAGTAGAGCTAATAAGGAGCATAAAATGAGTAAGATTAAAAATAATATTAGACGACTAAGAAAAAAAGCAAATATGACACAGGCTGATTTAGCCTATGCAGTTCACGTTAATCAATGTGCCGTTTCTTTTTGGGAGTCTGGAAAGACAGATCCTCGATACGACAAACTTCCCTTGATTGCAAAAGTTTTAAAATGTAGTGTCTCTGAACTTATCAATGAAGTTGACTAACACAATACTTCACTATTATTTGTATCACAATTTTGCATTTTATACAACTGGTTTTGTTGGTTTAATTGGTTTAATTGGTTTTAAATTGTTGAATAATTTTTTTAGGAGGTCGCTGCATGACAGTAAATATGCCGTCGGCTGATGATAAGACGTTGTTTTATACTCCGCATGAATTTTTTCAAATGTTATCAGGCAAAATATCTTTGCAGTCAATTTATTATCAGATCCGCAAGGGTGGTATTCCTTCAAAACGTCTTGGAAAAAAGGTCTTAATTCCCGGGGATTGGGTTAGAGATTTCTTTAATACTCCTTTTGTTGATAAGGAATGTTAGGAGAAGATTATGCAGCATCAGGCAAATGATAAGGATATTCGTGTTATCTTTAAAAACCATATAGGTCCTGAGAATGTTGCCCCGGAGCGCTTGGAACCTTTCATTGCTATGTTGTATGAAGGTGCCCTGGCTTATCATGATGCAAAACGGAAAAAAATGAAAGAAGGTAAGACAAGTGCCTGATTTATTTTGTTGTTGCTATGGCAAAGCTGGAGCTTATGTTCAATGTCCGCATCAGTTTAATTGTGTTGATTGTGTGTCTTTTTCTGATTGTACTAAAAAGAACTTCAACGGCCCGGTGCGCAAAAATCAAAGCTGTTTTAGGTGTAAACATACTAAAGCAATCTTTCTTGGAATCGAGTGTGTACTAAATGTTAAGTAGGCAGAAACGTTATTACTGGATTAAACTCCAGGTAGATTTTTTTGGACAAAAATTCATAAAAAGCTTGCGAAAACATGCCGGTGGCGAAAAATATGTAATTATTTATTTGGAATTATGCCTAGCCGCGGCAAATACTGGCGGGCGGTTAATTTTTGAAGAGGTGGCCGATAATTTTGAAGACGAGTTGGCCCTTGTCATTGATGAGCCCGTCGAGGATATCAAGACCACATTATCTTTTTTGCAACATCACGGCCTTTTAGAACAGGGGGTTGCGGATAACGAATACTTATTAACTGAAGGCGCACAGATGATTGGTTCTGAATCTGAAAGTGCTGAGAGGGTTAGAAGGTTTCGTGAGAATAAGAAGCTTGCCGGTATTCAAGGTAGTCAGCCTTCTTTATTACAGTCCAGGGTTGTAAGCTGTGACGAATGTGACGTTTTGAGTGACGTCACCAGTGACGTCACCAGTGACGGGCGTGACGTCACTGAAAATATTCTTCCGTCACATCTTCAGAGTTGTGACAAAAATGAAAATCGTCCAATGACAGGTGCCGAGCGGACTAAGCGGTGGCGTGAAAACAAATTGTTACATTGTAACGATAGTGTAACAAGAAGTAACACAGATATAGAGCAGATACAGAGCAAGAATTTAAAGAACAGCAGCAATATAGTAAGTAGTAACTTTCAGGTTGTCGATTTACTGCAAAGTATCGGTATTACGAATCCAGCTTTATCAGAAATTTTATTGCTGAAGCCTCTGCCTGCTGCTGATTTAATTAAAAAATACATTGCTGAAAGCAAAAACAAAAGAAATCCTGCTGGTTTTGTGGTAAAGGCTATTTTAGATAGATATCCACGAAATACAAAATCTAAACAGAAAACATATGATCCGAATTGTCCCGATTGTCATGGTACTGGTAAAATCGTTTATTACATTGACTCTGATCCCAGTAAACCCATTAGTACTGAATGTCAGTGTTATAAAAAATACAAATAAAAAAGGAGATGTGTAATTTGAACAAAGTACAGGTTTTAGGGCGTTTAACCTCAGATCCGGTTAATGGTGTTACTTCTACTGGCAAGAATTATTGTTATTTTACCCTAGCTTGTGACCGGGAGTATAGGAATGCTGAAGGTAAACGTGAGGCCGACTTTATCCCAATCGTTGTTTGGGGCAAAGCTGCTGAATTAATTTGTGCTGGTACCAGGAAGGGCCACCGGCTTCTTGTTGAGGGTAGGCTGCAAATTAGTGACTATGTGAAAGACGGTATTCGAAGATTTAGAACTGAGGTTGTTGCAAGAAATATTGAATTTATTGAGAAGAAGGGTATCAAAGTTAGTACTCCTCAAACCTTTGGTCCTGTTATTCCTCCTGATGAAGAGGTTAAATTTTAATTTTGATAAAGTAGGTGCTTGAATGCGACTTGAGTTATACAGGAACAATAAATCTATATTTGCAACCAAAGATTTTGTACCGACAGACGGTTCTCCCAATCTTGTTGGTTATAACGAATCTTATGTCATGACCATCGCCTTTTGTAAATGTGGTACTGACGGTGATGTGTGCTTACAGGTTCGTTTTAACGATAGAAATAAGTTAGGAGGTGATGAGACTGATGCCGGATGATAAGGACGATGCTACCATGGATGATTTTGGTCCTGATGACGGCGCTTTAACGGATGAGGAGGAAGAAGCCCTTTCCTCTCAATTTGATGGGCAGAAGCTTTGATGGATGACTTAATTGTTATCTAATTTTTAAAACGGAGGATATGTCATGGATGAGTCCAAAAATGTTAATCAGTCTTCTGTTGACAAACATGAAGAGAACCAGCTTAAAGTCTTGGAATGTATCAAAAGAGTCCGCACTGAGTTGACCGCTAAATATGTTGCTTATTTTACTGATCATTCTCAGTTCATTAACGATGTATATTCAGCACCGCGTGCGGTTTCTTATTCTACCGGTAATGATTTTGGCGGCGCCAATGCCTTGATTTTAAACTTCGCCACATTGGAGAATCAGTACAAGGACCCCAGATGGGTTAGCGACTATTCAATGAAGTTGAATAACCTGGTACTGACAAAAGATGCTAAACCGGTTTTTTTGACTGGTAAATCTAAGAACGGAAACCTTTTATATTATAAGGTTTATAACGTTGAACAGGTTCAGGGCATTGAGCCAATGCAACCCAAATTGCCTACTGATTATCAGCGGGAAGCAGAATTGCGTAAGATAATTGCGCGGAGCGGCGTCAAAGTTGTTAATGACATGCCTCCTAGCAGCAAGGGTTTTTATGAGGAAACCAAAGATGTTGTACATCTAGGCCTTGAAAAATCTTATCCTACGCGTACAGATTATTATCTGAATATCGTTGAGCCCTTGATGCATAGGGTTATGGCAAAGAACCCTAAGACGTTTTCTAATGGTTCTGAATCTGAGTTTGATGTTTCCGTCCGTAAATTACGTGCAAGCTTGGCCATGATGGAATTAAGGCAGCGGTATGGACTTAAACCTGATTATGATCTTGATCAGAGCAGATTAGCGTTTGAATCTTCTTTTATCAAAGAGATTGATCATGACCGCAATTTGGTTCCTTACATTGCTGTTTCTGCGGCACGGATTACTGACAGGTTGCTTGAAAAAGATAAATCTAACCAGGTTGAGAAAGACGATGTGAAATCTAAACCGGCACAAAATGAGATTTCCAAGGATTCTAAGGCTGATGATGTTTCAGTCAAAAAAGAAGCTTCAGAGCCTAAAGTTAAGCAAGCTAAGCCCAAAAAGAGTTTGGCTTTAAAACGCAAGGCAAAGGATGATCGTGGCCTTGAACACGAGCGCACCATGTAACTTTTATTTTTGGGTTTGCCGCCCTTATTTTTTGGGGCGGCAAAATTTGAAAATATCCTCTTGGAGGTTTATATATGTCTATCATTTGTCCACGTTCCAGGGCGCAGTTCATGAATATTCGTAACGGCTTTAATTTTTGTTACTTGGCCGGTCCGATAACCGGCATTAAGTCTTACAGGGACAATTTTTCTGCGGCACGTGAGTTTATCAAGAGCTTTTTTGACGGGATATCTGTTGTTGATCCCTCATTTTTACCAGATGGATTTAAGTATGAAGCTTATCTGCGAATGACTTTTCCTATGATTGATGAATGTGATTCTATCTGTCTTTTGGATGATTGGTCTAAAAGCAAGGGTACGCTTTTTGAGTTACAGCATATATTTCTTTCTCAGAAAGAATATTTTGTATTTTCCTTAGCTGGCGCCAAGTTGTGTTGTGATACCGATAATGTAGGTAAGATTGATAGTTTTCTTGCCAAATTTAATCAGGATATTGACAGGATATTGACTGTGTGACAGATGGTCGTACCCCGATTGGGGTGCGTGGATTGAAATATACCGTATCTTTTTTGGAGTTCGTTTACGGTGGCGTCGCACCCCGATTGGGGTGCGTGGATTGAAATACCTATGAGGAACAGAAAGCCATTGTGCTTTGTGGTCATCCTGTTGTCAGAGAGGGGATACATCATGAATGATTGGTCGCTTTGTTCTATGGAAGAGCTTGACCTGGATGAAGATGCGGTCTGCTTATTCCAAGATGATGATTATAAGGTTTATTTTAATAAGTTTTCCGGGCAGTATCGGATTTTTCACAAGAACGTGATTGAGCTTAAGAATGCAGGGATAAAGGATGTGCAAATATTTTTCCGGCAGAAAGCTAAAGACTTGAAATTGAATAGGCGTCGCTCTTGTGGGTACTGCCGGGAAAGGCTTTTAGGCTGTGATGAGGATTAATCTTAGGGCGCGAATAGCGCCCTATATAAATACATGTAGTTTATATATATTTTATATAAATTGTATTAATTGAGGTGAAAATATGGTTCCTAAAATTACCGTTTGTAGCAAATGTGGCTTAAAACCTCTTTTGGTCAAGAAGACCATTTTAGGGTACAGTGATGGGTATGCTGGTGTTATGGTTGGGTTCCGGTGTCCTGGTTGCGGTAAGACTTCTGAATTGCGGGTTGGTGTTATTAATGCCATTGTTGAGTGGAACACTTTTAATAAGAAAGGGTGATTGATTTATGAAAGTTATTTCTGTTGTTAATACTAAGGGTGGTACGGGTAAGTCTACGATTGCGGTAAATTTGGCAACGGCGTTGGCCCAGGAGAAAAAGAAAGTTTTGTTGATCGATACGGATGCCAAACAGGAGTCTTCCTTGTCTTTTATACAGATCCGTAACGAGAACGATAACCTGGCGCCGGTTTCTTGCGTGGCCATACCTACTAAGTCCATCTGGAAGGATATCAAGACCTACGATAATTTTGACTATATAGTTATTGATGCCGGTGCCGGCGATAATGCTCTTGTCAGGGCCGCAATCTTATGCAGCTTATACGGTATGCTCCTTATTCCGGTTCAGCCGGCCGCTTATGATTTATGGGCAACAGAAGATACACTGCAAATTCTTGAGGATTGTCGTACTTATTATGATGATTTTAATCATAACTATTTATTGCTGAACAGAATTAGCAATAATGCCAAGATGCACATTACCGCTGAAAGTAAAGAGTCTCTAAAAAAATTATGTTCTGAGTATGATCTAAAAGTTTTATCGACCGAACTTCGCGACCGTGTTGCTTATAAGGAAGCTGTGATCGCAGGGATGAATGTTTCTGAGTTTGTCGCTCAAAAAAAGGATGCTGCTAAAGCTTCAGAAGAGTTAGCTAATCTTGTTGCTGAAGTTAAACAGATCCTTGGAGATTAAAATCATGATTAAAATCTTTTATTTAGCATTGATGGTTTTATTAAGCGGCATCATCATGTTTGCTGTGAACATTCATGTTTTTAGTAAAAAGCTTTATGCTGACAAGATTTTTATTATTTTAGAGTTGGGACTTCTTTTTGTTTTGTTGTATAGTCTTGATATTTTACGGCCAGGATTGTTGACAGATCCTTTGTGGTATTTCGGATTACTTGTTTCAGTATTTTGTCAGTTTATGGCTTATAAGCAGTTTTGCAAAAAGGATTGATTGTATGTACTGCTATTTGAACTTTAAAGGTGATTTAGTAAAATCCTGTAAGTTTTGTTGTTTTAATGGTACTGATGAATGTTATCGTCATAAGTGTAATGTTCCCGAATGGTGGCTTTCTCATTGGACGGGATGTGATATTGCCATGGCTATTGAAGCTATGGATTTCAATGATGCTAATCCTAATGTGACGCCACTTGCATATTTAAGTAGAGTTGGTTTTTATCAAAAGAAAGGTAAAACAAAACTTTCTTTTGTCTTTAGAAAGTAACGGAGGAATTAAGATGTCTAATATTCAAGCTGAAGATGAGATACTGAAGCTGTTGAGTGAAAAAACTTTAGATGACGCTCTTTGTATCCTGGAAGAAGTACATGACAGGCTGCTTGATGATTTTAAGAATAGGAGTGACAAAGATGGGGAATAAAAAAGTAATCTTTAATCATACGGCTCATGTTGCACAATGGGATTGGTTATCCAAGCATCCGGATAAAAGTGTTACGGACTGGCCAGGGTGGGCTAACAAAGGTGGGACATTTAAGCTGACCTTTTCCGGTTGTTTTATGTGCCCTTGTGCCCTTATTCGCAGGGATAATGCTCGTAGTACTGATGGTATTTGTAGGTTCTGTCCTATGGATTGGGGAATTAAGAAATATTGTTCTTCGGAATGTTGTAATGATAGAAGCCGTTTTTTGTTTGATAAATATTTTTATACCCGTAATCTAAAAAAACGTAGTTTGTATGCTGCTAAGATTCGTGATCTACCGGTTAAGGAGGATGTTGTATGTGTTTGAGATTTAGGATGTATGAGGATGGTCGTGGTTGGAAGTATAAGGTAATGAGTGGGATCGGGCCTAATCGCTTTAAGGCCAGATATTGTAAACCGGATAAACCAAAAAGCTGGAAGGGCCTTCATTGTGTCCCTTGGCGGTTAACAAACGTTGAAGCTCAGAAAGATTTGGATGCGATTGCAGCCTTAAAAGGCTGGAGGGAGTGCTGATCATGATACCGTCTAAACCTAAATTTAAGGATATGAGTGATGCGGAGCGTTCTGCAGCTGCAGAAAAGTTTTTAAATGGTGATGGACCTAAAAAAGTTTCCGATATTAAACCTAAACAGGTTGAACATACGAAAATGTACAATTTGCCTATTCCTGTTGAAGTTAACGCCCAGGCTAAATATTATGCTTCTCTTGAGGGAATTAGTTTAGCTGAATATTATCTCCAGGCAATTAATGCAGCCAATGAAAGGAGAAAGAATCGTGGTAAATAAGAGTGCTAGAAGTTGTCAAATGGAATGTGTAGTTTTACAGTTGCCGGTTGAGCTTATTAAGAGGATTAAGAGGCATATCACCCACCAGGAAAATGTTAAAGGCTATATTGAAGAGGCCATATTCGAAAAGCTGGAAAGTAATGACGTGGACAAGGAGAATCTGATTTGACCGGTGATAGTAGGAAGGCTGGTGCGTGATTTTAATGATTAAACTTCATTGCATGACTCGTTCCATGAAATTATTATCCGGCAAACTTAAAAGAAATAGGATTTATTTTGTACGCGAAAAACTTTTGGTTGATGCTGGATTTGTTCATGTTAAACCCGGTTTATTTGGAGATGGATACTTTAATAAGGTGGGTGAATTTTTTTCTGCCAACGCTATTGAAGTATGTGATGATAAATCATTTAACAATATTTTGACGTATAACAAAATAAACCACGAAAAGGAAGGTGAATAGAGTGGATTTTCTTCAGTTATCGTTGGAAGATGAAATCGTGGTTGATAATTTTGCTGGCGGAGGCGGAGCTTCGACCGGCATGGAAATTGCCTTGGGCCGGAGCGTTGATATTGCCATCAATCATGATCCTGCGGCCATAGCTATGCACAAGGCTAACCATCCTAATACTTTTCATTACTGCGAAAATGTTTGGGATGTTGATCCGGTACAAGCTTGTGGTGGTAGGCCGGTGGCGCTTTGCTGGTTCAGCCCTGATTGCAAGCATTTCAGCAAGGCCAAAGGCGGGAAACCGGTTGATAAAAATATTCGTGGTCTTGCCTGGGTGGCCATTCGCTGGGCTAAGGAAGTTAAACCCAGGGTGATTATGCTGGAAAATGTCGAAGAGTTCCAGACCTGGGGGCCTTTACTTAATAATCGTCCTGATCCGGAACACGTGGGCGAAACATTCCAACAATTCATCCATGAACTGGAAGTCCTTGGATATATCGTTTCCTTCAGAACTCTAATTGCTGCTGATTATGGCGCGCCTACCACCAGGGAACGGTTCTTCTTGATTGCACGCCGTGATGGAAACGATATTGTCTGGCCAGAACCAACGTATGGAGATCCGAGGAAAAACATCTTGGTAAAAAAGGGGAAACTTAAACCTTGGCGTGGCGTGGCTGAAGTTTTGGATTTTAATGTACCTGTACCCAGCATCTTCAATCGGAAATATCCTCTTTGCCCGAAAACCATGCAAAAAATCGCTGAGGGGTATCAAAAGTTTGTGGTCGATAATCCCAGGCCTTATATAATTCAGTATCACGGCGGTCATTTCCGGGGCCAGCAGATTGAGAGGCCGCTTATGACGATTGATGCCAGCAACCGGTACGCCCTGGTAGTACCTTTCATGTATCATTTCTATCATACTGGCTGCGGCCGGGAACTTGATCGGCCGCTTGCGACTATAACATCAGCCCAACATTTTGCTTTAGTTGAAGCTTTTCTTATTGAGTATTATGGAAACGGCCTGGGCCAAGATGTTACAAGGCCATTGCATACAATCACCACGCATGACAGGTTTGGGCTTGTAACCATAAAGCACCAAGATTATGTCCCGGCCGATATTGGCATGAGAATGCTGCTTCCTCGCGAATTATATGATGCCCAGGGGTTTCCGCATAATTATATTATCGACCATGACTATACCGGTAAAAAAATTCCGAAAGTGCAGCAGGTTGCAAAAGTCGGTAATTCTGTTTCGCCTCCGCTTCCAGCAGCTCTTGTCAGAGCTAATTTGCCGGATATTTGCCAGGCTCACCGGAAACGTTATGGATTGTATGCAGATAAATGGGCCTAATGTTTATTGTCAGGGGTGATTAATACATGATTATTAAAGACAAAAAATATTATTACGGTGTGTTTGGCCAACGTATTGCTTTTCTTCGTAAAAAGAAGAATTTATCTCAATCTGATTTGTCTAGGGAACTTGGTTTTAAAAGTACCGGTACTGTTGCAATATGGGAAACAGGGCGTAACGGAACTTCTTTCTATAACTTGATTAAGCTTTCTATCCTTTTTGGTGTTAGTGTTGATTGGCTGTTAGGATTAGAACCATTATCGCAAGATGATGATCATGATTCTTAGCTTAGAAAGGATGTGTAATTATTGATATGGATGCTCAAGAACTAATTAAAAAATTGCATTACATTAACGAAGTTGCAACTTTCTTCTTTGCAATTTTTCTATTTTTATCTGGTTACGTCCTTGGTCTTTGTCATAAGGCCGGGTTAACCAAAGAGTCGGAGAAAGATAAACATCCTATTATTTCGATTATAAAAAGGGGGAAAAAGAAAGTATGAAAAATTCTTCTGATGATAAACGGGGGTTTTACAAGAAATACATTATCAGTAAAGCTGATGGTAGTCCTGTTGATCCGAAAGCTGTTTATATGGTTTTACGGCTAGATACTGATAAAGCTGCACGTGCAGCGGCCATTGAGTATGCTATGGTTACAAAAAACCATAAATTAAAATGTGATATTGAAAATTTGGTTCGTAATATTGTAAAGAAACATAAAGAGGTTTTTGATTGTTCCGAGTTTTTTTATGAGGACATTGATGAATCGGCCTTTGTCGTTTCCATGGAAAAATATACGGTAGATCAGGTCCTGGGCATTTTCAAAAAGGAATTTGGAATATCTGTTACGATTAACAATCTTAAAAAAATGTGGGTAAGTTATGGTGTTGGGCATGATTATGATGGTGAAAAATTGGTGGGGTGGTGGCTTGAAAGTAAACCGATAAAAGGTAGTTGTCCTGTATGGGTATGTATTCGGTAATAAATATGGAGGATAAAATGAAGATTGATAAAACTGAAGCTATTGATGTTTTAATTGTTCTTAGGGATGAACATGAAAAGGATTTAAAAACTGCACCGGAGTCCTGGCCATTATTTCGTGATTCTGGTGTTGCAGATAAAAAACAGGTCAATGCTTATTACAATCAGCAGAGAAAAGTAATTTTAGCTTTGGATTTAGCTATTAAGGCTCTTGAAGATAGCAGATGGATTATAAAAAGCTCAAAATCCTCGTTTTGAGGCCCCCGAAAATCTCAGGTCGATATCTTTATCGACCGGCCTTCATAAAAACGAATGGCGGGCCATTTTTAGAAGATAAATCTTTTGGCGGTTTCGTAAAATTGATAAGATGTAACTTTTAACATTTTTAGCAATAAAATATAGCAAGAATATGCTATATATGGTATAATATTATTATAAGAAATGAGGTGTTTATAACCATGACACAGCTAGAAAAGAATGTTATTTCCACAGGTAAAAGTTTAGAACTGGAGGGTTTCAGCTTTCCGCCTAATGAACAAGCTGTATGGAACCTAGTAGCGAAAGGTAAAATTTCTGAACGTGATGCGGTTGAAAAAATCCTTGGTGAACTGCCTCCCGGTTTTGATGAGGAATAAACATGGATACTTATTCGGAGAAGGGCATTTTAAAGAATAAGCTTAATATTAAAGACAAGGCAGTTCTTGATAAATATGAACGTACTCTTTCAAGAGGAAGGATGCTCCAGTTACGTACGAAAAAATTTAAGACTTTTAATTTTTCTACGTTAAAATCTATTCATAAACAACTTTTCAGGGACGTATATTCTTGGGCTGGTCAGGTCCGCACGGTCAATATTTCCAAAGGACAGATGTTATTTTGTCCTTGTAATAATATTGATAGTTTTGCGGAAGAGATTTTTTCCCGCCTTCAAAAAGATAATTACCTTAAAGGTTTGGATCAGGAAAAGTTTTGTTGCAAGGCAGCATCCTTGTTTGGTGATATCAATGCCTTGCATCCGTTCAGGGAAGGTAATGGACGTGCCCAGCGTGAATTTATATATCATTTAAGCCGGGCCGCCGGCTATGAGTTGGACTTAAACCTGGCAGATAAAAAGGTTTTCATGGAAGCCTCTATTGATAGTTCTTCCGTTAGTAACGATAAGATGGAATTATTGATGCGCGGGCTTATCAAACCTCTTGAAAAAGCAAAAAAACGGAACTTAAAATTAGCACATAAACCCTTGCTTTCTCCGGATAACGAAAGACATTAAACAAAAATAGCCAGCACCTATTGGTGCTGGCTTTATTTATCGTTTGTTAAATTTTTTCCAGTTCGTCCTTATTAAAATCAGCAAACCTGCCATTGATTATTAGCTGGATTTTAAATTCCCAGGTACATTCCGATACAACTTCCCCAGTCATGCCATAATAGCGACTGTCTTCATTGATAACCTTAGCTGTATCGCCATATTCCAATTCGTCATACATGATATTATTCCTCCGGTAAAATATAAATTTGTGTTGCCGTACTGGTAGCATAAACAATTACTTCTTTGGCGCCGGCCGTGATTGCTGCTCTTGCTTTTCTGAGGGCATATTGTTTAGAGCTATATAATTTTCGTGATAAACTATTATAGTCGTCCATGACGATCAAGCTATATACTTCCCTCATCTTCATCGGATCGCATCCTTTCAACAGATATATTCCAGCTCACTATTTTCGAACATACCCCAGCCGTATTTCTGGCCGAGATAAACTTCAAATTCGTCCCTGACACAAGATATAACTTCACCGACAAGATTATAATACGGACTGTCATCATTAGTTACCTGCACCGTATCACCAATATTGACTTTCATGGTTGTATACCTTCTTCCATACCTATAACTAACAAGGAAATAATTAAATATATGATTATAAACAAACCTCTTTCACTTTCAGCCCTGCGTCTATTTTGTGCAGCAAGCTTTTCGAACATCTTCAGTCCTCCTTTGCCAAATTTTTGGCATTAAAGCCACAGGCTTTAAGTTTAACAACGAACAGAACAGATTGAACGAATATTATGATTTACCACGACCTTTCAAATTACATTACTTTGCCCGTAAGCATATGCGCCCTGGGCAAAGTTAAAGGTGTGTGAGGAATCACATTCCTCACGAAAGGGTTTTCGTTCCGCCCTGCGAAAATTTTTGAGGCTTTCCTCGGTCATCAAAATACGACGAGGGAAGAAAGCCGCAAGGGTGAGCGTAGCTCACCTGACCTGGCCCTTGCGGCTTGCGACCGAGGAAGTATGATGAACCGAGGGAAAGCAGCAAAAAGTATAAAATAACTGCGTAGCAGTACCGCTTTAAAGGCAGTTTGTCAGGAACGTTTCAAACTGCCGTAAAACGAGAAAAATGTCAGGAACGTTTCATTTTTCGAGTGCAAAAATTTAGCCGCTGGTGTGGACATCCAACGGCTTACCTTATTTCCTGGGAAACTAAAATATGTCAGCTTGCGTTTCATATTTTAGTAACAGATATATGATTTTATATATTTGTATGAATTTATATATAAAATCAAACCTACTTAAATGCCAGTTTGTCAGGAACGTTTCAAACTGGCAAATTTTGTGCCGGAGGAAAAGCCAGGTACGTTTCTTTTCCGACCGGCACAAAAAATATGCCGCTGTTTAGATCAGCGGCTACCTTATAAAATTAAACCGCAGAAACCTACGAAAGGATGTTGGCTTCTGCGGCCACCTTATTCAAGGCCGGCTTGACGGTGCCTTTGGTTATGTTATAATTATATTAAAGGTAAGAGGTGTTTCGACACCCCTTCCGCTAATGAATTTTGAAATGGTCGCCATTCACTTCGTCGGTGGGGCGGCTATTTCATTTATGGTATATTGCCATTAAATGAAGTATTACCATTAAGATTAGTGAGATTATCATTAAGATTAATGATAGAAGTTCATAATCTGTCATGGTGATTACCCCCTTTCCGCGGAAAAGGGGTCTACCGCACCTCTTACTTATTATTACATCTTTTCAGATGTAACAACCTGGATTAGACTGGCTTATAATGTCTTGCGATAAACATAGCAAGTAGGATATGTATTGCTCTGTTGTAATAGTTTTTACATTGTTCTGGAGTGAGGACGTTTTTAATGTAGGCTACATCTTTTGCGTTAAGAGGGTAAAAGTTATCCTGTCCATTTTTGGCGATCGCTACCGGACCAACAAGTTCTTTGCCGTGGTGTGTACAACCATACAAATAGCTTGCTAAGAAGTTTGTCTTATATTCGTTGTTCCATAAGCCTACATCGTCAATGATAAGGGTATAGTTCTTTAATTGTGGTAATATATCCCTTTCTAAAATTTCGGCTTCGTCAATGATGTCGCAGTTTAAGGCTTTACACCATTTGTGGTAGTCCTCTTTTGGGTTCATTTTCTTAAATTCCAGTGTGCCTTTAGTTGTGATTACAAGTGTTCCTCGCATTTTAAGCTCCTTTCGTGCCGCCCTTTCGGGCGGCATTTTTATTTTGTTTTAGATTTCGTGATGTTCTTTGAAACTGTAATATCTTCCGTCACCGATTACAACATGGTCTAAGACAGGTATTCCTAAGAGTTCGCCGCTTTTTACTAAGGCTCTTGTGAGTTCCCTGTCCTCGTCACTTGGCCTGGGGTCGCCGCTGGGGTGGTTGTGTGCTACCAGTATTGCGGCCGCATGATGTGTCACGGCTGGGGCGAATACTTCTCTTGGGTGTACTACGGCGCAAGTTAAACTACCTTCAGATATTTGCATTTCGTCCATTACCTTGTTTTTGTTATCTAACAGTAGCAGGTAAAATTTTTCGTGGGTTTCGTTTCTCAGCTTTCCCATAAGGTATTGGGCGCCGTCCCTTGGGGAAGAAATATGCTCTTTTACAAGCGGTTCGGCATAAGCTATACGTTTTCCGATTTCTATTGCCGCTAAAATCACTGTTGCTTGTTTTGCCGTGATGTTATATAACATCATTAATTCAGCTATGGAATGGCAACGTGCGACATTCTTTAACAGGTTTTGGTTTTCGGTCATTTTGACGGCTTCATTAACTTGGTGAGTATCTTTTTTACCTTGCGTACCTAGTAAAAGACTTACCAGTTCTACATCTGATAAACTTGACATTTCCTTTTTCTCCGCTTTGGAGATAATGTCCGTATACACTGTTTCGCATACCTTGCGTGTATCTTCGGAAATAGGCGTAAACTCCATTTTTGCACACCTTTCTTTTCTCTGTGGGTGGGTGAGGGGCACTTGCTCCTCACGGTTTGTCCGTACTCCGCCCTCTGCGATTGTTTTTGAGGCTTTCCTCGGTCATCAAAATACGACGAGGGAAGAAGGCCGCAAGGGTGAGCGTAGCTCACTTGACCTGGCCCTTGCGGTCAGCGACCGAGGAAGTATGATGAACCGAGGGAAAGCAGCAAAAATATAAAATAATGCTGCTATCATGCAGCTACCGCTTTCCTCTGCTCAAACCGCCAGCGTAGCGTTTCCGTTTGGGCAGACATAATTAAACCGCCAACGTGGATCGTGGCGGTTATCCTTTTTTTTAGGAGGCAAAAGCTTGTCAGGAACGTTTCAAGGTTTTGCAACCTTTATATAAAATACATAGTTTCATTCGTTTGCATTGTTTTATATGTTTTATATAAAAGTATAACCTTATATAAATATATAAGGTTATACAAGTTATATTTTTAATTGTTTTATATAAAGGGTTGGGCAAGTTTTTTCTTTTTTATTGTTAAATTGTAAATTGGTTTTTTGGTGCTTAGCCGCAGAAGTATGTGCAAATTATTATATCTTTTTGTTATTTTATGTGATGTGTTTGTATTTAGAAATGATAATTCGTTTATCTGATTTTTCTTCTTTGATTGAGTCTTTATCCAGGGTAATAATGTTAAATGTATTAAAACGATGATATTAGCTCTAATGGCTAATTTATCATATACCTTAATACGAGTAATAGGATTTGAATAATCTTTGTAAATGTTTAATTCAATATTTTTTAAATGATTACCGTTTTTTATTATATTAATTAAGTTAAACAAATAGTTTTCTGCGGTCATTATAGATTCAGATGAATAAGGATTGTTAACCTGTCCCCCTAACCAAGATAATGAAACTCCAAATATGTTTGAAATGGCTAGAGCAGTTGAAAATAATGGTTGTTTGGATTTACCATTCTCAAGTAAATCTACACTTGTTTTTGAAAGTCCAATTAAGTTGCCAAATTCATTTAAAGAAAGGTCATAAGTAGTTCTCAAAAGTTTTAGGTTTGTGTTGAATGGTATAGGTGTATTATGGTTCTTAACATGTTTGTGGTCTACTTCCATTTTAGTCCTCCTTATTTGTTAAATTTCTATTCCCTGTTCTACTTTAAATTTGTCAAGCTTTTCTTGATCTGTTAGCCATTCGTCTGCATCAATCTGGAAGTTTGCTTCATGTTCGGGTCCAAGCAGTTTATTTGCGACTTGTTCAAGCTTTTTTTCTATTTGCAAACTGTTCTTTTGATAGGAGTTTTGGATAGTTTTGTTCTTGTAATTAAATTTATTGTCCCTGGCTTTGTAAATTTTCACTTTTTCTTGTGTCTTATTACTTTGGTATTGCCCGGTGGCGTCTTGCTTCAACGTGTAAACAGGTACGGTGCCGCGGTTGATATCATCACCAAGTTTAACCGCCTTAAGTTCCGTCTTTTCTTTTGGATCTGTTACACATTACAAATATAGAGAATCTACCTGATTTCGGTGCCGCAAGTTTCCGACGATTTCTTTTTTCGAAAGAATGGTCCCAAACGGAATCCGAAAAGGGTCAATCTGGAGAAAAGTGCCCCAAACGGAATCCGAAAGGGGCCGATCCGAAGAAAAGTGCCCCAAACGGAATCCGAAAAGGGCCGATCTGGAGAAAAGTGCCTCAAACGGAATCCGA
>CAXYYS010000044.1:0-16362 GCA_964293585.1 uncultured Acidaminococcales bacterium
TGCAGTTTTGCCAGCAGGCACCTGGGTGTGGTTAGGGCGGGAGAGATTCAGGACCTGGATGTGATGGTGGAAAAGCTGGCGGCGGCAGCCGAAGCCAGCCTTGATTTTGAAGGCCTCTTCACAATTGCCCAGACCGCGGCGCCTTTGCCGTATGAGCCTTTAGTTCTGCCGGAGCCTAAGCCTTGCCGGATTGCGGTAGCCTGGGACAAAGCTTTTTGCTTTTATTATCAGGATGCCCTGGATTTACTTACCAGTCTGGGCGCAACCATCATTAAATTCAGCCCGCTTACCGATAAAACCCTGCCGCCTTGCGACGGTGTCTATCTGGGCGGTGGCTATCCGGAACTATATGCCCGGGAACTGATGGAGAATACGGCCATGCGCGGGGCGTTGCATGATGCTTTAGCGCAGGGTTTACCCTGTTTTGCCGAATGCGGCGGTTTCATGTATCTGCTGGAACATTTTGAAACTACGGACCGGAGTTTTGACTGGGTAGGTGCTTTGCCAGGTTCCTGCCACATGACTAAAGGTCTGCAGCGTTTCGGTTATATTTCTCTAACCGCCAAGCAGGACAATATTTTCTGCCGGGCGGGCGAAAGCATCCCGGCCCATGAGTTCCATTATTCGGACAGCACCAATAACGGTACGGCTTTTGCGGCGGTGAAAGGCAGCGGGCGGGGCAGCTGGGAGTGCGGTCATGCTACGCCGGACCTCTATGCCGGTTATCCCCATTTTCATCTGTGGGGCAATGTACGGTTTGCGGAAAACTTTGTCAGTCGGTGTGCAGAGTATGCCCGCCTGCAGGGTCAGCCTAAATAAATTTGTCGAGGTAGAGTGTGATGCTTTTAGTAACAGCCATCATTTGTGGTTATCTGCTGGATCTGCTCCTGGGGGATCCCCAGGGCTGGCCGCATCCCGTAATCTATATCGGCCGCCTGATCAGCTTTTTAGAAAAAAAGGTGCGCAGTTTTTACCCGGAAGGGCAGCCAGGACAGTTGCTGCAAGGGGGCGTGTTCCTGGTGGCAGTGGTTTGTGCCGCTTCGTTTTTGGTGCCCTGGTTTTTGCTGCAGCTGGCAGGTCTTGTAAGTCCGGTGGTAACTTTTCTATTAACCACGCTCATGTGCTACCAGATTTTTGCTACCCGCTGTCTGCGGGATGAAAGTATGAAAGTCTACCGGCAGCTGGCTAAGGATGATGTACCGGGAGCCAGGGTGGCTTTATCCGGAATCGTCGGCCGGGATACGGAACAGCTTACCGCTGCTGAGATTACCAGGGCCGCCGTGGAGACGGTGGCGGAAAATACGGCGGACGGGGTGCTGGCGCCTATGCTCTATATGTTTATCGGCGGGGCGCCGTTAGCCATGCTTTATAAAGGTATCAACACCATGGATTCCATGATTGGCTATAAAAATGACAAGTATCTGTACCTGGGACGCTGCGCTGCCAAAGTGGACGACGTGGCTAATTACATCCCTGCCAGGCTCTGCGGCCTTATCATGATTTTGGGAGCCTTGCTTACCGGTCTGGACGGTAAGAAGGCCTGGCAGATTTTTAAACGGGACCGTCGCAATCATTTGAGCCCCAATTCGGCCATGACAGAATCTGTAGCGGCCGGGGCGCTGCATATCCAGCTGGGCGGAACCCATTCTTATTTTGGTAAGCTGGTGGAAAAGAAAACTATCGGTGATAATGACCGGGAAGTAGAGCCGGAAGATATCCCCAGGACTAACCGGCTTATGTATGTGACCACGGCCCTGGGATTGGTATTTTTTACCATTCTCAGCCTTATCGGGAGCGGGAAAATTTTTTAAGTGAGGGGAACATAGCATGTATCACTATCTGCATGGCGGCGATGTTTATAATCGTAAAAATCTGCCCGAAGGAAAACCGGTGCTGGATTTTTCTGCTAACATTAATCCACTGGGATTGCCGGCCAGTGTCAAAGCGGCTGTAAAAAAAGCTCTTCCGGAATGTGAGCATTATCCGGATCCCTTTTGCCGGGAACTGGTAAAAAAGCTGGCGCTGGTGCACGGCGTACCGGTTCAGGAAGTGTTGTGCGGCAATGGGGCGGCGGATATCCTGTTCCGCGTGGTGGCAGCCTTAAAACCGCGCCGGACCTTACTCTTGGCGCCTACTTTTTCCGACTATGAAAAAGCAGTCCTGGCCGCCGGCGGCAAGGTGGATTATTATCCCTTGCAGGAAGAGAAAGATTTTGCCCTGGACCGGGGTATACTGCAAGCCATAACAAAAAGGATTGAGATGGTCATCTTATGCACGCCTAATAATCCTACCGGGCAGGTGGTCGAGCCGGGTCTCTTGCGGGAGATTCTGGATAAGTGTGAGACCATGGGCATCCGGCTTCTGGTGGATGAATGTTTCCTGGATTTTGTGGAAGGCGGGGAACAGCTTTCGCTGCTGCCGGAACTGGAGGCGCATCATCAGCTGGTAATCTTAAAAGCCTTTACCAAGATGTACGCTATGCCGGGATTACGGCTGGGCTATTGCCTGACCGCAGCTACGGATCTGCTGGAGCAGATGCGGGAAAACAGTCAGGACTGGAGCGTATCCGTGCTGGCACAGGCTGCAGGTTTAGCTGCTCTGAACGAGACGGCTTATGTCCGTGAAACCCGGGAACTGATTGGCAAGGAGCGGGCTTATTTGAGTACCCAGCTACGCCGTACCGGCTTTAAAGTTTATCCCGGCCGCGCTAATTTTCTTTTATGCCGGCGCCAGGATAAAACTAACTGGGTAAATGCCTTACGCAAACAAGGTTTCCTGATCAGGGATTGCAGTAATTTTCAAAACCTGGGTCCGGGATACTACCGGGTGGCTGTGAAAGACCGCCGGGCCAACAGACTTTTAATCAAGACGATAAAGGATATTATCAAACATGCGCTCACTAATGATCATCATTGACGGTTTAGGAGACGATCCTATCCCGGCCTGGAACGGGCAGACGCCTTTTGACAGAGCCCGGCATCCCTATCTTGATTTTTTGGCCGGCAGGGGTACGCTGGCGCATTTCTGCATTTGCGGGAATGATTTACAACCGGAAAGCTTAAGCTGCATCTTAAGGCTCCTGGGCATTCCCAAAAAATTCCATCCGGCACACCGGGCCTATTTGGAACTCTTGGCCCAGGGGCGGGACATCTCAGAATATGAGATGGTCCTGCGCTGCAATATCGTATCGATAGATGAGGAAGGCCGGCTGGTTTCCTTTAACGGGATGGGGCTGACGCCGGCAGAGAAAAAGGAAATAGCAGCCAAACATAACCATATCCTGCAGGAGATTGAATTCCTGCATCTTTCGGATTACAGGAATCTGCTCTTGCTGCCATATGATCCTAAAGTATTGGCCAGCAGCACCGCAGCGCCTCACGAAAGCATGGGCTTGAAGGTGGAGTCATTACTGGCAGAGTTGCAGGCTTCCTGTCTGGAACTCCGGCTGTTCTTAAAAGAATCGGCCCGCATCTTACAACCGTATGCACGTCAGGGTTTACATTATGCCCTGTATCCCTGGGGGCCGTCGGCCCGGACCACACTGCCATCTTTTGCCAGGCTGAACGGTCAGCAGGGGGCGCTGGTGGGTAAGGCGGAGATAGTGCAGGGTATTGGTAAAGCACTGCAGATGCAGGTACCGGCTCTGCCTCATGCTACCGGCGATACGGATACGGATCTGGCGGAAAAACTACAGGTAACTTTGCAGATGCTGCAGCAGTATCCCTTTGTGGTCACGCATTTTAACGGCGCGGATGAAGCTTCCCACCGGCACGATTACGAAGGCAAGGCCGCTTTTATAGAAAAGATTGACCGGGAATTTGTAGGACCGCTTCTGACCGTCTGGACGGAGCCGCTTAAGATTTTGGTTTGCGGCGATCATGTCACCAGTTCCGTGACCGGCAGGCATACGAACGGACCGGTTCCGGTGATTGCTACTGCTACGCAGTCTGGAGCAAAAATTTCTTTGCATGATTATCAGGAACTCTTAAATTTTTCAGTGAAGGCAGGTACAGAAAATGGCTAAAACTCTCATGATCCAAGGTACGATGTCTAACGCAGGTAAAAGTCTGGTGACAGCAGGTCTCTGCCGTATTTTTCACCAGGACGGGAAAAAAGTGGCACCTTTTAAATCCCAGAACATGGCCCTTAATTCTTTTATCACGGCGAAGGGCGCCGAGATGGGCCGGGCCCAGGTAGTACAGGCGGAGGCAGCCGGCATCGAGCCTGATGTCTGCATGAACCCGGTCCTGCTTAAGCCTACCAGTGACTGCGGCTCCCAGGTCATCGTGGACGGCGAGGCTATCGGTACCATGACCGCTGCCGAATATTTTAAGATGAAACATAAACTGGTTAACTATATCATGGCGGATTTTGAAAAACTGGCCGCCCAGTATGACACTATCGTGATTGAAGGCGCCGGTAGTCCGGCGGAGATTAACCTGAAGAGTCAGGATATCGTCAATATGGGTATGGCGAAGCGGGCTAAGGCGCCTGTCCTGCTGGTAGCAGATATTGACAGGGGCGGCGTTTTTGCTTCCATTTACGGTACCCTGATGCTGCTGGACCAGGAAGAACGGGACATGGTGAAGGGTATCATCATCAACAAGTTCCGGGGCGATGTGGAAATTTTAAAACCGGGCCTGGAAATGCTGGAAGAAAAGACCCATTGTCCGGTCGTCGGCGTCCTGCCCATGCTGGATGTAGATATTGAAGACGAGGACAGTCTCTCGGAGAGATTATCCAGCCACCGGGCGGTGGAAGTGATTGATATTGTAGTCATCAGGACGCCTCGTATGTCCAACTATACGGACTTTAACGTCTTTGAGACGATTCCGGGCGTGTCCCTGCGTTATGTGGACCACCTGCAGGATTTACATAATCCGGATATGATCATCCTGCCCGGTTCTAAAAATACAATCGGTGATTTAAAATGGATGCGTCAGAACGGTTTGGAAGCTGAAGTTTTAAAGAAAGCCCATGCCGGCACCGTTATTTTTGGCGTGTGCGGCGGGTACCAGGTTCTGGGCCGGAATATCTCTGATCCTTACGGGGTGGAAGCCGGCGGAGATACGGCAGGTCTGGGGCTGTTAGCTACGGAAACCGTGTTTGCGGAAAAGAAACGTACCATCCAGATGTGCGGCAAGTTTGGCCAGGTGCAGGGTATTTTTGCGGCTTTAAGCGGCAAAGATTTCCATGGTTATGAGATTCACAGCGGCGTGACCAAATTCCCGGCGGAGAAGGCGCTGACTCAAGCGCAGCCCATCCACGAAGCAGGGGAATTGTTACCGGAAGGCAGCCAGAACGTACACGGTCGCATGAATGTGTACGGAACTTACATGCACGGTATTTTTGACGGGGAGGGTATTGCCGCAGCTGTTGTGGAAGCCCTGGCCCGGAAGAAAGGTTTGACCCCGGAAGAGATTAAGGTAGTTGATTTTAAGACCTATAAGGAAAAACAGTACGATCTGCTGGCTCAGCATCTGCGTCAACATCTGGATATGCAGAAGATTGAGAAAATCCTGGAGGCAGGTTTATGAAACAGGGCTTGATTGAAATTTATTGCGGAGACGGGAAAGGCAAGACCACGGCGGCCCTGGGTTTGATCCTGCGAGCCAGCGGCCGGGACTTTAAAATTATCCTGTGCCAGTTTTTAAAAGGCTGGGAGACAGGAGAGTTAAAAACTTTGCCGCTGCTGCCGGGGGTGGAAGTCTACCGGGCACCGGGAATTACCAAATTTTCTTTCCAGATGAGCCCTGCAGAAAAAGCTAAGGTCCGTCAGGACCATGATGCGCTTTTAGAGAAGGTGGTGGCTCTCTGCCGGGAAAAGCAGGCCGACCTGCTGGTGCTGGATGAAGCCTTGGGTGCTTGCAGTACGGGGCTGCTGGACGAAGGCCTGCTGCTGCAATTTTTAAAAACGAAACCCGCCGGCCTGGAAGTAGTTCTGACCGGACGCAATCCTTCGCCGGCCCTTTTAGAAGCGGCGGACTATGTTTCGGAGATCTGTAAACGTAAACACCCTTATGACAAGGGCGTTGTAGCCAGGGATGGTATTGAAAGATAGCAGTGTAAGAACAGGGCTGTCTGCGTACAGACAGCGCTAAATTTGGCGTCAATGTTACAGCGAGAAAGGAATAAACCATGGAATTAAAAGAAGTTTTGCCGATGGATATTGAAAAACGGAGCATGGAGATTATTGGCGAGGAACTGGGCGAGGTACAACTTGACCCGGACAAGGCCAGTATCGTAAAACGGGTCATTCATACTTCGGCAGATTTTGACTATGCCCGGAACTTAAGGTTCAGTGAGGGCGTGGTAGCACAGGCGTTAGCTGTGTTACAGCAGGGCGCTACCAACGTGAGGGATACGAAGATGGCCTGCGTGGGTATTAATAAACCGGGGCTGCGCAAACTGGGTGGCCAGGCTGTCTGCTTCATGGATGATCCGGAAGTGGCTGCTCATGCCAAAGCGGTAGGCTCTACCAGGGCGGCAGCCTGCATGGAAAAAGCCGCTGCTTTACCAGGACCGCTGATTATTGCTATCGGCAATGCGCCCACGGCGCTGGTAAAACTGGATGAGCTGGTCCGGGCCGGAAAAATTAAACCGGCGCTGGTTATCGGCGTGCCCGTTGGTTTTGTGAATGTGGTGGAAGCAAAGGAACTGATCATGCAGACCGGTATTCCTTATATCGTGGCCGTAGGAAGAAAGGGCGGCAGTAACGTGGCTGCCGCTATCTGCAATGCCCTGATTTACAAATTAACCAGAAAATAGATTTGAATTCTAGCACCCGGATATGGTATAATATCCCAAATGTAATTTATGAGGTGTAGGAATTGGATTTAATTAAGGTTGATACCAGTAAATGTGTGAAATGCGGTTTATGCGTGGCTGATTGTCCGGCCTGCATCTTAACCATGGGAAAAGAAGGACCGGAATGTAATGTGGATCACGGCTGTATGAGCTGTGGCCATTGTGTGGCTATCTGTCCGGTGGGGGCGATGGATAATAAATATACGCCCTTTGCAGAGATGCTGCCGATGCCTAAAGTGCTTCCGGACCGGGAGGCCGCCTATAATTTTTTACGGGCCCGCCGGAGCGTCCGCTTATTCCAGGACCGGGTGCCGAGCCAGGACGACGTGCTGCAACTTTTGGATATCTGTCGTTATGCGCCTACGGCCAGCAATTCCCAGGGCATGTATTATACGATTATTTCCAATAAGGATGCCATTAAGAAGATTACGGATGTGGTTGCCGACTGGATGCAACAGGAAATTGACCAGGGTACGGAACGTAAACGTTATCTGCGGCCGGTGCTGAAAACTTACAGGGAACGGGGAATAGATATTATTGCCAGGCATGCTCCCATGTTGATTTTCTCCTCCGTCCGGCGCTTGAATATTACGGGCGCCAGCAATGCGGATCAGTGCTGGGCCTATGCAGAGTTGTATGCGCCGGTGCTGGGACTGGGTACCACGATTGCCGGTTTTATCCAGACCTGCGGCATGACCGGTTATAAACCTTTGCTGGACCTGGTGGGTATTCCGCCCAAGCATAAGCTGGTAGGAACGTTAATGGTGGGTTATCCTCGGGTAAAATATCAACGGCTGCCGGAAAGACAACATTTAAAATACGAATTTAAGGACTGAACCTGCGGGTTCGGTTGTGCAGATGCTAAAGCAGGCAGAGCGCCGTTTCCTAAGGAAGCGGCGCTTTTTTAGAAACTGAGGCGGCAAGATGCAGGAAGATAAGCTTTTAAGGGCTGAGCAGGACGCCAAGTTCATCAAGATGACCACGGAACCGGTACAGAAGCTGGTGGTAGAATTAGCCATCCCCACGATTTTTAGTATGATGGTGACCAGCTTTTATAATACGGTGGATACTTTTTTCGTCAGCCAGCTGGGAACCAGTGCTTCCGCAGCGGTGGGTGTAAACTTTGCTTTTATGTCCATCATTCAGGCCATCGGTTTCTTTTTCGGCCACGGCAGCGGCAATTATATCTCCCGCAAGCTGGGCAGCAAAGAAAGAGACAAAGCGGATATCATGGCGTCCAGCGGCTATTTTTATGCTTTTGGCGCCGGCCTGCTGCTGATCTTGATCTGCTGGCCCCTGGCGGATAAGCTGGCAGTGGCACTGGGATCAACGCCTACGATCCTGCCGTATGCGCAAACATTTTTACAGATTATCATCTTGGGGGCGCCGTTCATGATGTCTTCCCTGGTTCTTAATAATCAGCTGCGGTTTCAGGGCAGTGCCATGTACGGTATGGTGGGGATTACCAGCGGTGCGATACTCAATATATTTTTGGAACCACTGCTGATTTTTTATTGCGGGCTGGGAATCGCCGGTGCGGCTATGGCTACGGTGTTCAGTCAGTTCGTAGGTATGTGCGTGCTTTTAGCTATGGCCAGGCGGGGTGGCAATTTGTCTATCCACTGGCGCAAGGTGCAGTTGTCGGTGCGTTTGTTTAAAGAGATCGTCATGGGCGGAGCGCCGTCTTTGTTCCGTCAGGGTCTGGAAAGCGTGGGTACCATCGTGCTCAATGTGGCGGCCGGAGCTTACGGTGATGCAGCGATTGCCGCCATGTCCATCGTGAACAGATTATCCTTCCTGGCGGCCGCGGCCATGATTGGTTTTGGCCAGGGCTACCAGCCGGTATGCGGTTTTAACTACGGCGCCAGAATCTTCAGCCGGGTGCGGAGCAGTTTCCGTTTCTGTTTAAAAAGTATGGCGGGCTGCAGTCTCATCTTGTCCGTGCTGGGTTTTATCTTTGCCACGCCTATCATTTCCGTATTCCGGGATGACCCGGAAGTTATCGCTATCGGTGTACTGGCACTGCGGGCCCAGACCGTGACTTTCACAACCCAGTCCCTGGTAGTGCTCAGCAACATGACCTTGCAGACGGTGCGCAAAACAGGCGGCGCCATCCTGCTAGCCATGGCACGCCGGGGTTTGTTTCTGATCCCGCTCTTATTAATCCTGCCGCGTCATTGGGGGATTGAGGGTTTGATTTTCTGTCAGCCTTTGGCCGATGTGGCCGCCATCACGTTATCATTCCTGGTAGTCCGTCTTTTCTTCAAGCATCTGCCAGAGAAAGACGGAATAAATTCATAAAATATGGTAAGCAGTAAACAGACAGCAGTAAAAGAGGGCGCAGTATGCGAGGGAGGTAGCAGCATGGATTATCAACAAGTATTAGCTCAAGCCAGACCGGTGATTGGTAAAATTTGTAAAGCTTGTCCGGTATGCAACGGCCGCGCCTGCGGTAATCAGATGCCGGGTCCCGGCGCTAAGGGCGTGGGGGATACGGCTATCCGCAACTACGAAAAATGGCAGGAAATCAGGGTGAACATGGATACCCTGGTTGCAGCCGGACCGGTCAGTATGGAGCGGGAACTTTTTGGCAAGACGTTTAAGTATCCTTTTTTCGCTGCACCGGTAGGAGCGGTTAAGACTCATTACGGTGATAAATATTCGGATGCGGAATATAATGATATCCTGCTGCCGGCTTGTGCGGCTGCCGGGATCCTGGCTTTTGCCGGCGACGGGGTGGACGCCAAGGTTATGGAAGGCGCCGCCGCCGCTATAAGAAAGGTGGGTGGTCTGGGGATTCCCACGATAAACCCCTGGAACAGGGGTGTGGTACATCAGAACCTGGACCTGACCAAAGAGGGGGGCGGGGTGGCTGTAGCCATGGATGTGGATGGCGCCGGGCTGCCGTTCTTAAAACATATGCAGCCGCCGGCAGGACCCAGGTCCCCGGAAGAACTGCAGGAAATCGTGGCAGCGGCGGGCAGACCCTTTATCGTGAAAGGCATCATGACGGTGCGGGGCGCTTTGAAGGCACAGCAGGCCGGTGCTGCTGCAATCGTGGTTTCCAACCACGGGGGCCGGGTACTGGATCAGTGTCCGGCTACGGCGGAAGTTTTGCCGGAAATCGTGGCGGCGGTCAAGGGCCAGGTTAAGATTTTGGTGGATGGCGGTATCCGCAGCGGCGTGGATGTGTTTAAGGCTCTGGCGATGGGTGCCGACGCCGTGTTAATTGCCAGACCCTTTGTCACAGCGGTCTATGGTGCCGGGGCGGACGGCGTCCAGGTTTATATTAATAAGATTGCCGGCGAGCTGGAAGACACCATGCTCATGTGCGGCGCCAGAAATCTGGCAGAGATTACGCCGGACATGGTGCGTCTGCCCCGATAAAAAGGTTCTAAGGTAGAAAAGAAATTGTGCCGTCCTGGTGAAAAAGTGGTATAATACTTTTGTATGAGAAAATTAAATTACAATATGGCTGCGTAACTGTGTACATTAGGAAGAAGTGGTTATGATGTTTGGAGCCAAAAAAGCAGCGCTGCAAAAACTCTTGTCCCTCTGGAAGAAGGGTGCTTTTGAAGTAGAGTACTGGGATGGTACCAGGGAGAAAATCGGGGCGGGCAATCCCGGCTTCACGCTGGTCTGGAACCGGGAACCGTCTTTAAAAGAGATTAAACCGACGGATATTATCCTGACGATTGCGGAAGCTTACATGAGCGGGCTGGTGGATATCCGGGGCAACATGGATAATGTCATCCGGACCATGTTCGTCAATGATAAGGAAGAACAGGTGGTAGAGCGGTATAATTTTACCAAGCTTCGGCAGAAACTGGATGCCGGTCTGGAAGCTGAGGAAGCCAAGGATATCCATCTGCATTATGATTTGGGCAATGATTTTTTTGCCCTGTGGCTGGATAAGACCATGAGTTATTCCTGCGGCTATTTTGAAACGCCCCAGGATTCGCTGGCACGGGCCCAGGAACAGAAAATTGAACACAGTCTGCGCAAGCTGCGGCTGAAGCAGGGAGAAACTCTGCTGGATATTGGCTGCGGCTGGGGTGCCCTGGTTATCAGGGCGGCCCGGGAGTATGACATTCATGCCGTGGGTATTACCCTGAGCAAGGAACAGTGCGAAGGCGCCAATGCCAAGATTAAGGAGCTGGGCCTGGAAAAACGTTGTCAGGTACGGTATCTGAACTATCTGGATCTGGACCCGCACCAGGAACAGTTTGATAAGATTGTCAGCATCGGCATGTTTGAACATGTGGGCAAAGAATTTTTACCCTTGTATCTGTACAAGGTTAATTCCCTGCTGAAAGAGGACGGCCTCTTTTTACTGCATTCCATCATGGGAACAGTAACGGCGCCAACCAATTCTTTTATGCACAACTATATTTTCCCGGGCGGCTATGTACCGTCCGTCCACGAAACCGTGGCTTTGTTCCCGGATTTCCGGCTTAACATCCTGAACATGGAAAGTCTGCGGCTGCACTATGCGGCCACCCTGGACCGCTGGCATGCTAATTTTATGAAACAGCTGCCGGCCGTGGAAAAGATGTACGATAAAAAGTTTGCCCGGATGTGGAGTTTATATCTGCGGGGCTGCGCTTCGGCTTTTAGAACCGGTTACCTGGATGTGTTCCAAATCCTGCTGGCCAAGACTAACAGCAACGATATTCCTATTAATGCTAAATATATTTATGATGAACCCAGATAAAAAAGAACCGGAGTCCAACTTGAAGTTGAACTCCGGTTTATTTTTATGTTCGGTTAAGTTCCCTTGCTCTTCAGCAATTTCTGTACTTAACTAATCTGCTCCGCACTTAATTTTGTTATCACCAGCCTGTTTGTGTGACGTTATTTTTGAACCTGCTGGCCGTTGGCATCATAGCAGGTGCCATCGGCCCTGCAGTAGCCGCCTTGATTCTCCGCGGCAAACGCCATAGGAGTCACGGTCATGAGAATGAGCATTGCTACCAGTAAAAACTTTTTCATGATAGGCCTCCTTTTCTTTATCTATATTATACCAGATTTGGGGCTAAAAAGAAAGTGACAACTGTGTGAACGCCTCTGGTGATTTTAGCGGCAGGTGTGGTATAATAAAATATCTTTAAGAACACAGGTATTAGTAGTCTAAAAGTTAACCGGCCACAACTAATATGGCGGTGCGGCTAAATTTGACCATGGGGAAAGGTAAATATGGAACAAATCGGGACAGGCAAAACTTATTTTACAATCAACTACGGCTGCCAGATGAACGAAAGTGATACCGAGCATTATGCCGGCCAGCTGGAAGCTTTAGGTTATAGCAAGGCGCAGGATTATGCCACGGCGGATGTGGTGGTGGTGAATACCTGCTGCGTACGGGAAAGTGCGGAGAAACATATCTGGGGTAAGATCGGCGAGCTTAAGGCTACTAAAGCTGGGCATTCGGGTCAGATTATCTGCGTGGCCGGGTGCATGGCCCAAAAAGACGGAGAGCAGCTGTTGCGCAAGTTTTCCCAGATAGATATCCTGTTAGGTACGGCTTATGTGAATAGCTTTCAGCAGGTACTGACAGCGTTTGTGCGGGATCAGCAGGGCCTGGCCGGGACCGCGGGTGTTGCCGGGCAAAAGGGTGCAGCACCGGATCAGGGAGCCGCGGCCTGGGCCAGGAAAACCAAAATGGCTCAGGCGGAACCGGCTTATACCACTGTGGGTAAACGTCAGGCCCGTGCCTATACGGATTTAGCCGTGACCCCGGCAGAATTTGAGGGTCAGCGGGTGCGCCAGAGCGGTTTTGCCGCCTGGATTCCCATCATGTATGGCTGCAATAATTTTTGCACCTATTGTAACGTGCCCTTTGTACGGGGACGGGAACGCAGCCGCAGCGTAGAGCAGATCCTGGCGGAAGACAGGGCGGCAGTGGCAGCAGGCTACACGGAAATTACCCTGCTGGGCCAGAACGTGAATTCCTACGGCAAGGACCGGCAGGAACCTGAGGCTTTTGCCAGGCTTCTGGCCGCAGTGGACCAGGTGCCGGGATTAAAGCGGGTGCATTATATGACCAGCCATCCCCGGGATATGAGCGAAGCGGTGATTAAGACCGTGGCGGCGGGAAAACATCTGTGTGAGAATTTCCACCTGCCGTTCCAGGCGGGCAGCGACCGCATCTTAAAAGCGATGAACCGGGGCTATACCAAGGAGCAGTATTTGCGGCTGGTGGCCCTGATTAGAAAATATGTGCCGGCAGCAGCGTTGACCACGGATATTATCGTAGGTTTTCCCGGGGAAACGGATGCTGATTTTGCCGAAACCCTGGCTGTGGTACGTCAGGTAGGTTTTACCTCGGCTTTTACCTTTATCTATTCACCCCGGAGCGGGACGCCGGCAGCCAGGATGCAGGACCAGGTTCCGGAAACGGTGAAACACGCCCGGCTGGAACAGTTGATGGCGCTCCAGAACGAAATTTCCCTGACGCTGAACCGGAAGCTGGAAGGGCAGACCCTGGAAGTTTTAGCGGAAGGACCTACGGAAAAAGATACAGCCATCTGGCAGGGAAGGACCCGGACCAACCAGCTGGTATTATGGCCGGCCGCGCCGGGCCAGTTTACGGCCGGAGCGTATGTGCAGGTAAAGATTGACTGCGGTCAGACCTGGCTTTTAAAAGGTACGGCGGTTACCAGGTAACAAATTTTGTGGAAAGGCAAGTACTGATTATGGCGAACGAACTAACACCCATGGTGCAACAATATATGGATGTGAAACAACAGCATCCGGACGAATTACTCTTTTTCCGCCTGGGGGATTTTTATGAGATGTTCTTTGACGATGCGGTTACCGCGTCCCGGGAGTTGAACCTGACCCTGACGGGCCGGGCCGGCGGACTGGAAGAACGTATCCCCATGTGCGGAGTGCCTTATCATGCTGTGGACAGTTATATTGCCCGGCTCATTAAGAAAGGGTACAGGATTGCTATCTGTGAGCAGATGGAAGATCCCCGGCTGGCTAAAGGGCTGGTTAAACGGGAAGTGACCAAGATTGTTACCCCGGGCACGGCTTTGTCGGAGCAGCTGTTAAGCGATGCCCAGAGCCGTTATCTGGTATTCCTGCAGGAAGCAGACGGAGTATTGGCCCTGGCTTTGGCCGAGGTCAGTACCGGTGAGTGCCGCTATTTCCTGGATGGCGGCAGCGAAAGCATGTTGGCGGTAGAAGAACAGTTATACAAGCTGCAACCGGCGGAATTAGTAGTTAAGCCCGGTATCAGCTGCTGGGATGAGCTGGAAGCCTGGCTGAAAGTAAAGATGCCCCAGTGCCTGTGCAGTTTTTATAAAGAGGCGGCTCCGGGGACGGACTGGGTGCAGCAGCATTTTGGCGCCCAGACGCTGGAACCTCTGGCTAAGGAAACGGTGCAGTGCCTGCTGGACTATCTGCATGCCACGGTCAAAGCGGACCTGTCCCAGATTAATAAGCTGGAGCGGATTGAAACCGACCGGTTTATGAACCTGGATGCTACGGCCATCCGCAACCTGGAATTGATTAAGAATATGCGGGATGGCGGCAAGAAGGGCACGCTGCTGGATGTGCTGGATTTTACTTCTACATCCATGGGCGCCCGGGCTCTGCGCAGCTGGATTGAAAGCCCGCTTTTAGATTTGAACCAGATCCTGCAGCGGCAGGATGCGGTGGAAGAATTAGTAAACCAGCCGGCTCTACGGGACGCGTTGCAGGAAAGTCTGAAAGAAGTGTACGACCTGGAACGTATCCTGGCCCGTTTGGAAGTAGGCAGCGCCAACGCCCGGGACATGGTGAGCCTGCGGGATTCTCTGGCTGCCCTGCCCAAGGTGAAAGAACTGCTCAAAGGCGCCCGTTCTAATTTACTGCAGCGCCTCAGCGAAGCTATCCATATGCACCGGGAGGTCTACGAAACCCTGGCGGCGGCAATCGTGGACGAACCGCCTTTTACTATCCGGGAAGGCGGCATGATTAAGGACGGCTACGACCTGGAACTGGATGAGCTGCATAACCTGGCCCGGGATAATACGACCTGGATGCAGAACTTTGAAAAGAAAATCAAGGACAGTACCGGCATTAAGAATCTCAAAGTGGGATTTAATAAAGTCTTCGGCTATTACATTGAAGTTTCTAAGGGCCAGACGAACCTGGTGCCGGCGGATTTTATTCGCAAGCAGACCCTGGTCAATGCCGAGCGCTATATTGTACCGGAGCTGAAGGAATATGAGAACAAGATTCTCAGCGCCAAGGAAAAGATTGAGCAGCTGGAATATTATCTGTTTAACAAGATCAGGGAACTGATTCGCAGCCAGCTGGTAGCTATCCAGGGTACGGCCAGGGCTTTAGCCGTGGTGGATGTCCTGGTAGGCCTGGCGGTAGCGGCCTTTAAATATGATTATCACCGTCCGGGTTTAAACGACCGGGGCGAGCTGAAGATTACCGACGGCCGGCATCCGGTGGTGGAACGGCTTTTAACCAAAGAAATCTTTGTGCCTAATAATGTGAACCTGAATACCACGGACGAGCGCCTCATCATCATTACCGGCCCCAACATGGCCGGCAAATCCACCTATATGCGCCAGGTGGCGCTCTTAGTGCTGATGACCCAGATGGGCAGCTTTATTCCCGCCCAGGCCGCCAGCATCTGTCCGGTGGACCGGATCTTTACCAGGGTGGGGGCCAGCGACGATTTAGCTACGGGCCAGAGCACCTTCATGGTGGAGATGAACGAGGTAGCCCAGATTTTGAAATACGCCACGGCCAAGAGCCTGATTATTTTGGACGAGGTGGGCCGGGGTACCAGTACTTATGACGGCATGGCTATTGCCAGGGCCGTGATGGAATATATCCAGACCCGGATTAAGGCCAAGACGCTTTTTGCCACCCACTACCATGAACTGATGGCCATGGAGGACGTGCTGGAAGGGGTCAAGAATTATTCCGTAGCCATTAAGGAACGGGGTAACGATATTGTGTTCCTGCGCCGGATTATCCGGGGCGGTACGGATCGCAGCTACGGCGTGCATGTGGCCAGGCTGGCCGGATTGCCCAAGAAGGTGCTGGACCGGGCGGAAGCATGTCTGCGGGAATATGATGCAGGTAAGACTGCGGCTCCCGTAGCCGTAAAACCCGAACCGGCTCCGGAAGCCATGGGCAGTTTGTTTACCAGCAACCTAACCAAAGAAATTCTGGCCCTGGATGTGATGAGCATGACGCCTATCGAGGCCATGAATGCCCTGTACAAATTGCAGGCAGAAGCCAAGAAGGAAAGCGGCGCGGTGTAAAAGATAAAAGCAGTAAGGGGAAGCTGCCTTGTGCAAGCGGGGCAGACAGAAGAACTGGCAGGATTTAGAGAAAGAGTGAGAATGATATGCGTGAAGCAGAGGTACATCTTTTAGATACGAACACGTCCAACCAGATTGCCGCCGGAGAAGTGGTGGAAAAACCGGCCTCGGTGGTCAAGGAACTGGTGGAAAATGCTCTGGATGCCGGAGCTAATAGTATTGACGTGACCATTTATGAAGGCGGCACGGAATTTATCCGGGTGGCGGACAACGGCAGCGG
>CAXYYS010000045.1:0-16351 GCA_964293585.1 uncultured Acidaminococcales bacterium
GGCATGGCCTGGCAATTTATGGTGGAGGACCTGGCTGCCGTGGCACCCTGGTCGCAAACTTTCGGCGGCGGGCAGGCCACGGCCACCAGTCGCGGTACCCTGGAAATCAACCAGATTCCGGCAGAAAAATTGGATGCCGCCATCGCAGCCACCCAGGCCGCTCATTTATATCTGGGCGGTACCGGCACCACGGTCCGGGCCGTGGTCGCCTGCAAAGGCACCTGCTGCCGCCGCGGTCTTTTTGATGTAACTGCCCTGGCCCAGGAACTACAAAACGCGCTGCTGGGACAAACCGTGCCTAAAAAATTCAAGATTGGCGTCTTTGGCTGCATGAACAGCACCGGTAAAGCCCGCAGCCAGGATTTTGGTATCCTGCCTTCCGTCAAGGAACTGGGCAAATTTGAAATTTCTCTGGGCGGCATGATGGGCAAATCCCCAGCCTTAGGTTACACGATTGAACGTACCTTTACCCGGGAGCAAATTTTCTCCGCCGTGCAAATCGTCCTGGAAAAATATCGCGCTCATGGTGACAAGGGCGAGCGTTTGCGCCATCTGTTTGACCGCCAGCCCCAAGTATTGGAAGAAATCAAACAAGCGCTGCAAGCATTATAAAAATTAAATTACGAGCGAGGGATATCTTTGTTTCCGCCGACGCTTCAACAAGACAGGCTGGCTGTATAAGTTAGTCGCCGCGACGTTACGCGGCTCCGTCGTATCTCAGCATACGGCTGCACAAAGGCATCCCTCGCCCGTATTATATTTCCGTATTATATTTCCGTATTATATTTCCGTATTATATTTCCGTATTATAAAAACCCTGCCGCTTGGCAGGGTTTATTTTTACAACAAAATTTGTATTGTAATGACAGATATTACCTTCAGTAAGAATTGGAAACGAATGCAAGCGATACGCGCAAGCAGAATATGCTGGCAGGAGAGCTCCTGCATTAGCAATTGGAAACGAATGCAAGCGATACGCGCAAGCAGAATATAATGGCAGAGTAGCTCCTGCCGCAACAATTGGCACTGAATGCGCAGTTTTGCCAGCTAAGCGAGGCGTCGCGCAGCACTCTGATTTTGCGAAGCAAAATATGTGCGAAGCAGCCGAGCGCAGCGGCATAAACAGCATTCAGTGACTGTTGCCAAGGAGCTACCCTGCCATGTATTTTAGTATTACACGCAGATCTAGTCTATTATTTCTTAAAGAAGTCGCTAAAATCAAACGTAGCAAAATAATCCGCCGGCGTCTCCGCCCTGCGAATCAGCTTCACGCTGCCATCCGTCTGCAAGAGCAATTCCGCGCTGCGCAGTTTGCCGTTATAATTGTAGCCCATGCTGAACCCGTGCGCGCCGGCATCGTGGATAAACAGATAATCGCCGCGATCAATCCGGGGCAGCGCCCGGTCGATGGCAAACTTGTCGCTGTTCTCGCACAGTCCGCCCACCACATCGTAAACATGGTCGCAGGGCAGACCTTCCTTGCCCAGCACCGTGATATGATGATAAGCGCCGTAAATGCAGGGACGCATCAGATTAGCCGCGCAGGCGTCGCAGCCGATATATTCCTTGTAAATATGTTTTTCGTGAATGGCCTGGGTAATCAACGCGCCGTAAGGAGCCAGCATATAACGGCCCATCTCCGTAAAGATTTTTACATCGCCCATGCCTGCCGGTACCAGCACTTCGTCAAAAGCTTTGTGCACACCCTCGCCGATGGCCAGGATATCGTTATCCGGCTGCTCCGGTTTGTAGGCGATGCCCACGCCGCCGCTCAGATTGATAAACTCAATATGGGCGCCGGTTTCCTGGTGCAGTTCCACCGCTACCTTAAAGAGGATGCGGGCCAGTTCCGGATAATAAGCATTGGTCACCGTGTTGGAAGCCAAAAAGGCATGCATGCCAAAATGTTTCACACCTTTTTGCAACAGGATGCGATAAGCTTCGGTCAGTTGGGCACGAGTCATGCCGTACTTGGCATCTCCCGGGTTATCCATAATATTATTAGCAATAGCAAAATGTCCGCCGGGATTGTAACGGCAGCACACGGTTTCAGGAATCCCCGCCACCTTTTCCAAAAAGTCAATATGGGTAATATCATCCAGGTTGATGATAACGCCCATCTTTTTGGCCAGCTGCATATCTTCCACCGGCGTCTCGTTGGAGCTGAACATGATCTGGTGTTCCTTCAGGCCCACCGCTTCGCTCATCATCAGCTCGGTATAAGAAGAACAATCCGCACCGCAATCTTCTTCTTTTAAAATTTGCAACAGGAACGGGTTGGGTGTCGCCTTGACAGCAAAATATTCCTTAAAGCCCTTGTTCCAGCTAAAAGCTTTATTGACGCGCCGGGCTGTTTCCCGGATGCCCTTTTCATCATACAGATAAAAAGGCGTAGGATAGGTAGCAGCGATCTTGGCCACTTGTTCTTTAGTCACGAACGGAATTTTCTTACTCATTCTGGAAGCCCCTCTCTCTCATCATACCAACAAATATATTAAAAATATAACCTACCCGCCCGTCCTTGTCAATGCGCCCCCGCAAAAACCGGGATTAAAATCAGGCGCGTCCCCGGACAGAAAAAAGACCGCACGCCAGGCAGGCGGTCTTTGCATGAACTTACTTATTTCTTAGCCGGTGCTTGTGCCGGAGCCGTAACCGGGCCAAAGCTGAAAGAATCAATCAAAGACTTTTCGCCTTCTTTAGCGAATACAAACTGGAAGTTAACTAACTTTTCTTTGGAGAAACCTGCCTGGTACAGCAGCACATCTGCCTTATCGGCGCGCTCAAAAACTCTGAACTTAGTTTCGCCCTTAACGGTACCAAACTTGTCCGTCACGGTTTTTTGCAGGGCAGCCAGAGCAGCGGCGTCAATTTTCTTTTCCAGGCCCGGAGTAAAAATACCCTTCAGGCTGGATACCGTAGCCGTAGAATTGGTCATGGCGCTCAAAAGCTTTTCTGCATTTTTCTGCTCAGCGTTCAGGGCACTGCCATCGCCGGCGGCAAAAGCCACCATACTAAAAGCCAGAGTCATGATCATACTTACTAACAGAATTAATTTTTTCATTACTATATCCTCCTTAAGATTAAATTATCCTTCTCCATCTCCAAATAAAACTTACAAAACAACACTTTACGAGTCTATTATACACCAAAGGCCCACTTTCTCACAATTAATTTTATCAGTTCACAGATATTTTAGAATTTCCTTAGCGTGGGGCAGGATAATATCCGGCTTTACCGGTCCTCTCTCCACATCGGCCAGCGTAGCTTCACCGGTCAGGACCAGGATCGCCAGGATACCGTTCCTGGTACCGAAAGCAATATCCGTACTCAGCCGGTCGCCCACCATGGCAATCTCGTTTTTCTGGAAACCGGTCCGTTCCATGACCGTATCTACCATATACTGGTACGGTTTCCCCGTGATGAACTGCGGTTTTTTACCGGTAGCCGTTTCGATAGCCGCCAAAAAAGCGCCCGTGTCGGGAATATATTCGCCGCCTTCGATGGGACAGCGTACATCGGGATGGGTAGCCACATAAGGCACGCCCCGGTCAATAAGCCGGCAGGCGATGGTCAGGTTGGCATAAGTCAAGGTCTGGTCAAAACCTACCACCACATAATCGGCGCCTTCTTCCAAAGTCGTAGTCAGGGTAAAACCGCCGGCGGCAATGTTGCGTTTCAGTTCCGGCGTCCCCAGGACAAAAAGTCTGGCGCCCGGTTTAAGATGCCGCAGCGTAGCCACCATCGCGTCCGTAGAAATTAAAATGTTTTCCCTGGTCACAGGTACGCCCATGCCGTTCATGCGGCGCACGTAGTGGGCGTGGTCCCGGCTGCTGTTATTGGTCACCAGAAAATATTTCCGGCCGGCCGCGGTCAATTTTTCAAAAAATCCTTCCATGCCGGGAATAACTTGTTCGCCTAAATTAATCGTCCCGTCCATGTCAAACAAAAAACACTTAATCTTTTTTAGCTGCGCCAAATTTTGCTGCTGTTCCGTTTTGGTATTCACGTTTTTAAAAATCCTTTCCGGTTTCCGTTGCCGTTTTCGATTTTAGTTTTCTATTTTAGTTTTCCGTTGTAAATTTCTCGTGGCCGTTGGCACATTACGTTGCCGTTTTTTCTTATCTGTCTTCGCCTTCGGCTTCAAAGAACGGATATTGTTGCACAAAATCAATAAAAGCTTTCACAGTAGGCAGTACCGCCGTCTCTTCATTATACAACATCCAGCTGGTACGGAACAAAGGTTTGCCTTCCTTATCCCTTAAAATCAGCGTGTGTATGCTTTTCTCGTCCGCAATTATCCGGTACGGGATGATGGAATAACCCAGACCGTGTTTCACCATGTGCTTGCAGCTTTCCAGTCTGCCCACATGCATACTGATCTTGGAGGGTTCCTCAAAATGCTCGCCCCACCATTTTTCCAGCTGGGACCGGACCAGGCTGTCGCTCTGATAATCAATCCGGGGCAGTTCCGGCAGCTTGGACAGCTCTATAGGTTGCCGAGAAGCGATACAGATAGGTTCGTCGTACAGTTTAAACTTGCGGGTATAGCCGTAATCCACGCTGACAAAACCCAGGTGCAGTTTTTGCTGGTGGACGGACATAGAGATGGTCTTGCTCCAATCCGTGGTCACCGTGTAACGCACCGCAGGATGCAAAGCTTGAAATTTTTCCAGCAGTTTGGGCAGCGTATATAATGTAAAATAGTTCGAAGCGCCGATGTCGATCGTCCCTGCAATTTCATTATTCATTTCCTGAACCTGGTTTTTGATGGAATGCAGCTGCTGCAGGATTTCTTCAGCCTGATGCGCCAGATATTCGCCCTCCGGCGTAAATTTTATACCCTTGGTACTTCTGGTTACCACCCGCACATTAAATTCCGTTTCAATATTTTGCAGCCGCGCCGTCAAAGCCGGCTGCGACATATACAACAGCTGAGCCGCTTTGGTAATATTCTTAGTACGATGCAGTTCTTGTAAAATCTGCCAGTCCCTGTCTTCCATAAATTTACACCTCATTTCCCTGACTAACAAGTGAACCGGTTATTCTTGTCCCATTATAACACAAGAAAGCATCCCCCGGAGTAAAGTTTGCGTTAGCCAGCCCGGCAATCGCGTCTGGCTCCAGTTTTCACCGGGTTCATTAATTTTACAAATTGCCAACAATTTTCTTTTTCAATTTTACAAAAATTCTGTGCGCATTTAATATTAAAAGTAAGAAGCAGTATCGTAACCCGATTCGATACTCACAACACATTTTATAAAAGGAGGTTCTTGACCATGGCATCACAAACTATGCTTGCAATCGTCGGCTTTTTAATGATCGTCATCATCGTCTGGGCCTTGCTGCAGAGCAAGACCAACCCCGTACCTATCTTTGTGGTTGTTCCTATCGTGGCCGCAGTAATCTGCGGTTTTGGTCCCAACGAAATTTTTAAATTTGTTTCTTCCGGTGTCGGTAAAACCTGGTCCACGGCAGTCTTGTTCATCTTCTCCATTATCTATTTCTCCATGATGGGTGATGTGGGATTGTTTGATCCTCTGGTTAACTGGCTGGTAAAACACGCCGGCTCCAACATCGTCATGGTCACGGTGGCCACCGGTTGTATCGCCGTCATCACCCATCTGGACGGCGCCCTGGCTTCCACTTTGTTAATTACGATTCCGGCCATGCTGCCCGTTTATAAAAAACTGCACATCCGTCCGGTAGTCATCTGCGTCATCATCGGCGCCGCCATGAGTATCATGAACCTGCTCCCCTGGGGCGGTCCTGTAGCACGGTGCGCCGCCATCTTAGGCGTATCCCCTGAAGGTATCTGGAAAGAATTAATTCCCCTGCAGGGTGTGGGCCTGGTAATCGTTCTGCTCTTCTCCGCTTACATGGGCATCATCGAAAAACGTCGCGGCGCCGGCCTGGTTCCTACCGGCAAGGCTGCCGAGCTTTCTGAAGCCATGGACGGCGTGGAAGCAGGTAGCGCCGACGCAGCTGCAGTTGCAGCTATGAAACGTCCTAAACTGATCTGGATTAATGCTATCATTACCCTGGCCGTTATCCTGTCCCTGTGCTTTACCAAGATTCCGATGTACGCCGCTTTCATGTTTGGTTTAGCGGTAGCCCTGTTAGTAAATTTCCCCGGCGCCAAAGCTCAGGCCGCTGCTATTAAGATGCACGCCGCCACCGCTTTGACCATGCCCATGGTACTGCTTGCCTCCGGCGTTTTCCTGGGCGTTTTGACCGGGTCCAAGATGATTGACGCCATGGCTAAGACCATGATTACCCTGGTACCTAGTTTTGTAGGTCCCCATCTGCAGGTTGTGTTCGGTTTCTTCGCCGTTCCCATCGGCCTGCTCCTGGGCACAGATTCCTATTTCTTCGGTTTAATGCCTCTGGCTATCGGCATGGGCAAAGAATTTGGCGTAGCTGCTCACGATATGATGATGGCCATGTTAATTGGCAAAAACTATGCCGTGCTGGTAACTCCCCACGCCGCTACCACGTTCCTGTGCTGCGGCCTGGCCGGTATCGAACTGAAAGAACTTTTCAAGTTCTGTACCCCGTACCTGTGGGTATTGTCCTGGATTTCCCTGGCCTGCGCTTTGGCCCTGGGTATCCTCCACTTCTAACTGACAAAAATATAGTAGCCGGTGCAGCTGGAATTTACACCTCCAGTGCCCGGCTACAAACCTATCTGACAAACTACTAAGGAGGATGAAAATGGTAAAGGTTCTCACACAACAAGCTACCGCCGGCAACGGCGACCGCAAAAAAGGTAAAAATGATTGCCTGGTTACCGTCAGTCCGGCTAAGCCCGGCAGCGGTATTACCGTTAACTTACAATCGCCGGTACTGCGCCAGTATGGCAAGTACGAAAAAGCTTTGATCACTAAGACCGTCCAGGACGCCGGCTTTGCCGATGTCCAGGTGGACGTGCAGGATAACAGCGCCTGGGATTATACTCTGATCGCCCGGGTGGAAGCCGCCTTGGAACGCGGCTGCGGCGGCGCCAAACTGGAACACGGCCAGGCCGTAGCTAAAACTGACCGTGGCCCCAAGCTGGAATTGACGCAAAAAGCTACCCAAAAACTGCGCCGTTCCATGATGTTCGTCCCCGGCAACAGCCCCAAGATGATTAACTCCGCCGACATTTACGGCGCCGACAGTTTAATGTTCGATATTGAAGATTCCATTGCCGTCACAGAAAAAGATGCGGCCCGTTTATGCACGGCCCACGCTTTAAAAGCTTTGAAGTTCCACAGCGAAACCGTGGTCCGCATCAACCATCCTACCCAGACTCCTTACGGCCTGCGGGACCTGGAAGTAATCTGCGACGCCAAACCGGACCTGATCCGTCTGCCCAAGATTGAAGACATCAGCGAGCTGGATCTGGTCACCGGTTATATTGAAGCCGCCGAGAAAAAACACGGCTGGCCCGCCGGTACCATCAACATTATCGGCGCCATCGAATCCGTCAAAGGTTTGTACAACGTGCGCGAGATGTGCAAACATCCCCGCATGGTGGCCATCGCCCTGGGCGCGGAAGATTTTATCGCCAATATTAAGACCAACAGGACTTTAAGCGGCATCGAACTGTACTACTGCCGGGAGCAAATTTTAATGGCCGCCCGGGATGCCGAGATTGCCTGCCTGGATACGGTTTTCTCCGACGTAAAGAACATGGACGGTTTTAACGACGAGACTAACCGCATCCACGACATGGGCTTTGACGGCAAGAGCTGCATCCATCCGAAACAGATTGAAGCCATCCATAAAATTTTTACGCCTACCGACGTGCAGATTGCCAAAGCTTTAAAAGTTTTGGCAGCGTTCCAGGACTCCCTGAAAAATAATTCCGGCGTCCTGGCCGTGGACGGCAAGATGATTGATAAACCCATCGTGGTCAGAGCCGAAAGAGTCATTACCCAGGCCCGGGCTGCCGGTGTGGATATTGAAGCGAAGAAGGAGGCGCACAAATGAAAAACGCAGTGGGCCGGGAAATCCCGGAACAGATTAAAGGTTTTACGAATTTGCGTCCCTTCGCCGGCGCTTTCACCTACGTACCGGCACAAAAAGGCGCGGCGCGTAAGCTGCGCGTAGGTAAACCTCATACCAATAAAGTTTTGGCGTCTATCGACGAAGCCATACAAAAAACCGGTCTCCACGACGGCATGACTATTTCCTTCCATCATCACCTGCGCAACGGCGATTTTCTGCTGAAGCTGGTGGTAGAACGGATTGCCGCTTTGGGCATCAAGGATATTACCATCGCTTCCAGTTCCTTATCCGATTGTCATGATTTTCTGGTAGATTATATTAAGAACGGCACCGTCACCGCCCTGGAATCCAGCGGTCTGCGCGGCCAGCTGGGCAAATTTTTAACTTTAAATCCCCGGGCTACCAAAAAGCCTACTATCATTCGTTCTCACGGCGACCGGGCCAGGGCTATCGAAGCCGGCGAGCTGCACATCGACGTAGCCTTTATGGGCGCGCCTACCTGTGACCGCCGCGGCAACTGCACCGGCCGTTTAGGCAAATCCGCCTTCGGCTCCATGGGTTATGCCATGGTGGACTGCGCTTATGCCGATCAGGTGGTCATCATCACCGACAACCTGGTAGACACGCCGGTGGTTCCTTACAGCATTCCCGAAAATCAGGTGGATTATATCGTAGTGGTAGACGCTATCGGCGATCCCGCCGGCATTGCTTCCGGTGCCATCCGGATCACCGGCAGCCCGGTACAGCTCAAGATGGCAGCTTATGCGGCTGCCGTCATGGACAAAGCCGGCTATCTGAAAAACGGTTTTTCCATGCAGATGGGCAGCGGCGGCGCTTCTCTGGCCGTGGCCACATACATCCGCAAAGAGATGGAAGCCCGCAGCATTAAAGGCAGCTTCTGTGTGGGCGGTATGGTGGGTATCGCCGCTGAGATGTTAAAAGACGGCTTGTTCGACGCGGCCTATGGCGCCCAGACTTTTGACATTCCCGCCATCCAGAGCCTGGCCACTAATCCTAAACATATGGAAATGAGCGCCAGCATGTATGCTAATCCCTGGAATCCCAGTCCCATCGTCAATGACCTGGACGTGGTATTCCTGTCCGCCACCGAGGTGGATGTAGATTTTAACGTTAACGTCATTACGGACTCCAACGGTATCTGTATGGGAGCCAGCGGCGGTCACAGCGACACGGCTGCCGGCGCCGCACTTTCCATCATCATGTGCCCCGTCACCCGTGGACGCCTGCCCATGATCCGGGACCACGTGCAAAACGTCATCACCCCCGGTGAAAGCATCGATGTCATCGTCACGGACCGCGGCATCGCCGTGAATCCCCAACGGACGGACCTGCTGGAAAAATTACAGGGTTCCGGCCTGCCGTTAAAGACTATGCAGGAACTGCAGGAAATTGCTTACAGCTTTGTGGGCAAGCCCGAAGAAATTAAACTGTCCCAGGACCCTGACGACATCGTGGCCGTGGTAGAATACCGGGACGGCTCCATCATCGACGTGATCAGGAAACCTGTGTACGAATAAATTAGGCTTCTACAGTATAAATTAAACTTCTGCAATATAAATCAGTTTTCAGCGGTATAAATTAGGTTTCAACGTTAGTTAAAACAGTTCTCGGCTTAAGCTTTAAGCAGCAGTTGTTTCTCTCTCCTCCAACGAGAGTCTACCGTCTGCCCCGTGCAGACAAAGTATGGTCCGGTTGCCCCGGACCATATTTTTATGTCCGCGTAGCTTTTTTCGGCGCTCTAATTTTACGGATAGTATTTTGTTTGGAAAAATCCGTCCGGCCAGTTTGCATTTTCTTTGCTTTTTTAACTACTGCCTCTATGCTATAATTTATTTATCAGAAAAATATTTTTTTGGTGAGATTTAATTTGTGTTGAGACTTAAAAAGTTAAAAAACTTTGCTCCCACCCGCGGCGGGAAACTACATAGCTTCTCCCGGTTTTTAAGCAAAGTTAGAACAGAAAGGTGGTTCAATCATGGAAGACATGAAGACCGTAGATTTTAAAACAGCCGTAGAAGAAAGTTCTACCCCTGTAGTCGTAGATTTTTACGCACCCTGGTGCGGCTATTGCAAACGTCTGGCGCCGCTGCTGACCGTTTTGGAAAAAACTTATGATGGCAAAGTTAAATTCGTTAAAGTAAACGTAGATGACGAAAAAGAATTGGAAGAGCGTTTCCAGATCATGACCCTGCCCACGCTGATGTTCTTCAAGGACGGCAAGGCCAGCGACGGGCTGGTCAACCCCGCTTCTAAAACCGTTATCACCGGCTGGTTGGCCGAAAAAGGCATCGAATAATTTAGCAGGCAGGGGTGAGCCCCTGCCTTTTTTATGAGGACGCAAAAAGTTTTTACATATTGTTTAGCCGACGTCTAACATAACGCCGGCACGTTAGGAGGAATGAACATGGCAGACAAAGCTTATGATGTGTTAATTATCGGCGGCGGCCCCGGCGGCTACACCGCGGCTTTATATTGTGCCCGGGCCGGTCTCAAGACCGCCGTCCTGGAAAAACTCAGTCCCGGCGGCCAGATGGCTACCACGGACCAGGTGGATAACTATCCCGGTTTTGACATCGGCATCGAAGGTTTTGACCTGGGCGCCAAGATGGCAGCCGGCGCGGAACGTTTCGGCGCGGTTACCGAACTGACCGAAGTCACCGGCGTAGATTTAATCGGCAAGGAAAAAGTGGCTCACACCCCGGACGGTGATTTTACCGGCAAGGCCATCATTTTAGCGCTGGGCGCCAATCCCCGGGAGATTGGTCTGCCGGAAGAACGGAATTTATGGGGCCGTGGCGTGGCGTACTGCGCTACCTGCGACGGCATGCTGTATAAAGGTAAGGACGTGGCCATTGTCGGCGGCGGCAACACTGCCGTAGAAGAAGCACTGTTCCTGTCCAAGATTTGCAGCCATGTGACCCTGATCCACCGCCGGGACAAACTGGCGGCACAACAGGTTATGCTGCGGACGCTCCTGGATGCTAAGAACGTAACCATCCTCTACAACAGCGCTGTAAAAGCTATCCACGCGGAGAAAAAAGTCACCGGCATCACCGTGGCCAACAAAGACGGCAGCACCCAGGAACTGGCTGTGGCCGGACTCTTCGTAGCTATCGGCCGTGTTCCGGTAACGCAAATGTTCGAAGGCCAGCTGCAACTGGACAAAGCCGGTTACATCATCGCCGACGAAACCACCCGCACCAACCTGCCCGGCGTTTTCGCCGTAGGCGATATCCGGACCAAGGCCCTGCGCCAGATTATTACCGCTGCTGCGGATGGCGCCATGGCTTCCAAGTTTGCCGAAGAATATCTGAACACGCTGTAAAATTCCCTTAGGAAAAACCAGGCATAAGTTTTCAGCTTGTGCCTGGTTTATTTTTATATAAATTTAAATAATTTTAAACTTATTAGGTTCTAATTTTTGACTTTAGATACCTTATAGGTTATAATATAAATAAAGTAAGGTGGGTTTTAAATTACAAACAAGTTCCAATGACATTTACCGAATTTTAGGCTGGGAAGTTTATGGAGGTGCAATCATGTCTCAAGCAACCTTTAGTGTTAGAATGGATGAAAATCTTAAAAAAGAATTTGATGCTTTATGTGCAGATTTTGGCATGAGTGCCACGACAGCTTTTAACATTTTCGCCCGGGCCGTCGTTAGAGAACGCAAAATTCCCTTTGAAATTGCCGCAAAGATTCCTAATATTTCCAGAGAAGATGCCTTAAAAGCATTTATGACCTTGCGCCAACAAGCTAAAGCTAACGGTGTGCAAGATATGACTTACCCGGAAATTGATGCAGAAATCGCCAAGGAAAGACGTTGCGCCGAAGGAAGTGATAAATGACTTGTTATGCGGTAATCGATACTAATGTTTTAATTGCATCTTTACTAACAAGTCATGAAGATTCCGCCACTGTTCAAATCTTGGAAAAAGTTTTTACCGGTGAGATTATTCCTTTGTACAATCAGAAAATTATTGAGGAATATCAAAATGTCTTGCACCGAAAAAAATTTGGCTTTTCCAATGAAGCAATTTTCACTTTGCTAGGTGCCTTAGTAAAATTTGGAGAGCTTGTGGCACCATTACCTTCAGGTGAAATTTTACCGGACAAATTTGATTTACCATTTTATGAAGTAGCACTTGCACGGCAAAATGACCACGCTTTTCTTGTTACAGGAAATCTAAAACATTTTCCTCTCAAAAGTTTTATCGTGACCCCGCGTGAACTAATAAGTTTATTAAAAAGCCTTGACAAAAAATAAAAGCAGCTGTAAGAATTTTTATCTTACAACTGCTTTTTGCTGTCCGGATTAATAAAAATAACAAACCTGTAAAAGGATTCGTGCTCGTACTCGCAACAACAATTGAAAGTGAATGCAAGCATACGAAAAGCAAAATATAATTACAGGGTAGCTCCTGCAATAACAATTAGAAACGGATGCAAGCGATACGCGCATCGGAATAATGCGTCGTTTTAGTAGGTTCGCGAAGCGTAGCGAGCATGAAGGCCCGGTCGCAAGACCGGGAACAGCATGCGAGCAGCTGAGCCAACCACTAAAACAGCATTATGTAGTATTGCGCGCAGAGCTTGCATCCGTTTTAAACTGTGACTGTTGCCAAGGAGCTACTCTGCCATGTATTGCTCCCGCACTATTACACCCGATACAAATTATCTTTTCTACTAGCTTAACAGCAAACTATCGCTGTCCAACTCATTCCCCGCCGCCTGCTCAAACATCTGCAGCAAATCAGGAATCTTCAGCGTCTTCTTCTTTTCCCCTTCCACATCCACCAGGATACGCCCTTCATGCATCATGATGAGCCGGTTGCCAAACCGCAGGGCATCCCGCATGTTATGCGTAATCATCAGGGTAGTCAGATGGTCCCTGGACACAATCTTCTGGGTCAGGTCCAGAACTTTTTCCGCCGTCTTGGGATCCAGCGCCGCCGTATGTTCGTCCAGCAGTAAAAGCTTAGGCGTCTTTAAAGAAGCCATGAGCAAGGTCAGCGCCTGGCGCTGGCCGCCGCTTAAAAGTCCTACCCTGGCCGTCAGCCTGTCTTCCAGACCCAAATCCAGTTCTTTTAATAATTTGATGAAACGTGCATCGTCCTCTTCCCTCTGACTCCACCTTAATCCCGGAGTCTGTCCCCGGCGGGATGCAATCGCCAGGTTTTCTTCAATCATCATGCCGGCGGCCGTACCCATCATAGGATCCTGGAACACGCGGCCGATATACTTGGCCCGCTGATGTTCCGGCATCTTGGTCACGTCGGTGCCGTCAATGATAATCTGGCCCTTGTCCACTCTCAGCACGCCGCTGATAGAATTTAGCAGCGTAGATTTGCCGGCGCCGTTACCGCCGATGACGGTAACAAAATCGCCCGGCTTTAAATGCAGGCTTAAACCCGTAAGCGCCTTCTTTTCGTTGATGGTCCCCGGGAAGAAAGTCTTGTAAATATCTTTTACTTCTAACATTATTTGGCCGCCTTTCTACCCTTAAACTGATTTTGGATCAGCGGCAGCGACAACGCGATCGCTACCAGGATGGCGGTAAACAGTTTTAAATCGTTAGGCGGCATGCCCAGTTGCAGCACTACCGCGATGACGATACGGTACACCACGCTGCCCAGGCAGACGCTGATCAAACTGTTCTTAAAACTGCGGGTGCCGAACAGCACCTCGCCAATGATAACGCTGGCCAGACCGATGACGATGGTGCCTACGCCCATGCCCACATCGGCAAAGCCGTTGTTCTGTGCCACCAGGGCGCCGGCGATACCTACCAGCATGTTGCTGATTAAAAGGCCCAGCACGATGGTGATATTAGTATTCACGCCCTGGGCGCGAATCATTTGCTGATTAAAACCGGTGGCGCGAATGGCACAGCCAATCTCGGTACCGAAAAACCAATAAATTACGATACTGATCAACACGCAGCTAATCAGTCCCACACAAAAGACCGTCACGGAGTTGCTGAACCCGGTCAGGTTCTTCATATAGGTAAACGCAGTATCCATGCCCAGCATGGACAGGTTAGCCTTGCCCATGATGCGCAGGTTCACAGAATAGAGCCCGATCATGGTCAGGATGCCCGCCAGCAAAGCGGGAATTTTTAATTTGGTATGCAGGACGCCGGTCACTACGCCGGCTAAACAACCGGCAACAGCCGCCAACACAAAAGCCGTGATCAGGGAACCACCCTTTGCGATTACCGCTGCTGCGGTAGCCGCGCCCAGAGGGAAAGTTCCTTCCACGGTCAGATCGGCAATATCCAGGACCCTGAACGTTATATAAACCCCTAAAGCCATAATTGCCCAGAGCAAGCCCTGGGCAATCGTCGGCACTAATAGATCAATCATTATTTCGCTAACTTCTCCAGATCAGCCGGTAACTTTAAACCTAACTTTTCTACTTCGGCCTTATTAATAATCGTCTCAAATTTATCCTGGGCTTTAATGGCCATGTCGGCCGGTTTAGCTTTGCCTGCAAGGATGTCCGCAGCCATCTCGCCGGTGGTGAAACCAAGTTTATAATAATCTACAGCCAGGGTAGCAAGTCCGCCGCCCTTAACCATACCGCCTTCACCGCAGATGACAGGAATCTTGGCTTCGTTGGTAATCGCGGTCAGAGTCGGCATAGCGCTGGCTAATACGTTATCAGTAGGTACGTAGATCACATCGGCCTTGCCCACTAAATTCTGGGCAGCCTGCTGGATATCATTCACGTTAGAAACTGTGGTTTCCAGTACGTTCAGTCCCTTAGCTTTGGCAGCTGCCTTAGCCATCTGGGCCTGAATCTGGCTGTTGACTTCGCTGGAGCAGTAAATCAAACCTAAAGTCTTGGCCTTAGGCATAATCTTCAGCGCCAGTTCTACTTGTTCCTTAACCGGGTTCATATCAGTAGTACCGGTTACGTTGGTACCCGGCTTCTTATTATCTTTGACTAACTTGGCAGCTTCGTAGTCCGTGATAGCGGTACCCACGATAGGAATATCCTTGGTAGCATTGGCCATGGTCTGCGCGGTCGGCGTAGCAATAGCGCAAATCAAATCCACCTTATTGGAAACAAAACGCTGAGCGATATTCTGCAGGTTGGATTGATCCGCCTGAGCATTCTGTTTATCAAACTTTACGTTCTGGCCTTCCTTGTAACCCTTGGAAGCCAGGCCATCCACGAAACCTTTATTAGCTGCGTCCAGAGCGGCATGTTCTACCAGCTGAGCGATACCTACATTATACATTTTCTTAGCTGCAGGTTTTTGATCGCCGGCGCCACCACAACCAGCTACCAGACCTAAAGCTAAAGTGAGAGCCAGTCCCAAAGCAACAACTTTTTTCTTTGCAAACATAATTTTCCCATCCTTCCATCCTACCTATTATTGTAAATATGAAGCAAGATTTTATTTCCGGGGAAATAAAATATAGTTTATTGTAACATTCCCGGCGGCTATCGTCAATTTTATTAACGCAGTTACAGCCGGCCGGCTAACTTCCCATAAACTTTGTAACAAGTTTTACAAGCTCACGCAAATTTGCGGTATTAAATTTTTACCGTCACAAATTTTAGCGCCGCCGTAAATTTTACTTCACGTATTTTTCCAGATCCGCCGGAACTTTGAGTCCCAAAGTTTGCACAGCCGTTTTGCTGATCACCGGTTCAAATTTATCCTGACCCTTAATCGGCATGTCCGCAGGTTTAGATTTGCCTAACAAAATGTCGCCGGCCATCTCGCCCGCCATCTTGCCCAGCTTATAAAAGTCCAGGTTCATAGAAGCTGCGGCGCCATTTTTTAACAGCGCGGCCTCACCGGAAACTACCGGCACCTTCGCTTCGTTGGTAATCTTGGTCAGGGCGGCGGTAGCACTGGCTACCACATTGTCCGTAGGCACGTAGATAAAGCCGACTTTTTTGCTGATCAGGCTTTGAGCCGCCTGCTGGATATCATTCACATTAGAAACCGTAGCTTCTTCCACGGCGATTCCGTGGGCCTTGGCTGCTTCTTTGGCCAGGTTAGCCTGAATCTGACTGTTCACTTCGCTGGAGCAGTAAATCAGACCTAAAGTCTTCGTCCCCGGAGCCAGTTTCAATCCCAGCTCCACCTGTTCCTTAACCGGGTTCATATCGTTAGTGCCGGTCACGTTGGTGCCCGGTTTATTATTATCTTTCACCAGCTTGGCTGATTTAAAATCCGTGATAGCCGTCCCGACAATGGGAATATCTTTGGTGGCGTTGGCCATGGACTGCGCCGTCGGCGTGGCAATGGCGCAAATCAAATCTACCTTGTTATTCACAAAACGGTTGGCGATATTCTGCAAGTTGGACTGATCGGCCT
>CAXYYS010000046.1:0-16270 GCA_964293585.1 uncultured Acidaminococcales bacterium
CGCCTCGCTCCGGCCGAGCACGCGGACCGTCCGGCCCGCCTCCAGCAGGGCGGGGGCGAGCAGTCCGCCGCTGTTGCCGGAGGCGCCGGTGACGGGCAGCCGGCCTTAGCTGCAGGCGTGCCGCCGGATTATTTTGCCAAAGACGGCCAGTTGTGGGGCAATCCCTTGTACGACTGGGAAAAGTGTGCCGCAGAAGATTACCGCTGGTGGCGGCAGCGGTTTAAGACTTTAGCCTGCCTGACAGACGAGATCCGGGTGGATCATTTTCGGGGTCTGGCGGCCTGCTGGGGTGTACCCGCCGGCGCTGAGACTGCCAGGAAAGGCGCCTGGTATCCGGGGCCGGGGGCGGAGTTATTGCACAAGGTGCAGGCAGATAACCCGGGCTTACAACTTTTGGCCGAGGATCTGGGCCTGATCACCGCCGATGTGGAAGAGCTGCGCCACACGCTGGGACTGCCCGGCATGCAGGTTCTGCAGTTCCATCTGCGGGAGCAGGCGGACGGCTGGTTAAGCTTAAACACGCCGCCGGACTGCGTGGCCTATACCGGCACTCACGACAACAATACTTTGCGGGGCTGGCTGGAAGAAGAAGTGCCGCCCTGTAACCGCAGCCGTTTGTGCCAGATGCTGGGGCTGCCGCTGTCAGCTACGACGGAAGCCATAGCCGCGGGACTGAGAGAGTATTTATACAGCCGCCGGGCGGAGACGGTTATCCTGCCGGTGCAGGATGTACTGTTCCTGCCGGCAGGCTGCCGCATGAATACGCCGGGTCCGGGGGGCGCTGCCAACAGGAGCGGGCAGCGGGCCCCGGAGCTGTTGACGCCGGCCCTGGCTGCCGGACTCCGGCAGCTGTGTAGCAGATACAGACGCTTGTAACCGTGGTTAAGCTGAGCAAGTCTTGGTGACGGTGGCGGCGGTTAGTGGTGCTGGTTCCTGAAAGCAGGTGTACGTATGTATGTCCAATATGTAAGAGTAAAAAATTATCGTTCGTTTACGGACGTAGCAATGACTTTTAACGAGCAGGCCAACTATCTGGTGGGCGAAAATTCCATCGGCAAGAGCAGCGTGCTCAGGCTGCTGTCCATGTTAGCTTCGGGCACGGGCCTGGAAGAAACGGATTATGCGGACCCGTCCAAGCCGGTGGTGGTCATCGCTGCCATCGTGCTGCACGGCGAAGGGGAACGCTTTGTGGAGGAGCAGGACCGGCAGGAAAGCAAGGTGCGCCTGCGCTTTGAAAAGAAAGTGGAGGAAATCTGTCCCCGCCTGTACAACGACGAGAACGGCCAGATGCTGCCCCTGAACCTGATCCGGCGCTTCCGCTACATTTTCCATTCCTCTGTGATGCCGGAACAGCATATCCTGACATCCCATGTGCACAAGCTGCTGGAAAGCCAGTTAAAAGCTTTGTGCGGCACGGAACTGGACCTGGTCCTGTCCAAAGAGTTGTGGGCCTTTGCCCAGCAGCAGGAACTCCACGGCAGCTATGACGCTTCCTATTATATGAACGTCCTGTATCTGTCCCGGCTCTTAAGCCGCGAAGACCGGCCCCTGGCCGACAACATGAAGTTCATTTCCATCGTGGCCTTAAAAATTATCGCCCAGGTGGAGCTCATGTACCACAGCCACGCGGTGCCGTTCAGCCACGGGCTGGTGCGGGGCACGGACGGCAAAATCTACCTGCCCCTCATCATCGCCATCGATGAGCCGGAAATTCACCTGCAGCCTTATCTGCAGCGTTCTATTTTAACTTATTACAAACAGCTGCTCCGGAACGAGGACCCTGCCTTCTGCCAGCTGCTGCAAAAATTATTCCATGTCGACGGGCTGCAGGGCCAGCTCTTCATCGTTACTCATTCTACAGATTCCCTGGTGGATGACTACCGCAACATCGTCCGTTTTTACCGGGACGAGCGCAACCAGGTTTGCGCAGCCTGCGGCGCCACTTTCCGGTTTAGCGAGGAAATCCAGAAACATTTGATCATGCACTTTCCCGAGATCAAGGAAGCGCTGTATTCCCGCAGTGTCATCATCGTGGAAGGGGAGACGGAGTACGGCTGTTTTAACCTGTTCGGCACTACGCTGGGCATCCGCTTCGACTACTACGGCATCTGCCTCATCAACGCCCGGGGCGAAAGTTCCATCGGCAAGATCAGGACGCTGCTGCGTTCCTTTAAGATCCCGGTAGTCTGTCTGTACGACGCCGACGTGCGGGAGTTCAGGCAGCAGAACGATCCCTGCGTCTTCTTCACGGACCAGCTCTGTTTTGAGATGGACCTGGTGAGAGCCATGCTGGACCACGGCCGCCGCCGGTTGTTAGACGAGATCATTTTTAACGCGGGCGGGATGCCGGGACGGGCTACAGGGGACATGCTGCGCAAGGCCTGCCACAAGTTAAACAAGGACCGGGCGGAGTATCCGTCCTGCAATCTGGCTTCCGCCCAGCCGCGGCTGCCGGATAGTCTGTACGTGTATTATTTTGCCTGGCTGTACAGCAACAAAGGCGTGGTCCTGGGACGTCTGGTGGGAGCCAGCTTACGGGCGGATGAGATTCCGCCGGCCTTTGTGCGGGTCATCCAGGCGGCAGGCAGGTTAGCCAAGGTAAACAATAGATAAGGAGAATTTGGGAATGCTATATACTAAAAAAGTTTTGACCAGGCTGTGTGTGGGCCTGGCGCTGCTGGGCAGCAGCTATACGCAAGTACAGGCGGCGCCGGCTAAGGCGGCACCCCTGAGTCCGCAGGCCAAGGCGGCCCTGGATAAAGAGTTTGACGCCATGATAGGCAACAGCGGTACCAAGGTGCCGGGGCTGGGCGTGGTGGTTTATAAGGACGGCAAGAAAGTGTACAGCAAGTTTGCCGGCCGCCGCAAGATTAGCAGCAACCCGGCCTGGAACCAGCCGGTAACGCCGGATACCCGTTTCTGGGGCGCCAGCATCAGCAAGGAGTTTACCGGCTACAGCATCATGCAGCTGGTGGGCCAGGGCAAGCTGAAGCTGGACGGTGAAGCCGGTACCTACCTGGGCTTTAAGTTGCGCAATCCCAATTATCCCAATACCCCCATCACGGTGCGCATGCTCTTGTCCCATACCTCGTCCATCCGGGACGGCAACGAATCTTATTCTCTGCCGCCGTTTTACCGGCTGCAGTCTTATTTTACGCCGGGGTACGAATACTGGGACGGCGGTTCCCATTTTGCACCGCAGGGCCAGGCTCCGGGAGCTTACTTTGAATACTGCAATTTAAACTACGGCCTTTTAGCCACCATCATCGAAAAGGTGTCGGGCCAGCGTTTTGACTTATACCAGAAGAACCACATCCTGAAAGACCTGGATATGCAGGCGGACTACGTGCCCGCCAACCTGGGCAAGGCGCAGTTTGCCAACCTGGGCAGCCCGTACCGCTGGAAAAACGGCGCCTGGGTGATCCAGACGGATGATTTTAAGGGTACACAGCCGCCGGCTAACTGTATCCGCGCCCATTATCCTCTGGTCAGCTCGCCTGTGACCTGGTTTAACTTAAAACGTTACAAACCGGGCAACAATGCCACTATTTTTGCACCCCAGGGCGGGCTGCGCGTTTCGTATAACGAGCTGGAACATACCCTGCAGATGCTGCTGAACAAGGGACGCTATAACGGCAAACAGGTGGTTAAGCCCGAGCTGCTGCAGCAGATGCTGACGCCCCAGTGGCGCTATAATGCCGCGGCGAAGAACGGTGATAACTACGGCGGTTCCATCGAAGCCTACGGTTTGTCCCTGTATCCTTTGTTCGGAAACGGCACGTCCCGTCCCTGTAAGGATTATGCCATTGATTTATGGGGCCACACCGGCGAAGCTTACGGCATGATGACCGGTGTCTTTCTGCGGCCGGGAACTCAGGATGGCTTCATCTACATGCTGAACGGCACTGCCATTGACGAAAGCAGTGCGGCGGCGCTGGGTAAATACAGCGGTAACACCATCTGGGAAGAAGAAGTCATGAACACGGTGTGCAAGAATTTCTTTGCACCGCTAAAAAAACAATAAAATAAAACACCCTGCCAGGCTGACAGGGTGTTTTTGTTTGAACTTTTTATTGAGGTGCAGAAAGTTTGGCTGCCGCCTGCTCCAGCAGCTCCCGGAGTTGTGCCTGGTCCAGGTTCGCGACGGACTGGACCGGCGCCGGATTATCCCGGGCAGGGAGCAGTTCTTTGGCCAGCCAGAGCACGTTCAGCCAGGCGTGATTTTTGAAGCCGTTCTGGGGAAAATCGCCGACCACCTTAAAGCCCAGCGCCTTGTGGAAAGCGATGCTGGGAGCGTTGGTGCCGGTGACCACGCCAAAGACCAGATTCAGTCCCTGCAACTGGCTGATCTTAAAGAGCAGCTCGTACAGGGTGCGGCCCAAACCGTGGCTGCGGTAGTTCCGGTCCAGATAGATGGACAGGTCGGCGCACCAGGAATAGGCAGCCCGTTCAAAGGCGCGGCTGGAATAGGCATAGCCCACGATGCGGCCATCTTCTTCGGCTACCAGGTAAGGATAGAAGGCGCCGATGCTGCGGATGCGCTCCGCAAATTCCTGCGGGCCGGGCAGCACGTACTCAAAGGTGATGGTAGTGTCGATGTACTGGCTGTAAATCATTAGTAAGGCGTCCGTATCAGCTACGGTGGCAAAACGAATCTGCATGTCAATCCCCTCCTGCAAACACAAATAACCGGAAAAAATATACAAGAACATTTTCGAGAACATTAACCAAGAATATTATCAAGAATACTATAATGAAGAAAATTTCAAGTTAAGAGAAGCAAGGTGAAGCTGCCGGAGATATGCCGGCGGCTTTTTTACATCGGCCGGGCATTAAAACGCAGCTTGGCTAACTGCGATGGCGTAAAGGTGCGCACGGCGATGTTGGCCCGCTTGTAGGTATACGAAACTACCAGGCTGCCGTCCTGCATGATGACCGCGGGATAAGAAAATTCCCGGGGACCGGTTTCCAGATCGCACATCTTGAACCAGCTGGTACCCTCGTTACGGGAATAGAGCAGGGACAAAGGCGAACGCTTGGTGCCGATGACCACGTCCACGATAGGATTGCACACCAGGTAGAGGATGCCGTTGTCCGGATCCTGGACCAGGTCCAGCCCGCTGTTATTGTTGGGCAGGTCCGTGGGGTAAGCTTTGGTCCAGGTGCGGCCGTTATCTTTAGAATCGCTGCGGAAGATATGTCCCTCGCTGCTGCGGAGCAGCATGGACACTTGGTCGCTGAAGGGATCCTGCCAGAGTGAGGGCTGGATGACGCCACGTTTGGGCAGACCGGTGTCCGGCAAAGTTGATGCCTTGATAAAAGCAGTCTTGGTCCAGGTTTTACTCTGGTCATCGCTGTAATCCACATAGGCCCGCCAGGAGCCTTTTTCGCAGGAACCGGGGGCCAGGATGCGGCCGTTTTCCAGGGTCAGCAGCTTATTCTTGGAAGGGCCGCGGCCAAAATTTTTATCGTCAGATACCAGCTTGTGGGGGGCGCCCCAGGTCACACCGCCGTCTGCGGAATCCTGGACCAGGGTGGTCCATTTGCCGGGGCTGACGCCTTCCTTATACATCAGGGTTAAAATGTCCGGTGTCAGTTCGTACAGCACCGGGTTCCAGTGGGGGCGGCCGTCATTCCCGCTGACCTGCCGGGGCGTACTCCAGCTGCCGCCGGGAGCTTTGCGGCTCACCACGATGTGCACGTCCTTGTGGCTTTCCCGGGAACCGCAAAATGCGGCGCAGACCAGGGTGCCATCGTCCAGGGCGGCCAGGGTGGAAGCATGGACCTGGCTCTTACCCAGAGGCAGGTCTTCGGCAAAGATACATTCCCGGGCCGGCACATCTTGCTCCGGACGGGCGCCGTATTTTTGCCGGGAAGGCAGGCGCTTAATTTTATGGTGGGAATCGTGGAAAGCATCCTTAATCCGGGCTTTGGCAGCCTGCACCTCCGGTTCTGATGGGGGAGCAGCTGGCGCTGACGTAGCTGACACCGTTGCTGCTGGCATGGGAGCGTGCACTTCGCCGTGGTTGGCAAGTGCAGCCCAGCAGGGGAGGGGCAACAGGCAGAGTCCCAAACTTAAGGTTAGCAGTTTTTTATTTAGTTTTGCTGATCTGGTCAGCCCAGGCAAAAAGTTCCGGTAGGTCATAGTCGCCGGCATGTCCTTTCCCCCAGGGAGAGGCAAAATCTACCCGGGCGCCGTAATTGGCAAGTTTAGTAGCTAAGATTAAAGGCACGGCCAGGGACGTATCCCGGTCCACCGCGCCATGGCGGATGCGCCAGTACCTGGCGGTGGCGGCGTTGCCGATGTAGTTCAGAGGGTTCATCATTTTAAGGAGCTGTGCGTCCGCTAAAGGAGCGGGGTCGCCGTACTGGGCGGCAAACTTAGTAAAATGCCGGTTGTTTTCCGTGGCAGTACCAAAAAGATTGTTCTCGCCGCTGCTAAGATCCAGGGCGTCAAAAGCCGGTACGGCTTTCAGACGGGTTGCGTAGACGGCATATTTGGCCAGGTCCATGCTGACGGCCCGGCCGTTCTCAAGGGTCAGCCAGTCCAGTTTGCTCAAATCACGGTCCTGCTGCAAGGCACTGTTGGCCGAGGCCAGATAATAACTTTCCAGATAAGTTTTAAAGCTGCCGTTGCCGTTCTGGTCCAAGGTCAAGGCACGGCCCTGGGCATCTTTCAGTCCCAGGCTGTTTACGTAGGCCGGGAACTGGGATTTTAATAAAGGCGACAGCAGGATTTGCCGGGGCGTCAACTTTTGCGCGCTGCCGCTTTCCAGGGGGGCATTCGCCGGACGGTTGGCCGCCGCACCCAGGCCGTTGGCCCCTAAAGGCGGCAGGCCCGCCGGCATCGGCCGCTGATGGTAGGTGTTCACGCCGTTAAAGATCCATTCGTAAGCCATGTCGGCGTGCTCCAGGTTGGTGATGGGGCAGTAGGCCATGCTGGCAAAGATCTGGTCTGATGCCCGGGCGGCGCCCACAGCTTTCAGATAGGGTTCGTAATCTTTGCTGTTGCCGGTTGCGCCTAACAGGGCAGAGAGCGCTCCGCCGGCGCTGGTGCCGTTAGAAATAATCTTGTTGGTGTCTCCGGCCGGCAGCAGTTTTTTGTTGTACCGCAGATAGCGGACGGCTGCCTTGTAATCTACGATGCAGGCCGGCGCCTTGCCGGTGTAAGTACCGTCGGTATTTTGCAGGGTGCGTCCCCGCAAGGCCGGCGCCGCTACCACGTAGCCCCGGCTCAGAGCGTAGAGGGCGGCGTTGGGACCGCCGTTCAAGAAATCCGTGCCGGGCACCGCCGCCTGGCCGGGCATGTAGCCGCCCACCTGGTTGGGCAAAAAGATGGGCGCCGTCTTGGCGGTATAGCCATGGCTGCTGTGGCCCTGGTAGTACGCTTCGGGTACGTACAAATTCATTTTTTCGTACTGGGCGTCCACAGGATGCGCCACGTAGACCAGGTTTTCGTAAGCCCGGTAGGTTACCGGCTGGAAATTCACGGTCTGGGTGTGCAGCGTGTAGACGTTGGTATCCAGTTTTAAATCTACCGGTGCAGCGGTAGGCGCCGTGGCGGGCATTGCCGCGCCGGCGCTGGCGCTTACACAGAGTAAACTTATAAGGATGCCGCTGACTGCGGCTTTGTTTAAGAACATCAAAAAGGACCTCCTGCTGAAAATTTGTACCGCGCCGGTTAGTCCGGCTGCGGCTGTACAGAGTTGTGACTGCAACTAAATTTTAATTATAAACAGCAAATTTGGCGAAACTGTGGCGCGGGCCAAAAATCTGCGGCGCGCCCTCGGCAGCGCCACCGGATTTTGGTGCGGGTGCACTAAGTGTTGTAAGCATCCCGGTTGAAGTTCTATGTTAACTCGGCAAATTTTTATAGTTGACTTATTTTTAGCCGCGTACTATAATTTAATCGTTAACCGAGAAGAATTAAACGGTTGACAATTTTACCTACAAACTCAAGAAAGAAGCGACCAAGATGGATCACAGTTTAACTTTGTATGATGTACGCAGCATGACCAAGATGGCTATCTGCGTGGCAATTTTGTGCGTATCGGCCTATATCAGTTTCCCACTGCCCTTTGCCAGCGCCATGGTAACGGCCTTAACCCTGGCCATGAACCTGGCGGCCTTTGTGCTCACGCTCCAGCAGACGCTGATCGTGATGCTGCTTTACACCCTCATCGGCGCAGCGGGTCTGCCGGTCTTTGTAGGCGGCGCCGCCGGCTTTGGCGAAATCTTCGGGCCCCGGGGCGGTTTCCTTATCGCCTTCATCATCGCTTATCCTCTCGTCAGCTACCTGAAAGGCAGCCGCAACGACTGGAAGCATTACCTGCTGGTCGCCGTGGTGGTAGGCATTCCCATCACTTACATCGGCGGCCTGATTTCTCTGATGTACTTCTTACATTTAAAATTATGGCCGGCCATTATAGCGGCCTTTTTCCCCTTTATCTGGGGGGACATCAACAACGCGCCGGCTGCCGCTTATATCGGCCAGCGCATTAATACGGCGCTGGAACAACTGCACTAAAATTTACGCACCGGCACTTTACCGGCTGCCGGGGTGGCTAAAGTTTTACGCTCCCCAAAGAGCAATACCTTGCTGCTTGAGCACAGCAAGGTATTTTTTTATGCGGTTCAGGGCTTAAACTCGTCGTTTACCGCCGCGGCAATCAGTTTCTTGCCGGGCACATCCACATGGAGCCCGTCCAAGGCCATAGCCGTAGGCAGGGTGCTGTTAGGATTCTTAAAACGCGCCGCCGCGTCAATATGGCGCCGGGTGCGCAGGTAATCGTTCACCTTGGCAAATTTAATCTGCCACATCTTATCCGTGTCCTCGTCAAAAGCTTTTTTGATGTTGGCCGGGTTGATGGGAGGCAGGGTGATAAAAACCGGGGTGATGCCGTTGGCCAGGCATTTTTGTTCCAGGGTCTTGAACTGCTCAATCACCGCTTCGGCGGAATGACTGACCGAGCGCAGGCTGTTACTGCCCGTCATGATCAAGAGATAGCGGGGATGGAAAGGCAGCACGTCCGCGTCAAAACGCGCCAGGGTCATGGCGGCGGTGTCGCCGCTGCGTCCCAGGTTCAGGGTGGGGAAGTTCAGGTAATGCTGGAAAGAAAATTCCCACTCGCTGGGAGCATAGGAGAAACTGCCGCCCCCATGGCAGATGCTGTCGCCCAGGGTAGCCACCTGGTAGTTGGCCGCCGGGTCGGTAATAAACTTTTGGGCCGCACTGTACACGCCTACAGGTTTGCCGCTGTCCGTGACACCGCGTACCCGCCAGTAAAACGGTTTGCTGCCGTAGCGGGGATGGGGGTCATAGGCGTCAAAGCCCGTGTCCGTAAAAGCGTCTACCCGGTGTGCCGAAGGTTCCACGCCGTCAGGATTTTCCGGGGGCGCGTCCAAAATTTCCACCTCGTACTTGGTGGCGCCGGGCACGGGAATCCACAAGTAGACAGGATAGAGGAGCACGGTACCTTTACCGCTGTTAAACTGGGTCATAGGCACCGGACGCAGGAGCGCGCCGGTCTGCGGCTGCACCCAAACCTGCTGGGGCGCGCAAAAATCGCTGAGGGGCTGGCTGTAATAATCCAGGGCCCGCACCCGCCACCAAAAACTGCTGCCGCTAAAATCAGCCGGCAGGGCCGGGATGTAGCCGTGAATGTAGATACGTTTGGTAGTAAAAAAAGGTTTAGCGGTGGCCGCAGGTTTATCCGCATAGAGTTCCAGTTCGTACGCCACTGCTTCCGGCAGCAGCTGCCAGGTCAGGACCGGATACTGGTTGTACGGCTGGCCCCGACTGCTGCTACTGACAGGAACCGGCGCCGCCACGTGCAGGCCTTCCACCCGGCAGGGAGCGGGACCGGTGGGACCGTTCGCCGTCAGGCCCTGGGGATGGCCGTGCAGGTAAAAGCCGCTGGCTGCGAACAAGACTACCAGCAGGCAGATTAAATATAAGTTCGCCTTATCTTTCGCCATGAGGAAGCGTATCCTTTCTAAACTCCAGGAGCTTTTCTTGCAGATGGGGATAAAACAGGGCCAGGACCAGCAGGTTTACCAGGGTCTCGGGCACGAGATAGGTCAGGTTATAGATTAAAGAATAGAGCCAGGGGTTCTGCCCCTGGGGCGCGTAACTGGCAAAGACCACCGCGCCGCTGATGACGGTGCTGCACAGTCGTCCCAGGCTGCCGATGAAGCCGCCCAGCAGGACTTTGCCCAGGCTGTCCGGTTTGATAAAACCGGCCAGGCCTAAAAGACCGAAGCCCAGCAGATAATCCAGCACGATGCTGGCCGGATGCAGGCTAAACTTCATGCCCAGCAGAAAATGCACCAGCCCGTAGGTGAGGGCAGTCAAACAGCCCTGTTTGCCGCCCCAGCGGAAAGCAAAGATGAAGAGCGGCACCAGGTTGGCCGGGTGCAGCGCCCCGCCCTGGGGCATCTGGTACAAGGTAATCAGGCCCAGAAGATAACTGATAGCGATCATGACCCCGGCTTCCGCCAGGCGTTGTGTTTGTAAATTGTGCACGAAAAAGGCTTCTTTCTGTGCCCGCAGCTTTCCCTGCCGGGAAACTTCCGGGCAACTTTGGCTTTTAAGCTATATAATATTACTATTATAACATTAGGAAACGCACCGTGCCAGATAAATCTGCGGCCTCTTGCCAAACCGGGGCAACTGTGTTACACTAGCTTCTGCAAGCAGGCAAGCCTAACTGGTTCACGCCAGGGGTAATTGCCTCTTGTCCTATCTGGGGATGTACCGGTTTCGACGGGGATAGGTGGTGTACGATAAGCGAGCCGTGGTCCCACAAGCACGTTAAACTGTGGACGTTTAAATTTAAACGCAGATTCTGATTTAGCTCTGGCAGCGTAAACTAGCCACGTTCTTCCAATCCGGCTCCCGCAGGAGCGGAAAGAACGACACTTAGCGGGATCGCCGGCAGCTGATACCTGTAAGCTCCGGTTCAATCTACAGGCTGGCATGGCGAAAGCTGGTTAGCAGGCGTTCAAAATGCGAGAAATAAAGTGCTGACTGCGCTCGGAGAAGTTCGTATGACAATATTTCCGGACAGGGGTTCGACTCCCCTCATCTCCACCAATCACAAGACTAACGTTCCACATTACGGTGTGGGACGTTTTTTTATGCCACAAAAAAAGTGTCAACTTCACCTTTTGGATAATTTGCAGGTAAAATAAAAAAGGCTAAACTTAGAGCAGGAAAGCTAAGAGCGTCCGTAAGGGGTTCGACGCAAATGAGAAGGCGCCGGCAGCATCCTCTATTGCAATGGCGAAACGGAGGTCGTACGCAGCGCCAGGAGTTACCAGTTCTAAAATTACATTCCCGAAAAGGCTTTTTTAGATTATAATTTAATTAGCAAACGGGAAAGAAAAGTGGTGGTTTTATGCAACGCAGCAAACTCTACAACCGCAAAAGGATATTGAACCTGCTACGGCAGATGGAAACTTATCCCGTAACTGTCGTAGTAGCGTCCACGGGCTATGGTAAAACCACAGCGGTGTGTCAATATCTTGCGCAGAGCGAAACTCCGTATCTGTATCTGGATATTACCAGCCATTCGGAAAACCTGTTCTGGCTCAAGTTATGTGAGAGCCTGAACGATTCTGCGCCGGCTGCGGCCCAGGCCCTGCGCTTAAACGGTCTGCCGGTAGATGATGTGAAGCTGGCGTCCGCCGTTGAGATCCTGCGCAAGCTGGTGCCGGGACCGCTGCTTTTGGTGCTGGATGACTGTCAACTGCTGGCGCCGGGCAGCCGGATTTTTAAGCTGCTTACCGTGCTGGCGCGGGAAGAAGTACCCGGGCTGCATCTGGTATTGCTTTCCCAGAAGATGCCGCCCATCAGGGTCGGCTCCCTGGTCTTTAAAGACCGCTGCCTGTTAGTGGAAAGAGAAACGCTGGCCTTTACCCCGGAAGAAACCAAGGGCTATCTGGACCGGCGGGGGATGCATCTGGCTCCGGAAGCGGTTGCCAATATCCACCGGCAGTCCGGCGGCTGGATCTCCATCCTGTTCCTTATCTGCGAAGCCTTCCTGCATGGCAGGCTGGATTATCGTATTTCTTCGCTAAACCAGATGTTTGAGGAAAACTTTTTGCTGGACTTTACGCCGGGCGAGCGGGAAACACTGACCAGGCTGTCGGTCCTGGACGAATTTACCGCCGAGCTGGCCATAGCGGCCACGGGCAACCGGCAGAGCAGTAAAATCCTGTCCCTGCTGGAAAAGAATAACGCGTTTATCACCTGCGACGAACAGGGCTGGTATCATTTCCATACCCTGCTCCAAAATTACCTGCGTTCCCAGTGTCCCCAGGATAAGAGGCAAAAAGAATTTTATCTGCGGGCGGGACGCTGGTATCGGACACAACAACAGTATCCGCTGGCGCTGCGGCTGTACGGGCAGGGCGGAGCGTTGGAACAGTTCCTGCGGGACATGGAACCCATCAGCCACTGGAGCAGAAACTGCCGTACAATTTTGCAGGGGATGGCGCCGGAGCTGGCCAAGCTGGACTGGACCAAATATCCGGGCAGCTTTTTGGAAGTGGCCTTTGCCCTGCTGCGTACGGGCCGGGACAGCAGCAGCAGGCTGGGATATCAAATTCTGAAGGCCGTGGAAGCCTGGGCGCAAAAAGACCTCTCGGCGGCGGCGCACAAGATATGGGGGGACTGTATCCTGATCCAGACTTTTTTAGGGTTATATGACGACGACGACTGGAACAAGCATTTTGAACGGGCACAGGGCATCATGCAGGGGGAACAATCCCGGGTGCTGCAGCCTGCCGATTCTATTACCTTCGGCATGCCTATGTTCCTGTATCTGGAATACCGTAAACCCGGCGTGCTGGACCAGGTAGTGGACCAGGATTCCCGGTGCCCTCTGGAAAAGCTGGTAACTGATTTTGGCCACGGCATGGATAAGGTGGTCCGGGCCGAAGCAGCGCTGGTACGCTGCCGCATGGACGAGACGGAGAATTATGCCCGTCAGGCCCTGGTGGCTACCCGGTCGGCGCATCAGTATTTTTTGGAGATGTGCGCCCTGTTCACCCTCTTACGCAAGAATTTGTTTACCGGAGATTACATAGCAGCCCTGGAACAGCTGGAAAATATGCGGGAAGCTGCTTCTCAGGCCCTGGACTACTGGCAGCATTATGCCGAAGAACTATACCGCCAGGTCTTGGAATATAGCGAGGTTTTCCTGTACACGGCCCTGGGGCAGACGGAAAAACTGCCGGGGATGTATCTTGGCCTGAGCGCGATGCCGGACCATATGATGGGCGGCATGGGTTTATTTAATCTGCTGCGGGCCAGGGCGGCCTATCTTTTGGGCGATATCTCTATTGCCGCCGGCGCCTGCGATTTGGTGCTGGACCTGAAAGAACAGCAGGTGCAGCATAGCCAGCTTATCCGGCTGGGAGCCTTGATTTTAAAGAGCCGGGCGGAAACTAAACTGGGTAACGAGAAACAGGCGTTGCAACTTTTAAGCACGGCGCTGCAGGAAGCGGCCCCGGACGGGATTTATCTGCTCTTTGCGGAAAGCGCGGACGAGCTTCTGCCGCTTTTGCTAAAGCTAAAGGGCACTGACCGGGTACCGCGGGAATATTTGCAGCAGCTGGAAATAATCTGCCGGCAGCAGAAAGACAAGGCGGTGAACTGGCGGCAACCGACCCTGACGAAAACCCTGTCTGAGCGGGAACTGGAAGCGCTGCGGCTGGCGGCCCGGGGCCTGAACCAGAACCAGATTGCGGCCGAGATGCAGGTAAAGACGGTAACAGCAAAAAAACATCTGATCAAAGCCTATGCTAAACTGGGGGCGCCCAACAAGGTGGCGGCAATCCAGATTGCCAAGACGCAGAAATTATTATAAAGTTACGAAACGGCTACTCCAAAAAGACTGTTGTCGCTACGAAATTAGTTCGTAGGCAACAGTCTTTTTATTCTAAAAAAATTTAGCAAACTTCACCTTTTAGATAATAGGCAACAAGAAATAAATATAGTACACTACAATCAGAATAGTAACCTTATAGTCTGACATAGGTACGAGCCGAAGTCTGTGCCGTTATTCTTATAAGGAGGTTGCGGAAAATGAAAACCTATAAGAAGAACAGGTTGTCACAATATGTAGTAGCGGCGCTGACAGTGGGTATGTTCAGCCTGGCGCCGGTGGCGTACGCTTTGCCGGTGCAGGATATGACCCATGCGAATACAACGGGGACGGCCATTAATACGGCCACGGCGAACCAGATGGGCATTACCGGTACGGCGGCTAACAACGTGATGAACTGGCAAACGTTTTCTATTGCCAGCGGCGACGCAGGTTTTGTGGGTACGGCGGAGCTGCGCTACAAGACCGGCGTGCCAGGTTTGGTGCTGAGCACATATCTGGACGGAGGTCATGTGCAGCTGAGCAAGGATGGCGGCAGCGGTAACGCCACCCTGAAAGGCTACGGTTTTGCCGTCAGCTACACCCGTCCCGACGACTGGTTCGCCCGCCTGGATTACGCCCGGCGCATCGGCGGTGACAGCAACATGAGCGACAGCGCCCAGGACAAGGGACGTTTGTGGTTCTTAGTAGGCAAGGTGTTTTAGACCATAACAGAGGCCAGATTATTTTTAAACATAAAAAAGGCTGTTGCCTACGAATAAATTTCGTAGTACAACAGCCTTTTTGTATTATCGATATAATGGTAGGGGCCTCGGCATCCTGCCCGAAGCCCCCTCCGTCAAGCCTGCATACCTGCCACGCGCTCGGACAAAAGCCCAATCACGTCGGTCAGCTTGGCCAGTTTGCCTTCAATCCGCACCAAAAGGTACCAGCTCAGCAGCATGGGGAACCCATACTCCGTAGTGTAGCCGATGATATCTTTGATTTCCATGGTCCACCTGCTTACGCCAGGTTGACCAGGGTCGTGGTGCGCAGACGGCTGGTGTACAGGGACTTTAAGTCCGCGCCACTCACGTTAAAAATGTTAGCGGCAATAATCTCGGCGCCGGCCTTTTCGGCGTCAGCCTTGGTCAGGCCATCCTTGGGATCAAGGATGTTAAAGGTCTTTTTCTTGCCGTCCGCATTTTTAAACACTAACTCTGCTTCCGTAGTTTGCATTACGCATGCCTCCTTTGTAATTTACTTGCGGCTACACGATGGCTTACGCCGCGGTAGTCAGCGCTGCGCTCTCGGTCACGTACACGTCCACCGGCTGCGCTTTATACAGCGGGCTGAGTGCGCTGGCCGTAGCCATGATTTTTTCCGGCTGGGCGTCTACCTTGACGTCGCCGAAGCTGATGCTCTTGGTCTTGGCGTTGCCTTTGGCGTCAGTGCCATCAGCAAATACCAGGACCAGACTGCGTCTTACAACGGTCTTGTTCACTGCCATTATCCATTCACCTCCTTTCCCTGGCTCAAGATAATGGGCGAGCTCCTAAACAGGTTGTACTGCGTCGGAGACCCTTCCATGTACCCCATGGCCTTTCGCCGGAGCACCTCACCGCCAGGATATAGCTCCTCGTGGAAAGGCTGGTCCGGCAGCTGCCAGAGATCCCACTTGGTTTGGGGATCGCCGCTGCCAGGTCCATAGCCATCTTTCATAGCGGCCTCGTAGTGGGTCATCACCACCTGGGGAACAGGCATGATACGCAAAACGGGGCACAAAATTCCTACCACCCTGGCCATGCGTTCAACCTGGTTGGGGGTGGGAGGCTCGGGGCCGAAATTAATGTCGGTGCTGCTGCGCGCCTCGGCGCCAAAAGCACCGCAGATCGCAATACTCATAGAGCCGGTATTGCGATGCCAGGTATGCTCCCTCAAGATTGTCAGGGCTTTATCACCGGCGCCGTCCTCCGGTACATACATGGTACCGTCCCGGTCGATGCTCAGGTGATACTCTCCATACACATGGCCGTAGTGGCCGCCGGTCCAGTGCAGGTAGATACGGTTGATAAAACCGCAGGCTCCCCGCCCCAGCCGGGCCACGTCATCCAAAGTAAGGATAAGCGGGTCTGCTACAAGTGACATAGGCAACACTCCTTTCTAAAAAGTTTGGGCGCAACGCCTGGGCGTTGGCCGCGGCCAGACAGAAACTATTTTGGCTGCCGGCGATTGTTGTACGAGCGGCTGTTTTTGCCTCTCACTAATAAAGACGCTTAAAAATTAAAAAATGTGATATTTATTTTGACCTTTCCTGTAGATTCATTCTAAAGGATGATTTTGTAAATTTTGCAAAAAAAAATATCACATTTTCTAAAAAAAAAGCGTCATTATTAGTG
>CAXYYS010000047.1:0-15432 GCA_964293585.1 uncultured Acidaminococcales bacterium
TTTAAACATTTACTTCTGTTTATTTTTTGCTTTTTATCATTTTTAAATATTTGTAGTGCGTCTACGCCTCCTTTTGCGGGGGGGCCTGTTACCTCCCCGTATCTTGAGGCAGCACATTTTGGTCATGTGCATATGGGGGTGGATATTGGCATACCGGAAGGAACCGCTATTGCTACTCCGTTTAAAGCCACTGTTACCCATGGTGCCGGAGCTGGGTATGTTTATTGGGTTCAAATGGACTTCGAGGACGGTTCTTGTCTTTTTATTGGTGATTGTGGAGAAGATACTCTATTGTTTCCTACTGGTCCCGATATTGATGAAGGTACTGTTGTTGCCGTTGTTGGTGGAGCGTATGAGGGACCTCTTGGTTATTCAACCGGCGCTCATGTTCATGCTGAATATCATCCATGGGGTCACGGTAATGGGTTTGGTGATCCCGCAGCTTTTTTGATGGGGTTAGGTGTTGATTTATCCGGTAAGATTTATGGTTCTGCACCAGATGGTGGCTTTGGTTATGATGATATAGCTCTTCCCTGGGGCGAAGACATGATGTACAAGATGGGCGATAGTATTAATTCTACGATTAAAGATTTCGTTGAACTGGTAAATAGTGCCTTTAAGATTTTAAAGACTTCTTGTTTATATTTATTATTTGTTATTGCAATAATTGATTTCACCTTGTTTATGCTACGCGGGATGAAGTTCTCACCGCAAAAGTTTATTGTCAAGATCTTAAAATATGCTTTTCTCTTTTACTTGATGACAAATTGGGATTATCTGGTTAACAATTTCTTTTTAGGGTTTGTAAAGTCTTCCACAAGTACTTATGTTGGCTTAGGTAATTCGGATATTATTTCTGCAAATATGTCTCAGCCTCAGCTTCTTTTCCAAAAGGCAGTGTTCTTGGTACAGCCGGCGCTTAATAAGATCGCTAGTTTTCATAGCATGACTTTTCTTAGGAACCTGGGGATGATTCTTCCGTTGTATTTATTTACTTTTATAACAATAGCAATTTTTCTTTTCTTGGCGTTCTATGTTGCCATGGTTTATATAGAGTTTTACATTACGGCGGCTTTGACTATTGTTACGATTCCGTTTTCTGCCCTTAGTTATTTCAAGTTTTTACCTGAGGGAACTATCGGGCATCTTGTTACTTCGACAATTAAGATGGTGACTGTGTCTATAATGGTAGGATTCTGCGTTATGTTGATTCAAGATTTTCAACCGGTTCAACTTGCGGCCAAGGTGAATGATACGACTGGCCTTACTGGTGATATTTTATCGAAGTATATGTGGATGTGTATTAATATTATTGTCTTAGCTCTTTTAACGTTCAAGTTGCCGCAATCGATTGCTGGAAGGTTGGGTGGTTCTATTGATTTACCCGATTAAATTTTTACTTCGACATTTAAAAGTTTTTGTTGCATCTTTCCTGTTTATGTTTTTGTTTTGTGGCGTGATGGCTTTTTGTGGGAATAAATTGTTTTTTATAAATCACTCATCCAGTGCGCCGCAAGGGGTATATGTAATAAATCTTTCTCAGGTTTTATCTTATGGTGATTATTGCGTAGTTAGATTGCCTAGATCTGTTGGCATTATGAAAAGTGGTACAAGCTTATTAAAAAAAATTCAGGGGCTTCCTGGTGATAAGTTTCTGGTGGGGTGCCAGGATTTGTATATTCATGGTATATTTTATCCTTTTTTTGATGATTCAAGGCTCCCTCATTTATCTCCCGGGTCATATCTTGTACCTGAACATTCTTTTTTGTTTTTGAATGATCCGTTTGATAGTTTTGATAGCCGATATATTGGTCCTGTTCAGCAAAATTATATTGTGTCAAAGGTTTCGTTGTTGATACCGTTTGAGCCTGTATATAGGATTGGAGGCTGGTTATATGAGAAGCTCAATTAAGGTTGGTGCTGTTATTATTGGCTTGATTTGTGGTCTTTCCATGCATAGTTTTGCGTATTTTTTGGAACATGGCAACCTTGTTTTCGACCAAACCCGTTTTAACGATAGCGTGAAGAATACGGCCCAGGTTGTTGCACGTTATTATAACAAGGCTATTGAGCTTGCTAACAGATATTCTCTTGCTACATTACTTAATGGCGGTTTTGATAAAAGTACTGCCTCGGCTGTTCAAAAAGATGCTGGCAGTCAATCTGATTCCGGTGATAGTTTATTAAATTCAGTCAAAAATCTTGAGGATACTGTTTATAAGCGTAGCTGGAAGGATGGCCGTTCGCTTTCTGATTCTGATTATACGGATAGGTTAAATGATGCTTCTGAACAACTAAATTATGAAGCTGCTACCGTAGTCTTTGATTCCAATTCCTTGCAATCTGGCCGTGATAAAGCATTACAGGATGTAGCTTCTATACAGACCAAGGGCGTTGCCGGTGAAAGACAGAAAGCTAATGCTTTAGCTGTTCTAAAAGCTTTTGATGCCGTTGATAAAAATAAGGCTTTAGCTGCTACTTTAACTCATGATGTGCATGAACAAGAAAAAGAGGCCGCTCAAAGTCGAATGGATAGGGAAGATGCCAAAAAAGGTACGTTTTATGGCTATGATCCTTATCATCCAACTGAGTACGATAAAAATCATAAGCCGTCTTCTACGGAAAATTTTGGTTTTATTGAATTCGGTAAATAATATCTTAAATCTTTGATTTATGGCCTTTGTTTTTCGGCGGACGATAAAGATATCGACCGGCTCTCTTAAAATTGAACGGCGCCCTGTTTTTGAAGCTCTTTTTTTGAGAAATAAAAAAGCAGGGTTCGTAAACCCTGCTTTTCCTTTTGTTAGTATTTTGATGGTGACACGAAGGCGCCGTATTTATCTGAGCCTAAGTCTTCATCCATTTTTTTAATAGTATCGTGTTCGGCTTTCATATCTTTCCAGACTTGTTTGTCATGTTCATATTTTTGTTTTACCTGGATCAGGTCATTGTTAAGCTTCGTTTCTGAAACCGCAATCTTTTGCATGGCTGCGATCTGGGCGTCTAGGTCTTTGACCAGGGCATCATGTTTGGCAATATCTTCTACGTCAATTTTTACAAGCTGTTGTTCTGCTGTTAAAAAAGCATTTTTAGCCTTATTGTACTTTTCTTCTTCGCCACAGCCAGTGATGGCAAGCGCCATAACGATGAGCATTAATACTAGTGCAATTTTTTTCATATTGGTTTGTCCTCCTAATTAATCTTTTTTTAAACTTTTAATATATGATTCTAAAAATGTTCTGACAAAGGTTAATTGATTTGTGTCCATTCTTGAAAGAATGTTGTTGATTGATGTAAGCTGCATCAGGTTTACTGCTTTTTCTTGTGCATTGAATTCCAATGTTTTGCCGTAGTATAGCCAATCTAAGGTAAATCCGGATAATTCATGTACTTTTTGGATAACATCTGCTGTTGCCGCCGCTTTATTCAGTTCTATGCTGGATAGGTAAGTTTGGCTTATACCTAACACTTTAGCATATTCCTGCTGACTCATCTTTGCTGTATTTCTTGCTAGCCTTATTCGTTCACCGATTGTATCATAAATGCTTTTATTTCCTGGAGTTTCGACTTTTTTTTGATTCACGGTTACTCACCTCTTTTAATGTCTTTAACCTTAATTATGGTTATATTTTAACACAAATAACAATAAAAAGGAAGTGCTTTTATGAAAAAATTGTTTATTGCTGAAAAACCGTATACTGCTAAAGCTATCTTGGACCATTTATGGCCGGATGGTGATTATGAAAAGGGCCGCAATTATTGGCGTAAGGGAGATATTACTGTGACTTGTGCCGCGGGTCATGTTTTAGGCTTAGCGTTGCCAAAGGAATATGATGCGCGCTTTGAGTCTTGGTCGGAATATGGTATTTATCCTGATAAATGGAAAATCATACCGTTGGCCGGCAAGGAAAATATTGTTAGGACGGTCAAAGAGCTTTTAAAGGATGCGGATGTCGTTGTCCATGCTGGTGATCCTGACCGTGAAGGTCAGCTTATTGTTGATGAGTTGTTAAATTATTGTGGCTATAAGGGAAAAGTTCAGCGTTTGGAGTTTCCGTCTATTGATGATGTTAGCGTTAGTCGTGGTTTTGAAAAGATTGATGATAATTCCAATAGTATTCATTTGAATATGAGTCAGGCGGGTCTTGGTAGGGAACGGGCAGATTGGCTGGTTGGCATGAATTTAAGTCGTGCTTATACGGTTAATGCCCGTAGATTTGGTTATGAAAGTACGTTTCGTATTGGTCGTGTCAAAATTCCTACATTGGCTTTGGTAGTGAACCGGGAGAAAGAAATTAAGAACTTTAAGCCCGTTAAATACTATGTTTTGGATGGTACCTTTTCTAAGGACAATATAAACTTCAAGGCGGCTTTTATTCCTGGTGATAAGCTTCAGACCGATTCTGAAGACCGTGTCCTTGATAAAAATGTTTTGATGGCTATTCAGGCAAAGCTCGCTCATGCTGATGCTCATGTTGATAAAGTTGAGGCTAAAGAAGGTGTTGAAAATCCTCCATTGCCTTATTCCTTGGATGCTTTGCAGGTGGAGGCGAACAAGTTATATGGTTATTCACCTAAGCTTGTTCTGGATACTGTGCAGTCTTTGTACGAAAAAAAATATGTTTCTTATCCTCGGTCTGATTGTAACTATATTCCCGCTTCCCAGCATGATGATGTTATCAAAATCCTGCCAATGTTATCAGAATTAAACATTCCCGGTACATCTGATGCTGATACTTCACTTGTAAGTAAGGCCTGGAATGATAAAAAGATTTCTGCTCATCATGCCATTATTCCCACGGGTGTTAAACCGTCAAGTCTCAATAAAGATGAAGATAAGATTTATTCCCTTATTGCTGCAAGGTACGTCCTTCAGTTCCATAAACCTTGTACATATCGTACCGTTAGTTTCGTTTTAAAGGTGGCTGACGAACTGTTCAAAGGTACCGGTACTACTATTCTTGAACCTGGCTTCAGGAAGATTGTTCATGTAGCTAAGACAGCAGATGACCAAAATAATACCGTACTTCCTCTTTTATCTGTCAATGATTTGGTTAAGACTGAAAAGCTTGGTGTTCTGGATAAGGTTACTAAGCCGCCTAAACGTTTTAGCATGGGTAGCCTTCTTGCTGCTATGACTAATATCTGGAAGTTTATGTCAAAGGATAATCCTAACAGGGAGAAACTTAAGGAAGTGAAGGGTATTGGTACTTCTGCTACCCGTGATGCGATTATTGATGAGCTTTTAAATACAAAGGTTAAGGGGCATGAGGCAACACCGTGTATGAAGCTTGTTAAGAACGACTTGGTTCCAACGCAATTTGGCATTTCCCTGATTGATATCGTTGATGAATCACTTACTAAGCCTGATCTTACTGCTGAGATGGAGTATGCATTAACTGAAATTGCTGATGGGAAAAAGAGCCTGAATGATTATATGGTCTCGGTAAAGAACATGGTGCTGAAGAATATTCATTATGCGGAGAATACTAAATTTAAGTTTGCCGTTGATACTGATATTGTCCTTTGTCCAGTTTGTAAAAAAAGTCCTTTGAGAAGGTATTTTTCGCCTAAGAATAAGAGCCATTTTTGGTTATGTACGGATGATAGTTGCGTTTCACCGGTAACAGGTAAGAAACTATATTATTCCGATTTGGATAATAAGCCGGTTATTGTTGGTTGCCCGGATGATGGATATCCTTTGCGGCGTATTAAAGGTAAGAACGGTTTCTTTTGGGCCTGTGATCAATGTAAGAAAACGTTCTCAGATAAAGCTGGAAAACCGGAACTTGTTAAAAAGGTTATCAAGAAAGGTTAGAAAGGAGTGTTTTTATGGCGGATGATGTTTCTTTAGACAAGGATGTTGATTTAGAGGATGATGCCGAAGGGTTTGTTGATCCAACAGTCTCGGATGTGAAGGAACTTGTTAAAGACGTTCCTGAAGCACCAGAAAAAAATGTGCCAATGTTAGATGATAAACCTGCTGCTGCAGGCGTAGGCCAATCTGATCCTACGCCTGAAAGTGACGTAGGTACCTTGGAGCTTGCGGTGAAAGATTTGAATAGCTCTATCCAGGTTTTGAATATGACGTTGGATAAGATTAAGGAGTCTGGTGACAGGTTAGCTTTTATATCGCGAGATATCCCATCAATGAACACGTCCTTGAAAAAATCTGTTGAAGATGCTGTCAAATTTACTGATGATTTTCCGGATATCTTAGCTGAAAAGTGTAAGTCCCAAAATGAAGAGTTTCAGGCTGTCTGTATGAAGGAATATAAAAAGATGATCGCCCTGGCTGTTAAAAATTTCCGGGAGTTTTCGAAGCAGGCCTCTGCTTGGCAGAAGACAGTTGAGAGTAAATCAAATAAAAAAAGCAGTTTTTTGTCCTATCTGATTGTCTTTAATTTCCTGTTATCTTTGTTGCTGGTTGTCTTTGTAGTTTTTAAGTTAAGGTAAGGAGGGTTATCATGGATATTAAGTTAATTGGTCCTCAGTCCGCGTCATTTGAGACTAATAATGGGTTGCTTTGGGAAGCTGAGATTAATGGTGTTCCTAATCAGGTTGTTCGTATTAAATATTTTAAGGCTCCGGAGCCTAGGATGATCATGTATACCGATAAGTCAAAGGTTCATGATCCTGATGCTAAATTTACACTGCTTCCGGATGAGGTTGCTGTTCCGGCCGCGAAGGAATGGAAAAAGCATCATATTATGCATGATGTTGAGATTGAAGGCCCAACTGCTGGTAAGACTCCGGGCCTTGTGCATCTTTGGCATGATGATTTACGGTTTTGTGAGTTTCATGATGTAAGTTTCTCACTAATGAAATTTAATACTTTTGATGTTTCCCGGGCGCATTTTGATTATTGTTACTTTAAAAATGTGGATTTTAGTGGTGTTAATATGCCTTTAACTGGGTTCAGAAATTGCAGGTTTGATAATTGTAATGTTGATAAGATGGATATTTCAGCAGCTGGTTTTTATAATTGTCATTTTAAGGGATGCACGGGCAAGGCTCTTGGTCTGACGATTGATACTTTTACCTTGGGTGGTGCTACCAGGGATGAGGTCAATCATAAGGTCCATGAAACTTTCACCGAATTGGGATGGTCTGATAAAGAGCTTTTTACGTGTGCTTTAAAGAAAGCTGCTCTTTCCGTTAAAGAAATTAGGCTTTTTGATGTGGCAAAAAGTTTTGGAATTTCGCATTTGGATACCCGGGATGTAATTGATTGTTGTAATGAGGTTATGAAGGATTTCCATTCTTATAAAGTTGTGAAATTTATTGATGGTGCCGCCAGCCCGGATGCGGTAAATAGCCTTTTTATGAAAGGCGTACTTACTGAGTGCCAATACGAAGATAAGAACGGCAATATTGAGTTTCCTAAACCTGAACCCGAGGTAAATATTATCCAAGCATATTTGAATTGGACCGGATTGGGACCTCAACCCAATTTTGCCCCTATGCCTGCTGATATCAATGATGAAGTAACAATATTCTTGCCTGTTGGCGCAAAAGTGATAACCACTAAATCGGAGGAAAAGGGTATTGAGCTGGCCAACGGGTATTTGCTTCCTGTGACTGAGATTTGTACGGCACATCGCAAGGATGGTTCCGTGCAGCCATATATCGTTGATTGTTCCGGATCTGGCCCGAAAAATATTTACTTAAAATATCAAAAAACCCTTGAATTAAAAAAGCATCATATCGTACAGGCTAAACGCAGTTTAAAAATTTCGCGGCCGGTAGCCGACGATAAAAATAGGGGGCGCGAATAATGAAAAGGCCTGATAGTAACAACATTAACGTCTTTAATCATGTTATTGATGAGGATAACATCATAATCTGGGTGGATTACAAACAGGCTGGTAAAAAAGCAATGACCAGCGTAAAGCTTGATGAAAAGTTTGATTTTATTGAAAGTGAGTTTAAAAATCAGTATTTGGCTGATCTCTTGATGGACCGGCATGAAGATATTAACCGGCTCCCGGATATTGCAGATGTACACCCCATTACAAGATATTGTGTTGAAGGTGTATATGAAAGCGACTCTAGTATGTTTTTTATCGAAACAGATCCTGATCTGGTTGAAGCTATGGAGGATGAATTAGGAAAATCTTGGCCGGAGCTTCAAAAAGATTTGGAGGAAGATATTGATAGGTATCATCTTGAAACCTTGATTGAAGTACCTGGTGATGGTACGTTGGCAACTTGTTACGGCAATCTTCAGTGTGCCTTTTCTGAAAAAATAAATGAGAAGATATTAGAGTTCCATGATTTAAAAGAAAGTTCTGATTTACGCTATACGAAGAACCAAATGATTGATGCGATGGCGGCTGCCCATTATGAGGTTGATGAAATTGAGAGTGATGATCATAATATTCGTTTTGATGGTGAAGGCTCCCATATTTCTTTTAATAGTTGGAATGATTGCGCTGATTGGCTCGATGGCGTGGTATTCGATGATCAGGAAATTTCTGATAACGTGGAAAAGGTTCTTCATCCCGAAAGGTTTGAAACCAAAGATGTTTCCGAAGTTGTTGGACTAGCAAAAGAACCTGAAATTGACGTAAAAAAGTTATCTAAACCCTTTAGACGTAGTTTAAAACTTTCACGGCCGGAAGATAGAAGTAAAGATTGGGGGCGTGAATGATGCCTAGGTATATTTTTTTAACTGATGAAGGGGTTACTATCGCTCCTAATGATGATACAGTGGAGAATTGTCAAGTACTTGGAATTATTTCCGGAGATAGTGCTGATGATGCAGAAAAAAATCTTTTGAAAGCAAATCCTTGGATTAAGAGTTGTGGCTTTACGTCTTGGTGGAGTGAAAGGCTTGGTGAAGATATTAAGCTAGCAAAAGAACGGTCTGCTAGTAAGAAAATTGTTTCTTCGAGTTTGCAAAAGCAAGGTCAGGAGTTAAGCGGGACATTTATTGGTATTGATACTATGGGTCCGGATTGGATAACTATTATCAAATGTTCTAATGGCTCCTATTATGCGTTTACTGATGAGAGTCGTGAAGATGGTCATTTTGATGCATATGCGTGTGAAAAAAATGGCGAACTGTTGGATAAAAAACCACATGAGCCGGATGCGGTTGTTTTTGAAGTTGAACCAGGTAAGAATTATCGGATCTTGCCAGATAGGCATGAGATAAAACATGATTTGAAGCTTCGCAAGTCTGGTAGTCATGGTTTAGGTGTGGAACGGGGGCGAGAATGATGAACGCGATTAATAATAAGTCTTTACCGCTGGCACCCAGGGAAAATGCAGAAGATATGCCGTTACACAAGTTAAAGGATATGTCTGATAGGGGCAAGTTTGATATTTGCGATGTTGTTCGTGTCGTAAATAATGAAAATGAGAGTTTAAAGTCTTTTGATGCGTTTTATATGGATTACCTTGATAGTGTTTTAGAGGATAAGTCCAAGCTTGAGGTTTTGGAAATGGCGTTTGGCGGCCGAGGGTTTGATCCTACGCATGAGTTGTTCCGAATTGACGATAATAATAAGCTTGATAGTTTTGAGACAGAGAAGGAATATCGTAAATTTTTAAATGATAACCTGTGGAAGATTGTTGTCGAAGCGGATAAAATTCCTACGGTAAAATTTCCGGAAGAATATGTTTCTTGTCGGAAGGTGGCTTTCCATGATAAGACTAGGGGCAATACAAAGCTTAAGACTCATATTATTAAAGAAGATAGGGGGCGGGACTGATGTCTTCTGATGAGAATATTGATAGTATCAGTAAGAAATTAGAGGTTGCCTGTGATGAAAAGCTTCAGAAGGCTTTTGATAAGGTCACTGACCGCGTTATCCTTAAATATTTAAAAGCTATTGCTCGCAAAGGTAGGGAAAATTGTCATATTGACCAGTTCCAGGATGATTTATACTCGCATTTGAAAAAGGCATTTAATGATATTTATGTTGCGAGTGTGGAGAAATATGGCCGTGGGTCTTCTAAGGCCCAGACGATATCGTTCTATTCTTATGATTTACAGTTTACTAATCAATGGAAGGGGGCCTTTAAAAAATTTCGTGACATTGATTTTCAATATTCGATTGATGATAAGAAGTTTAGGGCTCTTAGGGATGATTATCTTGATAAAAAAGGTATTTTTGCAAAACCAAATTTGAAGGTTAAGTCTAAAGCTGTTAAGTCTGATGAATTAAGTATAGAAAGGTAGGTATTCCATTATGAAGGATGAGGTTGAATTTAGCTTAGAGGATGCTGTTAAATATGGTTATTTTATTGATGAAGGAATTACCGATAGCGAGGTAGCGGAAGATAGTGATCCGGAAGCTGGTGATGTGAATGAATGATTATATTGCCAAGCAAATCAAAAAGGTTGATGAATATCATAAGGAAATTGCGAATAAGATTATTGAGCAAATTATGTCTGGTAAGTTAGACTGGATACGTCCATGGTCTACCGGTATATTTCCTCATAATCTTGAAGCCAAGGAAAGTGTTCATTATCAAGGAATAAATATTTGTATACTAGCTATGGCTGCTGCTGAAAATCATTATGAAGATCCGCGGTGGCTTACATTTAATCAGGCCAGGAAGTTAAATCTTCATGTTAAAAAAGGGGCTAAGTGTACCCGTATTGAAGTTTGGCGTAATCCTGATGAGGAAAAAAGATATAAAGCTAAAAAGAAAGGTTTGATTGATGATAAAGAGGATGAAGACTCTGAGGATGATAAGGAAAAGAAGAAATCACGTGTATATCATGGGTTTGATTACCTGTTTAATGCTGAACAGGTTGAAGGATTAGAACCTTATAAACAACCAGAACGTACCTGGAAACCTTGTGAGCGTGCTGAGACGGTGATTAAAGCCTCTGGCGTAACCGTTTATCATGACGGTGGTGATTCGGCGTTTTATCGGCCTTCTACTGATGATATTCATTTGCCGGCCCTTCATCAGTTCCCGGCCATGGAAGAATATTATAGTACCGTGCTTCATGAGTTAAGCCATTCTACCGGCCATCCCAGCAGGTTAAAAAGGGATATTTCTAATTCTTTTGGTTCTCCTGGTTATGCTAAGGAAGAACTTCGTGCTGAACTTGGTTCAATTATGCTATGTACAGAAGTGGGTATTGATCGTTTGTCTTATGTTGAAAAGATGGGCGCTGCATACATGCAATCCTGGCTTGCTCCTTTAAAAGAAGATTTTAATGAAATTTTTAGGGCAGCTGCGGATGCGAATAAGATTTGTAAGTTCCTTTTGGAGAAGGAAAGGGTATATTTAAAAACTATTGAACAGTCTAAGATGGACGATAAACCTAAAAAAAATTTGGCATTAGTGCCAAAATCTAGGGATAGTTCTAATCAACTTGGTGCTGAATTATAGTATAAATTTATTTCAAAAACAACATTTTTCCCTTTTTTATTTTTTGTTTTGAAAGCCCGCTAAATAGTGGGCTTTTTTGTTATATGAAACGTTCTTTTCTATATTTAAAAACAACATTTTTCCCCTTGTTTTTTTATAAATATATACGAATTAGTATTGACAAGAGCTATACTTTTTAGTATAATATAAGCAGAAAGGTGGCGTAATTATGAGCGTTAACAAAGAAACAGAAAAGTTTATTTTAAAGCTGAAAAAGTTACGGGAATCTAAGGGATTAAGCCAGTATAAGTTAGCAGAATTATCCGGAGTGGCCCAGCCAATCATTAACCGTATGGAACAGGGAGTTAACAGCCCCAATGTTGATACGGTCGTAAAGATCCTGGCCCCTCTTGGGAAAAAGCTTGACGTCGTTTCTTACGGTGAACCGGTAGAGAATGTAATCATACCTGCTGCAGATCGTAAGTATTTAATTAAGGAACGTAAAAAGTAGGTGTGATTATGACAGAAGTCATGGCGCGTGATGCTGTTATTGATAAGATTGAAAAATTATTGGTGTTTGCTGAGAAAAATTCTTTACCTGGTGAAGCCCGTAATGCCAAAGCTGAAGCTTACAAGCTCATGGCCGATTATGAGATTGATGAGGATATGCTTTTTAACAAAGCACAAACTGCCACGGCACAGGACCAGGAGCCTGAAGTTGAGCAAGATTCTGTTTTAAGCTCTCTATTAATATTGGTCAAGAGTCTATTAGTTGCATTATTTGTTATTTTAAAAAGCGTATTATCTCATTGCCTAAGTCCAATTATCTTTGGATCTGTCCTCTATTATCTGGGGATTACCGCTTTTGGTATTCCTTTTTCCTGGAAGGGGTTTTATTGGACGGTAGTTCTCTGCATTTTGTTTGCCAACTTACAATATCTGCTTATCCTGGCCATCCTGCAGGGTGCAGGTTATGCCATTTACGAGGCCGTCTTGCAATATTTGAAATAATTACGATTATGCTATAATATCCTTAATATCGGTACGGAGGCTTATATGGACAAGGTTTTACTGAATCATTACAAATTGATGAATAAGGATACAGCCCTGATAGAGTTTACCCTTTACAGTACCGTTAAGACAGGGTTTGGTACTTCTGAAACGGTTTATTTCCTGGGGATAGACAAGGTGCATGATAAGCACAGCGACCTGTTTCCCAAGAACGCCCCGTTCGGTTTTAATAACAACAACCTTTTGGAATGGATCAAGAAACGCAAGGCCCCAAGGAACAGGGCTTTCATCGAAAAAGTCTTTGATTCCATTGACGACAGCCATAATCCGCTTAAATACGTGGATATCACGCACGCGCTTTCATTGAATGATTCTTTTTGGATTGACAACGACATAGCTCCCACAAAATGGTCGTCCTGCAACCTGTACCGGCATCCTTTTAACACGCTCCTGGCGCAAGTTGCCTTTACCGGTTATTCCCATAAGATATCCGGGCTGATAACATCCCCAGAGGTGACATCCAACGGTGCGCAGAAGAAATGCTGGCTTAACCGGCCGGACGGCATCTACTTGATGAAAGGGGATAGCTTCTTCAGTAACTCGGATAACAGGAACCAGGCCACGTCCGAATTTTATGCCGCCCAAGTTGCGGCAGCCATGGGAATTGAGCATATAAGTTATAACCTGGAAGAGTTTAACCATGAAGATAAGTCAAAGGAGACCGTATGCCTTTGCAAGCTTTTCACCAGTGAGGATATTGGTTTTGTGGATGCTTATACCTATTTCAAGGCCTTACATGTGGATATAGATAACAGGGACGAATCGGACATAGCCTATCATGTAGATCTGGCTAATGCTTTCGGCCTTGAAAAGTATGAGGACATGATGGTGCTTGATTCCCTGATCCTGAACAAGGACCGGCACCTGGGGAACTTTGGTTTCCTTGTCGATAACAATACGGGCAGGTTCTTGCGGCCGGCGCCAATCTTTGACAACGGTTATTCCCTTTTGTGCAACGAGGCGGTTGCCAATTTTAAGAAATACAAAGATGATGTACCCGCCCTGATCAAACAATCCCCGTCCGGGAAATTCCTAAATTTTGATACCGCTGCCAAGTGGTTCGTCCAGCCGCGGCATATCCCGGCCCTGAGAAAGCTGGTTAATTTTAAGTTTAAGCGGCATCCTGAATCTGCCTGCAATATCTCGGAAGCATCCCTGGCCGTCCTGGAAAAAGTGATCCAGTCCAGGGCTCGCAGCTTGCTGGAAATAAGCAAGGAAAAAGGACCCCATAAATCCTTACGGTTATCAAGAAGCAAGCAGCCTGATGATGAACATCTATTGTGATTTTTGATACGTTTAGCACTTGTATAAATTATATAAATTGATACAAATCTTCTAATTATATGTGTTATAATAAATAGACTATCTGGAGGTTTTTATATAATATGAAAAATGTTGTGTCTGGTTATACTACTCGTTTAGGTGAATGCCTTTGCGGAGATTCTTTACTTTTGATGAATAATCTATTGGATAATAGTATTGATCTTGTGATTACAAGTCCACCTTTTGCGCTGCAACGGCAAAAGGCTTATGGTAATGAATCGCAGGAACATTATGTTAATTGGCTATGCCAGTCTGCAAGGTTGGTTTATAGTAAACTTAAAGATACCGGTAGTTTTGTAATTGATATTGGCGGGGCTTATGAAAAAGGGGTACCCATTTATAGTTTGTATCAGTTTAGGACTCTTATTAAGTTTTGTGATGATATTGGTTTTCGTTTAGCCCAACCGTTTTATTGGCATAATCCTGGTGCTTTACCGGCGCCTATTGAGTGGGTTAACAAACGTAAAATTCGTGCGAAAACTTCTGTTAATACTGTTTGGTGGCTTTGCAAGACTCCTAACTGTAAAGCTGATATTCGTAATGTTTTAGCGCCATATTCAAGTAGAATGGAGAAGCTTTTTAAGCATCCGGAAAACTTTGTTAAAAGCGAAGGTACTATTAGGCCGTCTGGTCATGTTTTAGGAAAAGCTTCGTGGACTAAAGATAATGGTGGAGCAATACCACCAAATTTGCTTCAAATTTCTAATACTGATAGTAATGGGATGTACCTTAGGCACTGTAAGACTTGTAATATAAAAAGACATCCTGCAAGATTTCCTGCAGGATTGCCTGAATTTTTTATTAAGTTTTTGACTGATGAGGATGATTTAGTCGTTGATATTTTTAGTGGTAGTAATACCACCGGTGAAGTTGCTGAAAGGTTGAATCGTAGATGGATGGGGTTTGATCTTTCTTTGGATTATGTTGCTGGATCTGTTTTACGGTTTGTTGATTCTCCAGAACTGGCATTAAAAGCTTACAATGAAATTATGAGTGGTAAAAATATTAAAATTTAAACTTTCTTATTGATTGTGTCTGGATCATAAGGTGTTTCAGAATTTATGGGATAAACTTTTATCCCATATTTTTTTACGAAAGAAATTGGTATCTTTGGGTTGTTTAGATGTTCCTTTGTTTTTAATTTTTCTTCCCAATGTTGATACATTGGTTCTAGCATTTGAGGTGTCATGATATATATTTCTATTAATTTTATATCTTCATATATTGCAAATGACCAAGGAACTTTTCTATATTTATCAATAATCTTTTGTGTAGTATGATGGTTGGTGCTGAATCCTGATGCGCTTGTCTCTATGTTGATGGATTTCATTTCCCATTCTGTGCCACTTATAGATTTAGCATCATTGCCTTCTCTTCCCGGCAAAGCTTTCATGTTTAGATATATTAGTTGTTGTAATATCTTAGCACCGTTATCTTGAAATATGTCTTCTATACCGTATTCATCGGCAAGCTTTGAAAGATCGTGAAGGGTTCCCCAGATTGATTCTAATTTTGTGATTCTTTTTTTGTGTTCTTCATCATAAAAACCCATTTTTACCATACTTTCTCCGGATTTTTAGATTGGTATTCGTACTATTAAAGTTTTGCCAATAATGAAACATTGGTGTTCGACTATAAGATTAGTTTGGTACGCCCGGAGGGAATCGAACTCTCGCACACGGCTCCGGAGGCCGCTGCTCT
>CAXYYS010000048.1:0-15258 GCA_964293585.1 uncultured Acidaminococcales bacterium
TCTCCGTGCTGGTGGTGCCTGTTACCGCAGCTTATAAGCTGGGCGGTGTAGGCGAGACCATCAGCCGTCTCAGCAGCATCAATCCTAACTATTTCAGCATGTTCACCGAGGCGACCAGCAAGGAACTGAGTCTTGTGGCTATTATCTCTCTGCTGGCCTGGGGACTGGGCTATTTTGGCCAACCGCATATCCTGGTGCGCTTTATGGCCATCCAGTCGCCTAAAGATATTAAACAGGCGACCCGTATTGCCATGACCTGGGTTATCATCTCCTTGTCCATGGCTGTCAGTGTGGGTCTGGTAGGCCGGGTGTATCTGGGCGATGTGCTTCAGGGCGGTGCTGCCGAAACAGTGTTCTTGAAGATGAGTTCTATTTTCTACAATCCGTTTTTTGCCGGCATCGTGACCAGCGGTATCCTGGGCGCTATCATGAGTACCTCGGACAGCCAGCTTCTCGTTGCCGCTTCTTCTTTTACCACCGATTTTTATAAGACTTTAATCAGGCCTCAGGCAGATGATAAGGAACTGGTTATGGTGTCTCGAGCCATGATTGTCGTGGTTTCTGCCCTGTCCCTGATTCTGGCCCTGGATCCGGACAGCATGATCCTGACTATCGTGGCCTATGCCTGGGCAGGTTTTGGCGCGGCTTTCGGTCCCCTGGTCATCTTCTCCCTCTTCTGGAGACGCATGACGGCTAACGGTGCCATTGCCGGTATCGTGGTAGGCGGCGTTACCGTCTTATTATGGAAGAACCTGATGGCCTTTACAGGTCTGTACGAGATTGTGCCGGGCTTTATCCTGTCCTGTATTGCTATTTATGTGGTAAGTATCATGGATAAGGAACCAGATAAGGACATTACAGATAAATACGACGAAGCTGCCGCTATGTGCGCGCAGAAAGATTAAATTCAGCAGGCCTGTAATAGTGAACCAGGCTTGGTAAGGTTAAGATCAGCTTATTTAGTAAGGCCCATGTTGCACAGAAGGGGTGAACACGGATGAAACGCAATTATTTTCTAGGCGCTCTCATTGCCCTGGCAGCGGGGTTCTTTTTGTTATGGACCAATAATGCCTTCGTGAATAGTCTTTCTAATGACGGGGTAAATAAAAAAATCTATCTGGTTATGGAAGGCAAGACTGTGAAAGATGGTGGGTTTAACCAATCCTGCTGGCATGCCCTGGAGCATTTTAATCTGCAGGCACAGGTGCAGGCACTGGCTAACCCTGACGGGAAACCGCTGGAAGTTTTGCTGGAACAGGCGGCCGGTACGAATCCTGGCCTGATTATTTATACTACGGCCGGACATGGTAGCGCTAAGGACCAGAAAGTGGCGGAGGTTATCAAAAAGTATCCGCGTATTAAATTTGTAGTGGTAGATAATAAACCCCAGGTGGAACTGTCGAATCTGGCAGGCATTAATGTAGAGAGCCAGGAAGGCGCCATGCTGGCGGGTTATATTGCTGGGCGCATGACCAAAACGGGCAAGGTAGGTTTCTTAGGTGGCGTTCCCGGTACAGTTATGAATAAGTTCTGCTACGGGTATCAGGCTGGAGTGATCTATGCGGCCCGGGAACAAAAGCGGTCGGTGACCTGTCTGGTACAATATGCTAATACATATTTTGAAAAAGCGGCCGGGATCCAGGTGGCCAAGCATTTATACGCCCAGGATTGCGATATTGTCTTTCAGGCAGCTGGATTATCCGGCTTAGGTGCTATTGAAGAGGCTAAAGCGCAAAAGAAATTTATTATCGGGGTGGATGTGGACCAGAGTGCTTTAGCTCCGGAACAGGTAGTGACTTCGGTCTTAAAAAATCTGGAACGGATTATTAGTAACGTGGTTAAGGCATATCTGGCTGCGGATGATTATGATTTAACCTCTAAGCAGGGACTAGCTACGGGCGCCACGGGTCTGCCTTTGGAAAACGAACTGGTGCCGTATCATGTTTTACGGGAGACCAGGGCGCTGACCCAGGATATTATTAACGGTAAGGTCAGTGTTCCGGAGGATGAGGTATCCTATCTGAAATTTTTAGAGACCTGGCAATAAAGTAAACGAGGCAGTCGGAGCATAATCTGAATAGTTGTTGAGGTGTGCTATGGAGAAAAAACAGTCTATTACAACTGTATTTCATACCCGGCTTTTTTACCTGATGGTGGCGGCTTTAGTGGTCACTTTTGCCATTTCTTATACCATGCAGACGCGTCAGGCCATAGATAATGCGCATGGCATCATTGCCCGTGAACTGAGTTATCTTTGTGACCAGACGCAGCATTCCTACCGTGAAAATGCTTTGCTCAAGCAGCGGCTGGATGAAGATTTGATTAATAAGGCAGAAACTTTTGGTTTACTGTTGCAACTGCAGCCGCGCTTAACCTTTGATATGAACCTTTTGGAGCGTACCGTAAAAAATTACGGCCTCCTGGGTGTCGATATCACGGATGACACGGGTATGGTGGTAGCCAGCTATCCCAGTAAATATATAGGTAATTTTAATTTTGCGGAACATGAAGCTACCAGGCAGTATCTGCCCCTGATTCATGACCATGACAAGGTTGTGAATGAAAAGATCAGGGCCAGCGTGGACCGGACGGAAGGCTATGTGAAAAGTGTGGGTATCTCTCGTCCTGATCAGCCAGGTATCGTACAGGTACGTTTTCCGGCCAACGAATATCAGCGCTATCTGAATGCTGCTTCTACCCGTAATCTGTTAACAGGGTATACGATTGGAGAGACGGGTTCGGTGGTGCTCCTGGATAATTATGGTAATATCGAAAGCGCTACGGACCAGAAGCTGCGGGACCAGAATTATATTTTACTGGGCCTGGATAAAGGTACTTTTGATAAAGGCGATACCGGATTTTTTAACATGAAGTTAAACGGTCAGCCGGTCATTGCCGGGTATGATAAGCACGAGGACTATACCCTGGTGGCTTTTTATCCTCAAAAAGAAGCTTATGCCCGCCGGAACGCTATGCTGGTGTGGGACGGCGCATTGTATCTGACCCTGTTTGCCTTGATTTATCTGCTCATCAGCATGCTGCTCAAGACCACGCTGGTGAAGAATATTTTTACGATTAATCATTCCCTGGGCAATATTACCAAAGGGCAGCTGGATGAAAAGGTTAGAGTACAGGATTATCAGGAATTCGCGATCTTATCGGATGGTATTAACAGTACGGTGGAGGCCCTGAAGAAAGCTATTGCCGATGCGGCGGCCCGCATTGACGCCGAGCTGGAATTTGCCAGGGCTATTCAGACTTCGTCACTGCCGGCGGTGTTCCCGCCCTGGCCGGACCTGCATGATTTTGATATTTATGCCAGTATGCACACCGCCAAAGAAGTAGGCGGCGACTTTTATGATTTCTTCCTGGTAGGCGATAAGCTGGCCTTTGTCATGGCAGATGTGTCCGGTAAAGGTATTCCTGCAGCACTGTTCATGATGACGGCCCGGACCCAGATTAAGAATCATATCCTGAGCGAACCGGACCTGGCTACTGCTTTTAACAAGGTGAATGATGCCCTGTGCGAGAATAATGAAGAGAATATGTTCGTCACCGTTTTTGCCGGGCTGCTTGATTATAAGACGGGAACCCTGGAATTTGTGAATGCAGGTCATAACAAACCTTTACTCAAACATGGTGGGACTTATGCCTGGCTCTCCGAGCGTTCTGGAATGCCTATGGGATGTATTGACGGGCAACATTATAAATTGAAGACCACACACCTTGCTAAAAGTGATATACTTTATACATATACTGACGGTGTTACCGAAGCTGTGGATGAGAAAAAGGAACTGTATGGCGATCCCAGGTTGCTGGAGTTTGTGAATGCTCATCCCACGGAAGATGTAAAAGAGCTGTTGGAAAATGTGCTGGCGGATGTGAAGCAATTTGCCGGTACTGCTGAGCAGGCCGATGATATTACCATGCTGGCCGTGCGGAAAAATTAAGGTTGGTCTGGATAGTTGTGGCAACAACCCTAAGGCCGGGTAAGATAGCATCCTAAGAAAAGCTGCAGAAATGGAAGTGCACCCCGCATGTTTGATAAAATAACATGGAGGTGCACTTTTTTAAGTCAAGATTTAGTTATGAGGGCGGGACAGCGTTAAGTCTGCGCCCTCTTTTTAGCAAAAGGATGCTCAGGTCGTTGACGTTCGTACCGGTTGGTCCCGTTTGGAGCAGAGCCCCGATTTTCTTTAAAGCGTGATAGGAATCATGGTTGCGCAAATAAGCAGCTGGATCCAGACCGGCCTGCTGTAAACTGGCGGCAGTGTTTCCGTCTACGAAACCGCCGGCGGCATCAGTAGGACCATCGGTGCCGTCACTGCTAAAACTGAAAATAGTCGTATCCCGGAGACCGGCAATTCCGGCGGCGGCACTGAGGGCAATTTCCTGATTGCGGCCGCCCCTGCCGGTGCCTGTCACTTTGTCTACCGTTTCTCCGCCGCAGATAAAGGCCTGGTTCTGCTGCTGCGCATACTGCTCCCGGGCCAGGGCAGCCAGATAACGTCCTGCAGCCTGAGCTTCCCCATCTAGAGTGGTAGTCAGGATCCGGGACCGGTAGCCTAACCTGGCACAGGCTGCTGCGGCGGCTTCTGCCAAATGTTGTACATTACCGGTAACATGTGTTTCTACGTTAGCCAGCGTCTTGGGTGTTTCCTGGCGCAGCAGGTCCCAGACGGTAGCAGCCAGCTGCAGGTGATATTTTTGAGCGATACGGACAGCCTGGGCACAGGTAGAACTATCAGGATAAGCGGGGCCGCTGGCAATCATGTCCAACGGATCACCGGGAATATCTGAAAGGACCACGGTAAAGACATGAGCCGGTGCACATGCTAAAGCTAGCCTGCCGCCTTTAACAGAGGATAATCTCTTCCTGATGGTGTTGATTTCCCGGATTGCCGCGCCGGAGTTTAAAAGCTGCTGCGTAATATCCTGCAGCTCGGCTAAGCTGACAAGTGGTTTTTCTAAAAGGGCGCTGCCACCGCCGGAAAGTAAAAAAAGTACCGTGTCATGGCAAGTAAGGTTTTGCACCAGTTGTAAGACTTGTTCCGTGGCGGCACAAGACTGGGCATCCGGGACGGGATGCCCTGCTTCCAGGCAGGTCAGTCCCGGCAGCGGTCCGAAGAGGTAGCCATATTTAGTAAGAACCAGACCGTTGCTGATCATTTCTGGCAGTTCTTCTTGTGCGGCCCGGGCCATCTTCCAGGCAGCTTTACCTACGGCCAGCAACAGCAGTTTGCCGTCCGGATGGAGGTGTAAACCTTTCAGGGCTAGACGCACAGCTGTTTCCGGCTGGACTGCCGCCAGGGCATCTTCCATAATTTTTAGGGCCTCTGCACGCAGGTTCATAAGCGTCGCCTCCTGGAATAGTTATTTTTACGGTCTCAAGCGGAGCAAAATTAGGCAAAGTATAAGCTTTTTTTAATTTTAACATATTTTTCCACCCCTGTAACTTTTTCTTGCTTTTCAGAGCTATTTACCTTATTATTATTGGTAAGAATGTATTTTTAATCTTAATTTTTGCAAATATAAAATGAGCGGAATGGTAAGAGTTATGGGGGGAAGTCCCGTGCAAAAATTTCATGGTAATTGGGCATTAACCAATGCAAATATCGATGTAATTTCCACTAAATTGCACGACTATCTACAAGAGATAGACGTAGATCAAAAACAAATCCTCAGGCTCTGCCTATCCGTGGAAGACGTGTTGTGGCAGTGGCAGGTACGATTGTCGGAGAACGCTGTGTGCGCTGTCACCGGGGGTACGCGTCTGGGCCGTCCTTTTGTAGAGCTGCAGGTGGTGGGAGAAAGAGTAAACCCTTACGAAAAAGCGGACGCCGAGTTTAGCGACCTCAGCATCTCCGAGAACCTGCTGGCTAATCTGGGATTGTCGCCTGCTTACTATTACGATAACGGTGTGAACAGGCTGGTGCTGCAGCCCCGCCGCAAAAAGCTGAATCCGGTTATCCCGCTGGTGATTTCCATCGTCCTGGCCGTGATTATCGGAGAGTTCTGCCTGCAGATAGTAGATCCGCTGAGCCTGCGGGTCCTGTCTCAGGATATCTTGACACCATTGTTTGATGCTTTCATGCGTCTGATGGGGCTTTTAGGCGGCGTTATCATTTTCTTCAGCATGCTCTGGGGGATAGTTGGTATCGGCGATATGGCTTTTTTAAGTACGGTGGGTAAGCGACTGGTAGGCCGGGCGCTGCTCTGGACTTTTGTTACGCTGGTGGCGACTATGGTGGTAGCCTTGTGGTTTTATCCGGTGGATTTCTACGGCGCAGTGAACGGCACCGGTATTGTCAAGCAGTTGTGGAAACTGCTCCTGGATATTGTACCCGGAGATATTGCTTCCCCGTTCTTAAAAGGGAACTCCCTGCAGATTATTTTCCTGGCCGTGTGTTCGGGGATTATCATGCTCATGCTGGGTAAGCAGACAGAAAATGTGCTCACGGATGTGGGCCAGATTAATAATATCGTCTTAACAGGTATGAACAGCGTCAGCGTGCTGACCCCGTACATTGTCTTTGTCTGTGTGCTGAACATGATTATCTGCGGTATCAATATTCCTACATCCCTGCTCCTGAAAATTTTTCTCCTGGCGTGGGGCGTGGAATTTTTGGTGCAGATTTACTTTACCCTTCGGTTGGCCTATAAAGGTCATGTTTCCCCCAGCCTGATTTTAAAAAAACTTTTGCCTACATATATTATTGCTTTTTCCACCGGTTCTTCCGCAGCGGCGTTTAGCAGTAATTCCCACTGCTGTAACAAGGAACTGGGTATCTCCCAGAAATTAACTGATTTAGGAATTCCCCTGATGCAGGCTATGTTCAAACCGGGAGCGGCCATTGCTTACATGGTACTTTCCCTGACCATGGCCGAGATGTACAGTGTGCCTATTAATCCTTCCTGGCTGCTGGTGGCTATCATCATGTCCGGAATGTTGTCCATGGCTGGGCAACCGTCTTCCGCCGGCGGCGATGTGATCAGTCTGACCATTTTGTGTTTACAGTTAGGTATTCCTATGGAAGCTTTGGTGCTGGCCATCCCTTTAGACCAGTTGCTGGACTTTAAAGGTACTGCTACCAGTGTCTGGAGCGGTATGGCCGGGCTGGGTATCGTGGCTGATTCCGTGGGTATGCTCAAGCAGGAAACGCTCAAGAAAGAGATTTAAAGAAGTGATGAGGCGCTATGGAGATAACGCTTTTGACGGGCAGGATGCTGGCAGCAGCCATAGTTTTGGTGTTAGTAGTAAATTTGTTGTATTATTGGCAGCGCGTTATTGGAGTGGAGGCCTGGACAAAGTTGTCCCGGCAGCTATTTTTGGGCGCGCTTTTTGCTATTCTGTCGTTGGGCATCCTGCAACTGGGACTATCCATTAATGATGCTCTGGATAATATCCAGGATATGGCGCCTTTGTGCGCGGCACTGGTCTTTGGCGCCCCTGCCGGCATCACTGCCGGATTTTTGGCGGCAATATTGTGCTGGTGGGTGAGTCCGGGACCTTTTACCCAGTTGCCGGGCTGCTTGATTATAAGACGGGGACCCTGGAATTTGTGAACGCAGGTCATAATAAACCTTTACTCAAGCATGGCGGGACTTATGCCTGGCTCTCCGAGCGTTCTGGAATGCCTATGGGATGTATTGAGGAGCAGCATTATAAATTAAAGACCACACACCTTGCTAAAAGTGATATACTCTATACATATACTGACGGTGTTACCGAAGCCGTGAATGAACAAGAAGAACTATACGGAGACGAGCGCCTCCTGAAACTTTTACAGACCAGATCTACGGAAGATGTGCAAGCGTTGTTAGAGCTGGTGCTGGCGGATGTCAAACAATTTTCCGGGGACGCTGAGCAGGCAGACGATATCACTATGTTAGCCGTACGACAGAACTAAAGGGGGATAAATATGGAAACAAAAAAGCCGGAGCAACCGGCAAGAGGACATTTTATACGGCACCTCCTGTTAGGCCTGCTTGTAATAGTGGCCACCGGCCTGCTTTTTGGCTGCGGCGGTACGCAGGAGAAAAAAATTACCAGCCTGCAGGATCTTAATAAGCCGGAAGTGACTATCGGGGTCGGCCAGGGCAGCGCTTCCGAGATGGAAAGTCATGAGGCTTTTAACAAGAGTCATCTCCAGATGTTTATGGTAGATGTGGATGCCTTTGAGGCCCTGCGCAGCAAAAAGGTGGACGCGGTGGCCTATGACAGGGACATCATGGAGATTGCTATCCGTAACATGCCGGAAATGATGCTTCTCCCCCAAAATTATGGTACCTATAAGATCGGTATTGGCCTTAATAAGAAAAATACGGAACTTTTACAGACAGTTAATGCCCTATTGGACAAGTTAGAGGCGGACGGGACCCTGCCGGATATGAAAGTACGCTGGCTGGAGAAAAAAGTGCAGCAGCTGCCGGCGGGCGTGGTGAAGGATGATAAATCCCTGCCTGTTTTAACCATCGGTACCAGCGGTTTGGTGCCACCATGGACTTATGTGGTCAACAATAAATTGACCGGTTACGATATCGAACTGTCCTGGCGTCTGGCTACGGCCATGGGTAAGCGGCCGGAGTTTAAGATTATGAACTATGATTCCCTGGTGGCGGCTCTGGAAACAGAAAAAGTGGATATGGTTCTGGCCAATCTGAATGAGACACCGGAACGGCTGCAGAAGATTGCTTTCAGCAAACCTTACTGCACCAGTTATGCCGCCGTGATGATTCGTAAATCGGAATGGGCGGGGACAGATGCCCAAGCGGCTGCCGGCAGTACAAATGCTAAGGCTGCCGATAACTCGGATCTGGCTTACAAGTCCATTGCCGAGGCTAAGGGCAAGACCATGGCCGTGGTAACGGGCATGTTGCTGGACCGGTATACGGAGCAATATTTGCCAAAGTCTCCTCACAATTATTACAATACTTATACGGACTGCCTGACAGCCTTAAAAACAGGTAAAGTGGAAGGCTTTTTGTGCGACGAGCCCGTGGCCCGGGAGATGCAGCGTACCAATCCCGAGATCGGCTATCTTAAAGAAACGGTGATGCCGGACCAGCTGGGTATCGGGATCAGTAAGAGCAGACCGGATTTAAAACAAGTTCTGGATGCAGGCATCAAGAAATATAAAGAGGATGGTACTTTAAAAAAGCTGGACCAGATCTGGTTCGGTTCGGACGACAGTCTAAAAGTGATGCCGGCAGCTAAGACCGGCAGCAAGGGTACAGTAATTTGCGCCGTGGCGGCAGAAAATGCGCCTCTGGCCTATATTGCCAATGATAAAGTGGTGGGCTACGAAGCCAGCCTGGTAACCGACATCCTCCAGGACGCCGGTTACACCGTGGTGCTGCAGCCCATGGATTTTAACGCTGTCATTCCTTCCGTTGCCAGCGGCAAAGCCCAGGTGCTTTTTGGCGCCGTGAGCATTACCGAGGAACGTAAGCTGAGCCTCCTCTTCTCCGAATCTGATTATAAGAGCGGTCTGGTGCTGGTGGTCAGGAAAGCAGCCGCCGGTATGGCTGCGGCTGCGGGGACGACATCTCCTCAGGACCAGTTGACCTATAAGACGGTGGCGGCATTGAACGGCAAACCGGTAGCGGTGTTGACCGGAACCATCTTTGAAGCTGTGACCAAAAATGTTTTGCCTAAATCTACTTATAGTCAGTACAATACCTATGCCGATTGTATCGAAGCTTTAAAAAGTGGCAAGATTGAAGGCTTCTTCGATGATGAACCCGTGGCCCGGAACATGACCAGCAAAGACACCGAACTGGGTTATATCCACGCTCCGGTGGTTAAGGTACAATATAGTGTAGGCATCAGCAAGGACAGACCTGAGATTAAGGCGGCTCTGGATGCAGGTCTGAAGCGTTATAAACAGGACGGGACTTTAAAGAAGTTAGATCAAATCTGGTTTGGCAGTGATGAAAAGGCCAAGCAGATGCCGGCGGCCAAGACCGGCAGCAAAGGCACGATCCGTTGTGCCGTGGCTGCGGAAAGCGAGCCGATGGTTTATGTCCGTAACGGTAAGATTGTGGGCTATGAGACGGCCCTGGTCACCCAGATCCTGCAGGACGCCGGCTACACGGTAGAGCTGCAGAATATGAATTTTGACGCTGCTATTCCTTCCGTGGTAGCTCATAAGTCGGACCTTATGTTTGGTGCAGTCAGCATCACGGAGGAACGTAAGCAGAGCCTGCTCTTTAGTGAGCCTACTTATAACGGTGGTGTGGTGGCCGTGGTAAGGAAAACCATACAGCCGGTGGCAGAAAGTAGCTTTATGGCGGGGCTCAAAGAAAGTTTCCGCCGCAATTTCCTGGTGGAAGATCGTTACAAGATGGTACTGGCCGGACTAAAAACTACCATTTTCATTACCATCTTTGCTGCTATCCTGGGTACGGTCCTGGGCTTTGGCGTCTGCATGCTGCGTCGTTCAAAGCAGAAGTTACTCAGCACCGCGGCCAAGATTTTTGTAAAAGTCATGCAGGGTACGCCGCTGGTGGTGTTCCTCATGATCATGTACTATATCGTTTTTGGCAAGCTGAGCATCAATCCGATGTACGTGGCCATCATCGCTTTTGCCATCAACATGGCCGCTTATACCTCGGAGATGATGCGCACCGGTATTGACGCCGTGGATAAGGGACAGTTGGAAGCGGCGTATGCCATGGGCTTCTCCAAGGTGCAGACCTTTATCAAGATTGTGACGCCCCAGGCGCTCAAACATATCCTGCCCGTGTACACGGGCGAGTTCATCTCCATGATGAAGATGACATCGGTAGTCGGTTACATAGCCATTCAGGATCTGACCAAGATGAGCGATATCATCCGCAGCCGCACTTACGAGGCTTTCTTCCCCTTAATCGTGACAGCGCTGATTTATCTGGTGGTGGCCTGGAGTTTGACCAGTATCCTGGTCTACCTGGAATATAAGATTGATCCCAAGAAACGTCAGCGGACGCTCACAGGCGTGCAGTTAAAACAAAACTAAAAGCGCAGGGGCAGGCGGTAACGGCTGTCCCTGGCAGCAAGATTGTTCCTGAGATTAAAATTTGAGGTGTGGTAAAGATGGTAACTGGAAAATGGCTGGGCCTGGTGTTCGGCCTCATCAGCAGCATAATGTTGTATGGTTGTGGGTCTGTGCAGCAGACATCTGCTGCAATCGCGCCTGAGTTGACCTATGCCAGTCAGGAAGCACTGAGCGGCCGGCCCCTGGGTACCATCACCGGTACTATCCTGGATATTATCACCAAAGAGTATTTTCCCCAATCGTCGCAACATTATTACAACAGCTACGCGGATTACGTGACAGCATTGAAACAGGGCAAGATAGATGGTTTATCTGCGACGAGCCCATTGCCAGGATGATCGCCCTGGAAAACCCCGGTGTGTCTTACATAAAAAAGCCTTTAGCCGAAGATGTTTACGGTATCGGTATCAATAAAAAGAAAGCTTTCTTAAAGGAAATCCTGGATGAGGGCTTGGCACGGTATAAACAGAATGGTAATACGTCTAAGCTGGAAGCCATCTGGTTTAGCAAGGATGAAGACCTGAAAAAGCTGCCGGCCTTTAAACCTGGCAGCAAGGGTAAGGTTATTGCTGCCGTCAGCGCAGACAGCCCGCCCATGGTTTATGTGAAAAACAACCAGATCATAGGTTTTGAGACGGCGCTGGTGATGAGTATCCTGCAGGATGCAGGCTATGAGCTGGAGTGCCGGAACATGGACCTGGCCGCGGAGATTCCCGCCGTGGTTTCCGGCAAGGTGGATATTTATTTTAGCTGTGCCTCCATCACAGAAGAACGTAAAAAGAGCATGCTGTTCAGTGCTCCGGATTATACAGGCGGTCTGGTGGCCATGGTGCGGCTGAAGAGTGCCGCTGCCACGGAAGCAGGTTTTATGGCGGGAATCAAAGAAAGTTTCCGCCGCAACTTTATGGTGGAAGACCGCTACAAGATGATCCTGGCCGGTCTTAAGACGACGATTTTCATTACCGTGTGCGCCGCTATCCTGGGTACGATCTTGGGTTTTGGCGTCTGCCTGCTGCGGCGTTCCCGCAGCAAGCTGGGTAGCAGCTTAGCGTATGTGTTTGTCAAGGTCATGCAGGGAACGCCTCTGGTGGTCTTCCTGATGATCATGTACTACATCGTCTTCGGTAAGGCGAGCATCAATCCTATTTACGTGGCTATCATCGCTTTTGCCATCAACATGGCCGCTTATACTTCGGAGATGATGCGTACCGGTATTGAAGCTGTGGCTAAAGGCCAGTGGGAAGCTGCTTATGCCATGGGCTTTTCCAAGTTCCAGACTTTTAGCAAGATCGTGGCGCCCCAGGCGCTGAAACAGATTTTGCCCGTGTACACGGGTGAGTTCATCTCCATGCTGAAGATGACATCGGTAGTCGGTTATATCGCCATCCAGGATCTGACCAAGATGAGTGATATCATCCGCAGCCGCACTTACGAGGCTTTCTTCCCGCTGATCGTGACGGCGCTGATTTACCTGGTGGTGGCCTGGAGTTTGACCAGTATCTTGGTATATCTGGAATATAAGATTGATCCCAAGAAACGTCCCAGGACTCTGAAAGGAGTAAAATTATGAGCATGATTTCGGTGAAACATTTGTGCAAGGCGTATCCTAATGTCACGCCGCTGAAAGATATTAACTGCGAGATTGAGCGGGGCGAGGTCATCAGCATTATCGGGCCTTCCGGTACGGGTAAGAGTACGCTCCTGCGCTGCATTAACTGTCTGGAACTGCCTACCAAGGGCGAGGTTTATGTGGATGGACAGAACATTTTGGCCGCTGGCGTGGACCTGAACAAGGTGCGCCAGAAGATGGGCATGGTGTTCCAGCAGTTTAACCTGTTCGCCCACCTGATGATTATCGAGAACGTGATGCTGGGAGCCACGGACCTGCTGGGTAAGACCAGGCAGGAAGCTTATGACCACGGCATGGAACTTTTGGAATCCGTAGGCATGGCGGAAAAAGCTTTTGCTTATCCGGATGAGCTCAGCGGCGGACAGAAACAGCGTGTGGCTATTGCCAGAACCCTGTCCATGAACCCGGAAATCATCCTTTTTGACGAACCTACCAGCGCCCTGGATCCTACTATGGTAGGTGAGGTGGTTTCCGTTATCCGTGCCCTGAAGGAAAAAGGGATGACCATGATGATCGTCACCCACGAGATGAAATTTGCCCGGGACATCAGCACCAGGATTTTCTATATGGATCAGGGACTGATTTACGAGGACGGCACACCGGAGCAGATTTTTGGCAATCCCCAGAAAGAACGGACCAGGATTTTTATTAAACAGTTAAAGCCGTATCATGCGGATATCAAATCGCAAAAGTTCGACTTCCTGGGCATCAATAGCGAGATTGCCCAATTTATGCACAAGAACCTGGTGCCGGAACATTTCCGGGATGCCTCCCAACGTTTGTTTGAGGAACTGTTCATGCAATGTGTGCTGCCCCACTTGCCGGCAACTTTTGACGCAGCCCTGGATCTGGGCTGGTCAGATAGGAATTTGCGCCTGGAATTTGCCTTGCGTTACGATGGACCGGACTATGATCCGCTCACAGATGCCGCTAACGACGAACTGGCGCTGCTGCTGGTGCAAAAGACGGCACCGGAACTACGGCATCGTTACGAGAACGGCATGAACTATCTGGAAGTAACGTTGCTGCCGGATGTAAAGTAGGACATTCATTTTTAAAGATAGTTGTGCTATAATTAAACTAATGATTGGTAAGTAAAATTTTTAAGATAAATTAGGAGGCAGGAAGATGAAGATTACAAAGACGCAGGCAGGACAGACGATAACTTATGTGGTGAGCGGACGTCTGGATACGGTGACAGCGCCAGACCTGGGTAAAGAGATTGACGCCGTGACACCGGATATTAAAGAGCTGGTGCTGGATTTTGACGGCTTGGAATATATTTCCAGCGCCGGCATCAGAACTGTGCTTACGGCTCAGAAAAAGATGAATAAGCAGGGCGTGTTAAAATTGCGTCATGTGTGCCCGGCGGTACTGGATGTTTTTGAACTGACCGGTTTTGCAGATATCTTAACCATTGAAAAATAGTTGACAGCAGCTTCGCCGCCGATTGGCAGCGAAAGAAAGGTTTACGATGGCTACATTAACAGTTCCGGCTCAAACTGAACAGGTTGATATACTACAGGACTTGCTGCATCAGCAGCTGGATGAAACCGGTTGTTCCATGGCGATAGCGTTGCAGTTGGAGCTGGTGGTGGAAGAAGCCTTTGTAAACATTGCCACCCATGCGTACACGCAACCTGGCGGTACGGCAACTTTTACCTGCGAGGTAGACCGGACGGCGCGGCAAATTATGTTGCGGTTTAAAGACCAGGGTATCCCTTTTGATCCTTTGCAAAGTCCGGAACCAGATACTACATTAAAGGCCGATGAGCGTAAAATTGGTGGCCTGGGTATTTATCTGATCAAAAAAACCATGGATAAGTGTGAATATGTGTATGAGCAGGGTTCTAATATCCTGACAGCGTGGAAAAAATATTAAAGAAGATGACGGCAGCGGTCAGAAATGTTGCCGGAGAATTTGGTTTGGCCTGAAAGTCTCAAAAATTACGCAAATAAAAAGCTGGTCCATTTAGGATCAGCTTAATTTTTTTGTTTGAGTGCCTGTGCGTATCCGGCTGCAGTAAATTTTAACCTACATCTAACCGGAAGAAAGCATATTCCCAGGTATAGACCTGCATTTCATGGAAGTGATTATCTTCTAGGACACGTTGTTTGTCCTGGTGGGTGAGGCGGGCACCAATCAGGATCAGAGTACGGTCATCCCAGGAGGTGACAGCCACTGGCTGCCAGCCTTCGCCTAAAACTTTGGCAGCACTGAGAGAGCCTAAAAAACGTCCATTCAGGTCCCAGAGACAAATCTGGGCGGGAATGCGGGGCTGGAAGCTGAATTTCCAGGAGAGGATATACTTATCGGTAACTGCCAGTTGAGAAAAAGGCAGGGCCGGTCCGCCGATAAACTTATCAGGTTTATCCGTACCGGTTAATTTAAGCAGCCGCAGGTCAGGAGTGTACACCCCCAGCTTGTAGGTGTCATTGGCTGCGCTTTTTTCGGTGCCGGTTACATAGATGAGGGGATTGGCACCATGTCCCAGGCACACGGCGTTCATACTGCTAAAAGCAGGAGTTGATGCTTGTCCCAGGGGTTTAGTCTGCATCAGACGGCCGTCAGCCAGTTCGCCCTGTCCG
>CAXYYS010000049.1:0-14941 GCA_964293585.1 uncultured Acidaminococcales bacterium
GAATCACCAAAGCAGGCAATAGTCGCCAGTTTTTCTTTCTTGGGAGCTTTCTTATTATATTTTTGCATGGCGGTTTCCAGGTCGCCCTGCAGCCACAGCTCCACCGCGCTGGCCATATCCTGGATGCTCTGGTCAATAACCTTCCGGTCGGCTGCCGCAAAAGGACGCAGCACATGACCGATGACAGCTTCCTGGGTATGGTCCGGATGACCGATGCCGATCTTAAAGCGCAGGAAATCTTCGGAACCCAGGGCCGCGATGGTGGACCGGATACCGTTATGACCACCGTGGGAACCGCCCTTGCGGATGCGGGTCTGGCCGATGGCCATGTCCATATCGTCCTGAACGACGGCAATGTCCTCCAGCGAGATGTTAAAAAAGTGTGCCCAGGCGCCCACGGCCCGGCCGCTGTTATTCATATAGGTGGTAGGTTTGATCAGGTACACCTTTTCCGGCGCCCGGTATTCCACATACTGGGCCTCCCGGCTTTCCCGCCAGTCAGACAGGTGCCAGCGGCGGGCCAGTTCGTCCGCCACGTCAAACCCCATATTATGCTTGGTACCATTATACTGGGGGCCCAGATTACCCAGACCTACGATCAGTTTCATAACTATCTGCTCCTTACCTGCCGGCAGACACGCCGCCGGCGCTTACAAAAAAGGCCCGCCCGCAGTCGGGGCAGGCCTTGCGTTTTATTTCTTCTTGTTAACTTCTTCAAACAGCTGGCTGACAGACCAGTCGTTAAAGATACGCAGCACGGTCTCCGCCAAAATCGGCGCAATGCTGAGAACCTTAATCTTAGGATGCTTCTTGTTGGGCGGCAGGGGAATGGTATTCGTAACCACCAGTTCCTTAATCTCGCTCTGAGAGATACGGCTTAAGGCCGGATCGGTCAGCACCGGATGGGTACAGCAAGCATACACTTCCTTGGCGCCGTATTTTTTCAGCGCCCGGGCAGCTTCCGTCAGGGAGCCGGCCGTATCTACCATATCATCTACCAGGATGGCGGTCTTACCCTCCACGCTGCCGATGATGTTCATGACCTCGGCTACGCCCGGTTCCGGACGGCGCTTGTCAATAATGGCCATACCGCAGCTGAGACGTTCTGCCGTCTTGCGGGCACGGCTGACGCCACCCAGGTCGGGAGACACCACGATCATGTCCTGCAAATTCTTTTCTTTAATATAGTCTGCCAAAACCTGACCGGCAGGCATATGGTCAAAGGGGATGTTAAAGAAGCCCTGAATCTGGGCCGCATGCAAATCAATGGTAACCACCCTGGTCACGCCGGCTGTCTCTAACAGATCAGCCATCAGCTTGGCCGTGATAGGTTCCCGGCCCCGGGCCTTGCGGTCCTGACGGGCATAACCGTAGAACGGGATTACCGCCGTGATATGGTTGGCGCTGGCCCGTTTAAAGGCATCTACCATGATGAGCAGTTCCATCACATTGTCGTTCACGGTAGGGCCGCAGGTCGGCTGGACGATAAAGATGTCCTTGCCGCGGACGCTCTCGTTAATCATAACCTGAATCTCACCGTTGTTAAAACGGTTGATGACCGCATCACCTACGGTAGTACCCAGGTACGCAGCAATCTCCCGGGCCAAATCCGGGTTGGCGTTTCCTGTAAATATCCTGAACCTGTCTTCATCTGCCAGCATGCTCATCCCTCCAAAAGTTTCTGGTATTTAAAACATTCCTTACTTAGTATACAACGAAACACCCCTTGCAAACAACTTAAATTTAATCGTTCTTAAATGTTCGCAATTCTTTTATTCCTTTTTAGCCTCATAGTTTACGTCTGCTATTTTCTTGGCTTAGACTTTTTTCTCTTTATACTTTTTGGCCCAGCCTTCAATATTCAGCTGGCGGGCCCGGCCAATGCCCAGAGCGTCCGGAGGCACGTTCTTGGTAATGGTGCTGCCGGCGCCGATATAAGTATCCGCGCCCACTTCCACCGGCGCCACCAGGTTGGTGTTGCAACCTACAAAAGCATGGTCGCCGATCTTGGTACGGTGTTTCTTTTTGCCGTCATAGTTGACGGTGATGCAGCCGCAGCCCATATTGACCCCGCTGCCGATATCGCTGTCGCCGATATAAGTTAAATGCGGCAGCTTGGTGCCGGTATCCACGGTAGAATTTTTAACTTCCACAAAGTTGCCGATGTGAACCTTGTCGCCAATCACCGTATCCGGGCGCAGATGTACGTACGGTCCGATGGTGGTCTGGCTCTTTACCTGGCAGTCGTGGGCGTAGCAGAACTGAATCTGGTTGCCGGCGCCTACCTGCACATTAGTAAAGCGGACGTTGGGTCCGATTTCGCAATTCCCGGCAATGGTGGTACTGCCTTCCAGCAAGGTGTAGGGATAAATAATAGTATCCGGCGCAATGCGCACACTCTTTTCGATAAAGGTGCTGGCCGGGTCCATGATGGTGACGCCACTGTCCATGAGGGCGTTCAAGATGCGCTGGCGCATGACGCTTTCCGCCTCGGCTAACTGCCGGCGGCTATTAATACCCATGACCATATCGCTGTCCGCCGTCACATAGCCGGCTACCTTTTTTCCCTGGGCGTTCAGTTTGCTCAACAAATCCGTCAGATAATATTCGCCCTGGGCGTTATCATTAGTCAAAGTTTTTAAGATTTCAAACAAGAGCGGCATAGCCACGCAATAGATGCCGGTATTGATTTCCTGAATCTTTTGCTGCTCTGCCGTGGCGTCTTTCTGTTCCACGATGCCGGCAACGTTACCGTTTGGGTCCCGCAGGATACGGCCGTAGCCGAAAGGATCGGCCATGATAGCCGTCATCACCGTAGCCGCTGCTCCGGATTTAGCATGTGCCTCGGCAAATTTAGCCAGCTCTGCTGCTTCCAGAAGCGGCGTGTCGCCGCACAAAATTAAAGCCGTGCCGGTGACGCCTTGTAAAACCGGCGCTGCCTGGAGCACCGCATGACCCGTACCTAACTGCTCCGCCTGCAAAACCACCTGAGCCTGGCTGCCCACCATCTCCCGCACCAGCTCGGCCTCGTGGCCGATGATGACTACCTTTTTAGTACAACCGCAAGCCGCAGCCGCGTCCAGCACATGCTGGAGCATGGGCCTGCCGCCTACTTTATGCAGGACCTTGGGGAATTTTGATTTCATGCGGGTACCTTTGCCCGCTGCCAGGATAATGGCCGTTAAATTGTTCATGATAATCTCCTTTATGTATGAGCATTTACTAGCAAAGCCGTCATGGCTTCTATGTCACCGGGGCGGTCCAAATCTTCCGCCACTTCCGGATAAGGACTGAGGATAGCCCGGCCCTTGAGTCCTGTTAATGCGTACAGCCGCCGTTCAATATCCGGCAGGGCTAAACGCCCCAGGGCAAACTTCAGGCTGAAGGCCGGTCCTAAAAATGCAGCCAGCCGGGCGGGACTTTTCCGCAGGGCAAAAACCTGCCGGGCCGCCGCCAGGATTGCCGGGATCCGGTCCGTGTCTACCAGGACCAGGTTGCCGCCGGTAAAGCGGCCTTCCCGGAGCGTAAAAAAAGTCCGGTGCAGCTGAGGATACTGCTCCCGGCAAAGTTTTTCGCTAACCAGCGGATAAAAACCTTCCGCACTGTCGCCGCAAGTTTCGCAGCGTTCTAAAAAATCGCACAGCGCCGCTCCGTTTAAGAGCGGCAGATCGTCGCACACAAACAATACACGGTGAGACAGCCCCAAAGCCTGCGCGCCCAGCCAGGCGGAGCCTGGCATGTCACCGGTGGCCGGCACTGCCAGCACCGGCAAGGGCGGCGTCGCGTCCGGCGTAAGCTGCGCCAGATAACTGCCCAGTTCCTGTCCCATTTGTTGCACCACGGCCGGCGGCGCTACTAACGCCACCCTGCTGACCCGGCCGCTGTCTGCCAAAGCCCGGGCCAGATACTGCCACAACGGCCGGCCGCCCAGCTTAACCAGCAGCCGGACGCCGCCACAGGCAGCCGGCCAACCGGTAACATGGCTGCCGCCCGCCAAAAGTACTACCGGGTACCGTCCGGCAACCTGCGCCGTCGTACCCGTTACCCGCTGTTCCGGCTTGCGCTCCGGGTGTTGCGGTTCCAAACGGGCAGCTTTATTTGTCGTCATGTCCGGGTTTCGCCTGCTGCTCTTCCGCCATAGCTTTCAGGAGCGTGTGCTCCGCGTTTTCCAGATGGATGCGGGCGGCAGCCTGGGCGCGCTCGCTGTCCCGGGCGGCAATACTGTCCACCAGGGCGCGGTGTTCTTCCAGGGTGTCGGCCAGGCGGCCCGGATACCGCATGCTGGTACCCCGGATCCCGGTAATCTGCTCCCGCAGGTTATTAATGATATTGCGCAGCCTGTCATTACGGCTGGCCTTATATAAGACATCGTGGAAAGCTGTATCCAGTCTCACGATCTTGTCCATGGGTCCGGTCCGGGCCGCCTCCGAAATTTCCAGCAGCAGCCGGTTCAATTCTTCCAGTTCTTCCGGTTCGATACGTTCCGCCGCCAGTCCGGCAGCTAAAACGTCCAGACTGATCCGGATCTCGTACACATCGTTAATATCCTTGATGGAAAGGTTGGCCACATAAGTGCCCCGGCGGGGAATCATGACCACAAAACCTTCCAGTTCCAGTTTACGGATAGCTTCCCGTACCGGCGTCCTGCTCACGCCCAGATCGTCGGCCAGTTGAATTTCCATCAGCCGCTCGCCCGGAGCAAAGATACCTTTGACGATGGCCTGCCGGATATTTTCAAAGACCAGTTCCCGTAACGGTTTGTAACTGTCCAGCCTGATTTGTTCCAAATGACCTTTCATACCTGACCGCTCCTTCCCGTTGTATGCGTCACTGCCAGTTCCAGGTTTAACCCCTCCAGGGCTGAAGCCACCCTGGCTGCCACCACCCCGTCCGGAGCGATAGCAAACATCGTGGGGCCGCTGCCGCTCATCAGCGCCAGGCGTACGCCCTGCTCCTGCATCCGGCTTTTAATGATTTCCAGCACCGGATAGCGGGCGGCGGTCACCGGCTCCAGCACATTGCCGCAAGCCCGGACCAGCGCTGCCAGATCCTGCCGCTTTACGGCGGCCACCAAAGCTTTTAGATCCGGATGCTGCACATTCTTTTGTTTATCAAACTCCCGGTAAGCCCAGGGAGTAGAAACTGCTACCTTAGGTTTAGCCAGGACCACCGTCTGGATAGGCAGATCCGGCAACGGCGTCAAAATCTCGCCCCGCCCCGTGGCTAAACTGATGCCGCCCCTGACACAGAACGGCACATCGCTGCCCAGCTTGGCACCCAGCCGCTCCAGTTTCCCCGGGGAAAACCCCACCTCCCACAGGCGGTCCAGCCCGCGCAGGACTCCCGCCGCATCGGCGCTGCCGCCTGCCAGACCGGCGGCAATAAAGATGCATTTATGAATGTCGATCTTGACGGACGGCTCCCGGTCAGCCACCTGCGCCATCAGTTCCGCCGCCTTCCAGGCCAGGTTCTCCGGTCCTCCCGGCAGCTCTGCCTTATCGCAGGTCACCTCCAGCTGCGGCTGGCTGGTAAATGTTAACGTATCCGCCAGACCTACGCTCTGCATCACCATGGCAACTTCATGATACTTATCCGGCCTCAGGCCCAGCACATCCAGGCCCAGGTTAATTTTGGCGTACGCCGTTTCAGTTATGGTCATAGTCCTATCCTCTGCATACTGTGTATGCACAGCAGGCACCCTTAGCAAAAATGTGCCGTCCTGTCTGCTTTTCTTTCATATATACCTATATTTTACCTTGCTTTAGCAAATGCCGCAAGTTCTTCTTTATAAATAAGCAGACCCGGGCTTGACACCGGCGGCCGGGCGCTTTCTCCTTGCTTTTTTCCTGGTAATTAGTTATAGTAAGATAAAGATATTAGCAAGTTTTTTAAAACAACCCTCTAAAAACTAGCAAAGGAGCGCGCCATGAGAGAAACAATTCACCGCTATGTGATGATCAGCCTGGGCTGTATCATCTGTGCCGTTGGTGTCTGCGGTTTTTTTATGCCTTATCATCTTTTAGCCGGCGGTCTCTCCGGAGCTTGTATCCTGGTTAACTATCTGGTGGGCTGGCCCGTAGGTATCATGAACATGATCATCAATATTCCTTTGTTCTTTTTAGCCTACAAGATGATGAGCCGCGATTACGTAATCTGCGGCATCTTCGGTATGATCTTTTACTCCCTCGCCCTGGATTCCCTGGATTTTATGCGCAATCTGTTCCTGGTCCGGGATATGCTGCTCAGCTGTATCGCCGGCGGCGTCATTAACGGCATCGGCTCCGCCATGATGTACCGGGTCAACGGCAATACCGGCGGCACGGATATCATCGGCGCCATCGTCCAAAAACATTACAGCATCAGCATCGGTACCAACGCCTTTTTGTTCAACATCCTGCTCCTGATCGTGGGCTGTTATTTCTTCGGTATCGAAATTACTCTTTACACCATGCTGGCCTTTTATATTTCTTTCCGGGCCACCAACGCCTTTACCGAAGGTTTTGATTTTAAGAAGAGCATCATGATTGTCAGCGAAAAGCACGAGGAGATTGCCGAAGAAATTCTTAAGATGGAACGGGGCGTGACCTATCTGGATGCGGAAGGCGCCTATACCGGCACTCCCCGCAAGGTACTGTTCGTGGTGGTAAAGCTCACCCAGATTGCCAAAATCAAAAGTATCGTTACCAAGTATGACCCCAACGCCTTCATGATCATCCAGGACGCCAGCGACGTTTTAGGACGGGGCTTTACGGAACCTACCATGGACGAACAAGCCAAAGAGCTGCACCAGAACCTGCGTGAGGTCAACAAAGAACTTAACGACCGCATCGACCAGATGAGCCGCGATTTTAAAGCCCAGATGAAAGCCAACCTGGCCCGGAAGATTAAAAACACCGAAGCCAACCTGAAAGGCCGCCTGGAACATCAAAATAAAACTTCGCCGCCGCCGGCCCATCACAAAAACAAACACAAATAAAAAAATAACGGTTCTTGTTCCGGAAGTTATTCCGCAAACAGGAACCGTAATTTTTTTTACGCCTGATAATAGTATTCCAAATCTTTACGCAGCAGCTGTTCCACCAGCATCCCGTTTATTTCCCGGCTGGAGTAACAGGGAATGTTCAGGGAGCGCAAGATGGTGGTAGCCAGTCCCTGTCCTGGATGCAGCTGCCCGTGAAAATGCCCGTCATAAACAGTTTGGACGCCGCAGGTCGGACTGGTTTCGGCCAGGATGGCCGCGCTGATATCCCGGCTTAAGATTAAACGTTTGAGCGGCACGGATAATTTATCTTCCGCATCCGGCCATCTTTCCCCGCTCTCACTGACCAGCATCCCCTGACACTGGTTTAAGACCGGTCCCCGGCGAAAATCTACCCGGCTGATCCGGCGCAGTTCCGCCTGGTGCAACCGTGGCAGTCCGGCCAGCTCTGCCGGACACACCGGTAAAAAGACCCGGGCGTCATAGTAGGCAGCCAGCCAGTCCAGATAATGAGTGTTATGGTCGCCAAAATCTCGTCTTATCAGGCAGGCGCTAATTAAAATCATCGGCCCGCTCCCTGATCCGCAGCCTGCTCCTCTGCCAGAAGCTGCTGCAAAACTTCCCGGCTCAGTGTTTCTTCCGAATAACAGGTAACCCCTGCCCGCTGCAATGCGGCCGTTCCCACGCCCTGGCCGCTGATCCGGACGCCGCTAAAACTGCCGTCGTAAATTTGCGCCACGCCGCAGGAAGGACTCCGCTCTTTCAGGATAGCGTAACGCACCTTGTACTTATGGACCAGGTCCTGCAAGATTGGTACCTCCCGCAAAAATTCCCGGGTAATATCCAGGCCCAGCTTATTATGGATACTACCGTCCCTTTGTATTTCCACCGGCGGCCTGGGAATGGCAAAACCGGCCAGGACTTCAGGACAAACGGCCAAAAAATATCTTGAATCATAAGCTTCGGCCAGCCAGCCGGTCAGGTTGTTGCCGCCATTGTACTTAACATTCCGCCCCAACAGACAGGCACTGATAAGGATCACACGCTCAACTCCTTTGTAATAGTGTAGCATCATTGCCTTTAAGTGTAACACTTTCCCTTGCTTTTGGCATCAGACGAAAGTTGGAGTAAATACTTATATGTCCTTACCGGCTGGGGTGCGCCGCTATTTTTTTGCCCGGCGCAAACTGGATTGGTTTTTCTGCCCGGCGCCAAAAAAAATTTGACAAGCGCCGCCAGAAGTTTATAATAATAGTTAACTAGCTAACTATTTTGGAGGCAAACCTATGAAATATGACGTCTTTCCTATCCGGAAAGAACTGGAAGCCATCCAGCACCAGATTCCGGAAATTAATCCGGCGGCGGTAATGGCCATGCTGCGTATCCTGCAGACTTCCACGGCTATCCGGGACCAGATCTTTGTCCAGCTGGAACAGAAACACCAGTTATCCGAAGGCAAGCTCAGCGTGATGATGGTGCTGTACGAACATCCGGAAGGCGTAGCTCCTTCCGTGCTGGCAGAAAACGCCGGCGTATCCCGGGCTACCATCAGCGTCATGCTGCACCGCATGCTGCGGGATAAACTGATCCGTTTAAATTCTGACCGGGAAGACGGCCGGGGCAAACTGGTTCATCTTACGCCTGCGGGGCGCAAGTTCCTCAGCGGCATCCTGCCGGAACATTTCCTGCGGATTTCCCAGACCATGGGCCGCCTGAACCAGGACGAACAGGAACAGCTGATCGTGCTGCTGCAAAAACTGGTACGCGGTAAATAGTAAACGGCGGGACCGCAGCTGCTAACTGCGGCCGCCGCCGTAACATCTCCGCACGCCGCCAGTCCGGCGGCAGTCCACGGTTAAGAAACAGGCAAGTTTTATTTTTTTCGCAGATATAGTTAGCTGGCTAATCTATTTAAAAACTTAGAACGGGAGCGTAACATGAGTATTCGTCAACGAGCAATGAAAATGGGCATCATCCTTTTGGTGCTGTTAGTGGTAGCAGGTTTGTGCCTGCTCTTTACCGGCCACGATGCCGTGGTCCAGGCCATGAAAATTAAATCCGGCATCCTGACCGCCGAACAGGTCAAAGTTTCCTTTAACTCCGTCAGCGGCAAGCTGCAAAAAGAAGCAGTCCAGGAAGCCCAGGAAGTTAAGAAGGGCGATGTACTGTTAGTCCTGGACAGCACCGATGTAGATTTAAACATTGAAAAACTGCAGGCCCAGATTGGCCAGCTGGAAGCCCAGATCCGTTCCGGCAGCGGCAACATCGACGTCGGTTTTGCCAAGGCGGATACGGACGAGGCGCAAAGCCTGCGCCAGGTGGACCAGCAAAAAGCAGCGGTAAACGCCGCCGTAGCTACCTACGACAACGCCAAGCTGGATTACGACCGCAAAGTGTCCCTGGAAAAACAGGGGGCCATTTCCCGCTCGGCCCTGGACGCAGCCCGCATGACCATCCAGGTGGCTGCCGCCGATGTCTCCCAGCAGCGGCATCTGCTGGCTAAACTTTTAGGCGGCGCTGCCGATACCGGGGACACCAACTCCCTGCAGCTGCCCACCATCGCCAACGAACGCCAGACTTTGGAAAACCAGAAAAACGACGTGCAGGCCCTGGTGCAACAGAAAAAATATCTGGAAGTACAGTTAAAAGAAGCCAGGATTCAAAAAGAACGTCTGACCCTGCGGGCTCCGGAAGACGCCAAAGTTTTAAAGATCTTAGCCAAGCAGGGCGAAATGGTCAGCGCCAACACCCCGGTCATCCTGCTGGAAAGCAAGCGGGACTACTATGATATTTATGTGAGCGAAAAGCAGGCGGCCCATCTCACCGAAGGCGGCACCATCACCGGTACCACCGTGGCCACCGATAAAAAAGTTCCCGGTACCATCCGCTTTATTACCCAGGCGCCCGGTTTTGCCGATTTAAAAAATTCCCGGGAAAAAGGCCAGTCCGACCTGAGCAGTTTCCAGATCAGGATCTACACCCAGCCCGATGCTGGCGTGCGTCCCGGTATGACCATTGAGGTGTCCGATGCTGAATTCACTAAGAGATGAAGTAAATTTTTTGTTCTCCGGCATGGGCATGCCTTACCAGAAAGTGGCCCTGATGGTAGCCGTGGTCTGCACGGTTATCTTTACCATCACCCTGGGGAACAATACGGTGCGGGAAGCGCCGGTAGCGGTGGTGGACCTGGACAATTCCAAATACAGCCACGAACTGACGGAAACCATCAACGCTTCGCCGTTCATGCAGGTAAAAGCAGTGTTCAACACGCCGGTAGATACCAGGACCCTGTTTTACAATGACAAATACCTGGCGGTGATCGTACTGCCCCGGGATCTGGAAAAAAACCGCTACACCAACAGCGCCGGCAGCGTGGGCGTCATCTACGACGATATTAACGGCGGCGCCAACACCGGCAACATGCGCCAGTATCTGAACCTGCTCGTGGCCCACGAAAGTTTAAACATCGTAGGCGCCACGGATGACAGTCCCGGCATCACCTTAAACGAACGCAACTTATTTAACCCCCAGGAATCTCCCGCCAACGGCGCCGAGGTCCAGGGTTTCCTCTTCTTCTTTTCGTCCATGTTCTTTGTTTTTGCCACCATCGGCATGATTCCCCGCCCCCGGGCGGAAGGAAAATTACAGGCAGCCGCCGTCAAAGGCGCGCCTCTGGATATCCTCATCCGGCTGGTGCCCTACTGCGTCTGCCTCTTAACGGCGCTTTTTGTCGGCATGGCCATCCTGCGTGTCTTTGGAGATATGAGTTTTAGCGGCAACGTTTTCTTGTTCCTGCTGACCCAGCTGTTTTATATTCCCGCCCTGGGCATCATGAGCCTGATCTTTGGCTGGAGCGCCGCTACTCCCGGCGTGGCTAACAGCCGCATGATCTTATTCATCCCCGGCGGTTTTATCTTTGGCGGCTCCAGCGGTCCCCTGGCTATCCAGTCACACTGGGTCCAGGTACTGAGCCATGTGTTCCCCCTGCGCTGGGAATTTGAGTTCGTCCGGGATATTATCCTGCGGGGAGCCGGTTTCATGGATATCGCCAGCGAGCTGGGCGCCTTTTTGCTGTACTGCGCCGTGCTGCTCTTTATCTTTTACTGGAAATTTTTCCACGTGCCGCAAACCGCGGCTGCCGAAGTGTAAATTCACCCCCGCCGGCGCAAATTTTTCTGCCGGCGGTTAAAGGGTAGGCCAGAATTGGCCAAAGGAGCGACTATCATGACAGAAAAACAAGTTACAGCTACTACACCGGTGGCACCTTTAACGCCAACGGAAATTAAAAAGATCCTGGTCCCCGTGGACGGCACCGTGCCCTCCCGGCACGCCATCAGCATGGCCATCTATCTGGCCCAGTCCTGCCACGCCGAGATCACTTTGCTCACGGTCATTGACCTGAACAAACACATCAGCGCTTTTGAGCAGGTCAGCACCGGCGGGTATATTCCTGCCGAGGTGAAAGAAAAAGCCTACCGGCTCCAGGCGGAACTGATGCACGAAATTCCTAACAGCGTCCAGGCCAAGATGCTTATCGAGATTGGCGCTCCCGCCGAAAAAGTGGTGGAGATTTGCGCCACCCAGCATTTTGATTTAATTATCCTGGGGACCCGGGGCCGCACGGAATTAAAAAGTTTCATGCTGGGCAGCGTCAGTGAATATACTTTGCACCATACCAGCTTGCCCGTGCTGGTGGTGAAATAAAAACCGCCGGGCGCCGGCAACAGCTACTACCCTGCTTTATGCTCACAACAACAGTCCTTGGACGGCACACCGGCAACTTTCCGGCGATGCACCTTGCAATTTTAGCGGACCTGTGCTAGAATGCAGCCATGACAAAAGATGATATCACTTTGTGAATTATACTTTTCGATGGTTTCAGACAAATCCATATCCCCATAAATGTAAACTGCTTAGATCCTTACAAGACTGAGACAGGAAGGAAGCATCAATCACAAGATATTTTATGCCTTTCGGTCTATGCCGGAAGGCATTTTCTTTTGCCAAATATAAATATTTGGAGGTAGTGTGCGTGAAAAAGTTCTGTAATTTTGTAGTGCAAAACATGGCGGTCTTCGTAGTACTGATTGCCGTGGTGGCTGTCCTGGCGCCCTGGACCCTGACCTGGGTGACGCCCCGGGTAGCCTGGATGTTAGGCATCGTCATGTTCGGCATGGGCATGACCTTGAAGGTGGAAGATTTTAAAACTATCTGCCAGCGCCCCCGTGATGTAGGCATCGGCGTCTTATGCCAGTTCATCATCATGCCCGGCGCCGCCTGGCTCTTGGTGCAAGTTTTCCGCCTCCCGCCGGAATTGACCATCGGCGTAATTTTAGTAGGCACCTGCCCCGGAGGAACCGCCTCCAACGTGATTACCTACCTGGCCAAGGGCGACGTGGCCTTATCCGTAGCTATGACCACCTGCACCACCCTGCTGGCACCTTTGGTAACGCCGGTACTGACCTGGCTGTTAGCCGACACCTGGATTAATGTTTCCATAACGGCCATGATGCTGAGCATCGCCCAGATGGTATTGCTGCCCGTTATCCTGGGGCTGGCCCTTAATCACTACCTGCCCGGCCCGGTGCACAAACTGCTGCCGGTACTGCCTTTCATTTCCGTGGTGACCATCGTGCTTTTAGTAGGCGGCGTGGTAGCCATGAGCGGTACCAAACTGTTACAGATGGGCCTTTTGGTAGGCGCTGTGGTCATCTGCCACAATCTGCTGGGACTATTCCTGGGTTATCTGGCCGCCCGGTGGCTTAAGCTGCCGGAAGCCAAAGTCCGGGCCATCGCCATCGAAGTGGGTATGCAAAATTCCGGGCTGGCCGCTTCCCTGGCCCTCATGTATTTCCAGCCGGCGGCCGCCATTCCCGGCGCCATCTTCAGTGTCTGGCACAATATTTCCGGATCCCTGCTGGCCAACTACTGCGTTCGCAAGGACGCAACCAGCAAGTGTGCGCAGCACCTTGTAAGTACCAACCAGCCTGCCGGCGGGCAGGCAAAAACCATTACCGCCAAACAGGCGGCCATCCTGAGATGCAGCCTGTTTCGCCATTAAGTAAATTCTCAAAAAGGAGCAAAATTAATATGCAAATTTTACATACCGTTCCCGAAATCCTAGCTTTCCGCAAGGCAGCCCAAGCTGCCGGTAAAATCATCGGCCTGGTACCCACCATGGGTGCGCTGCACGAAGGTCATATCACCTTGATGCGCGCCGCCAAGGCAGCCTGTGACGTGGTCATCGCTTCCGTGTTCGTAAACCCGGTGCAGTTTGGTCCCAATGAAGATTTTGACAAATACCCCCGCACCTTTGCCGCCGACTGTGAAAAATTAGAGGCCGCCGGCGTAGATGCGGTCTTCCATCCGGAACCGGCCGTCATGTACCCGGAAGGTTACTGTACCTATGTGAATGTAGAAGGAGACATCGTCCACAAACTTTGCGGCGCCCAGCGCCCGGGACATTTCCGCGGGGTCGCCACCGTGGTCACCAAACTCATCAACCTCTCCGGTGCGGACGAAGCTTTCTTTGGCCAGAAAGATGCCCAACAGGTGGTAGTGGTCCGCCGCTTTGTGGAAGACTTAAACCTGCCCGTACACATTAACATGGTGCCCATCGTCCGGGAACCCAGCGGCCTGGCCCGCAGCTCCCGCAACCGCTATCTCTCTCCCGTCGAAAAAACCGCCGCGCTGGTTTTGTCCCGCAGCTTAAAAAAAGCCCGGACAGCTTATGCCGGCGGCGAAAAAAATCCCGAAAAGCTAAAACGGATTGTCCGGGACGAACTGGCCACCGAAAAGCTGGCGGTCATCGACTACGTAGAACTAAACGCCTTTCCGTCTTTAAAACCGCTGCCGCTGGTAAACCAGGAGGCACTGCTGGCCATCGCTGTCAAGATTGGCAAAACCCGTTTGATTGATAATATTATTCTGGAGGCACGCTGATGTTCTTACAACTTTTAAAAGGCAAGATTCACTGCGCCACCGTCACCGAAGCTAATTTAAAATACGTGGGCAGCATTACCATTGATGCGGACCTGATGGACGCCGCCGGTATTTTTACCAACGAGCGGGTACAGATTACGGACAATAATAACGGCGCCCGCCTGGAAACTTATGTTATTCCCGGTAAACGCGGCAGCGGCGTTATTTGTTTAAACGGCGCCGCCGCCCGCTGCGTTCAGCCCGGTGATGTGGTGATCATCATGGCTTATGCTTTCTTCACTCCCGCCGAAGCGCAAACTTTTACGCCCAAGGTAGTTTTGGTAGACGCTAAGAACCAGGTAAAAGAAATCCGCAGCCTGGAACACGCCGGCGAAATTGTCTAAACAAAATCAAAAACGCACGCGCCGCAGCGAAAATAAAAGCAAATACGCAATAAATTTTTGCCGCAGCCGTAGGAAAATTTAAATTTCTACAGCCTGGTCGTCACTGCTCTCAGATCTGGTAAAGTTGTTAGTACCAGACCGGCAGCGACGGGCCGGGCTTTTTTTATTGGTTGTAGTCCAGAGCATTTTTACTGTTTTAGCATTTTCGAGGAAAAAGTGGGGCTGTAACTCCAGTCCCCGTGCGGTTTTACGGTACCACATTTTTAAACGCTCCAGGATTGCGTATAGTAAGCGAAAACACGTTTTAGGATATAAGTATCAAGGACAGTATAATTTGCCGCCAAGGCGAAGATTTAATAATGCCCCTGTAAGCCCTTGCCGGTACTGGTTTTACAGCACCATGTTTTAGCGATTTTTATTTAAATATAATGCTAAAATTCGTTAATTTAAACCACTTTGCCTATATTTGGCTATATTTACTCATATTCGTTCATATTGGCACATAAAGTTATGTTCCTACCAACTTCCCTCTCCTTCCCTGACCTAAGGTACAATTACGGGTAGTAGTTAATCGGCAAAAAGTGCCTGGGAGAGGGGCGGAAAAGGGACGGAAAGGGGTGTAAAAGGGGGTGTAAAA
>CAXYYS010000050.1:0-14780 GCA_964293585.1 uncultured Acidaminococcales bacterium
CGCCTAATTTTTGTTGCCCGGCTTTTAGTTGTCCTTATACTTCCCGCTCCGTAATCGGACGGGCATCATCTTCAGCCAAGGGATCGTCGCCATATTTATTGGCGCCTACCGTGCCGCGCTTAATGATTAAATAAATCTGGAAAATGATGGTAACCAGCCAGCACAAAGCTGCCGCCAGCAAACCGCTGATGCCCATGACGCCGGTAATGGTAGCATGGTTGCCGCCGCTAACGCCCAGGGCGATACCGATAATAACGGTAATCACCGCCGCAATGGCAATGACCGTAGGCATTACGAACAGGATCTGCCACCAGCCCGTATGGTTCAGGTCATGCAGCCGGCGAGTGTTCAGCGTAATACCGCTGATGCCCACCAGGACCACCCAGATTTTCTGGAAGACGCTATACATAAAATGACCGCCGCCACTGCCGGCTGCCGTCACCGAGCTCACGCCAAAAGCGTACATGAATAATCCGGTGATGACCATGAAGGTCACCCAGATAGAAACAAACCGCACCACATACGAACCCCGGGACAGACGTCCGTCAAAGCCAAAATAACAATGCATGAAACTTTCCTTCACGCTGCGGGCGCCCCGTTGCACCAGGTTGCCGCCTGCCTTAGCGCCTTCTGCCGCCAAATCGGCTCCGGCTTTGGCCGTAGCCTTAGCAGTTTCCGCACCTTCAGCGACTGCTGTCCTGGCAGCTTCTACTCCTGCGCCAGCTTTAGCTTCCATAGTTTCGGCTTCCTGTGTCAAAGTCTCCTTCGTCTCTTCAGCCATCATCCTGCTCCTTCACTGCCGGCACCGCAAAACCGGTGCTGCTATTTTTACCTTCCGGATTTAAAACCGGTACTGCTTAATTGCGCATATCCTTGGCAAAATCCTTGCAAATCCGGCCCAGCATCCCGTCATAATCCTGACCGGCACGATCACGGCTATCCCGAACGCTGTACACCATCTTGCCCTTAGTATCCTTAACTAAAAACTCTACATCGGCATAGCAATGATATTCCCATTCGCCATCATGATGCACGGTTTCCTGCACCGGTTCTTCCACGATCACATCGTTACCATGTTCATCCTTGGCCACCCGTTTTTCCTGCTTGGTCACGGTCTCATCCCAGGGAGCTTTCCAGGTCTTATCATAACCCATCTTGTACACGTTGATGGTCAGGTTAACCGTGGGGCTAACCTTGTTCTTCAAATATTTATTCAGACGGTTATCCGTATTCATGGTGTTCTGGCTGCCGGTTTGCAAAACCTTACCGTACTTACCCAGGTCCGCCCGTACGTAATTGACAACCTTGTCCACAGGCGCTACCGCCGGATAATAATTTTCTCCGGTAATGTTAGGCTCCGTACTCCCCACCAGCTTCACAATCTTCACGTTCTTAAAGGTATAATCTTCGGCCTCATACTTGGTTTTTTCTGCACAAGCCGTACCCATGGCGAACATTAATAATGCTAACGCTAACACGAGTATCTTTTTCATGTTATACGCCCTCCCCCTACTATTATGATTAATAATTATACCACGGCGGCCCATAAAAGGTAAATAGTCTAACAATTGAGGCAGGGGTTACATCCATATAAGATATGTCGGCGCTAAAAAAATAAAGGTCCCACAGTTACATGAAGGGAATTAATATCTCAGCGGTCGGTGCGGCGGGCTACGCCGCGCCGGTAACCGCGTGGAAGCCCAGCTGGTTTTGGCTGGGCGCCCTGAATGTAACTGTGGGACCATCTATTTACTTAAATCCCCGCAATACCGTACCTGGGGAACAATTCGTTCAGCACAAAGGTGCGATGCACGATGGCGGCATCATGGAACCGGTGCCAGTCAGAATGCAAAAAGCCCGGCTGGTAGGAATATTTACCTTCCACTTTTTCGCCCAGAGCTTGATAAGCCCAGGAACCTTCGCCGCTTTCATGGTAATCGGGAATATCCTCCACCCCGTCAAAGCAGTGAGCGTTAATTTCTTTCATCCAATCGTTGTGACGGGTGCGGGTGTTGCCGGTAAAGTTGGTAAAGCATTTTTCAAAATGCTCGGCCACATCCTGGGGCAGATCCGGCAGATTATCAAACAAGGTAGCCGCATCCTGCGGTACCTGTCCTTGTTTATACAAAGTCAGGATCTTAAAGACCCGGTTGCTGGCTTCCATGAAAATCTCCAGGTTGTTACGTGTCACGCCCGGGCGTCCGTCCGTATAATCAAAGGACCATTCACCAATATAAGGCAGGTCCGGATACGTCAAAACCGCCGCATGTCCCAGGGGCAGGAACTGGTTAATGCCATCCAGCTCCAGGTTGTCCAGTTTTTTTACCAGGGCAGCCGCGCCGCTCAAGACCAGATTCTGAATCTTGTTCCGGTCCGTAATTGTTCCCACAAAGCCCTGATGAGTCCAGGTGTCCGCATACACATGCAAAGTAATGCCTAAACGATGCAGGCTGTACGGTTTATCCTTGCAGGCCAAAGCTTCCCGTACCACATCCCTGGCTACCAGGCTGTCCGGACGGCACACCAGACGGCTGGTAAACCCTTGTCCCACGCCCTCGCCGGTGCCCGCAGGCATCCCGTCATTGCCCGGCATAAAATGGAACGGGGCCCACACATAGTTGGCATCGGCCGGGTCGCCGTTATCCCGCAAATCAAAAGTACCATGACTGGTGCTGATACGTTTATACATACACCCATTATTAAACTGAATCAGGCTGGACGAAGTCGCGTCGTCCACAAACTGGGAACTGGTGGCCAGGATCACCGACTCTTCCGGCGTAAACCCTGCCATCTGAGCCAGCACATACACCACATCATAATGGAAATCCATCTGCATGATAGTTACACTCACTTTCTTGAGAAAAGTTCTTACTTAACTTGCCTGGTTTCATAAACTTACATACTATAGATTATAACACAAACAAGAAAAGTTGTTATAATAAAATTATAGTATCATAAGAATAGCGAATATAAAAGGCTGCTCCTAATAAAATATCCCGAAGCTGCATCTCTGTAACTTCGGGACTTTATATTCTTCTTACATTGTCCGGCTTAACACTTACGACGTGGCTATCCTGTGCTGCAAATTAGCAATCAGCTGCTGATCCCGCTGCACCGCCTGACGCAACAGCCGAATATTCTGGATGCCACTAAAATCAGACCGTCCACGGCTGACCGTGGCACTATGCCGCTGCTGGGCATTATAGAGCGCGTTCTGATCCCGGTTCAGCTGGTCATACGCCCGCTGCAAATGCAGCTGCAATGTAGCCACATCGGTAGACCCGCCCGGTTCAGCCTGACCCACAGCCGCGCCGGAGCCACTTGCCCCTGCCGTATTATTATTGTTGGCATTCTGTTCCGCCAGTGCTTCCGCGGTAGCCTGCAAAATTCCTGCCGCCGCCTTGGCAAACTCATTCTGCTTTACCACCGGATGCTCCGGCACCAGCACCGTCCCCGGCGTCGTATAAAAATCTGTAACATAATAATCGTCACCGCAAAACTCCGTCAGCACCACCGACAAATAATACCTGCCGCTGGCCGGATAATGGTTCACGTTCAGCCACAGCTTGTCGTTCTTAAACATGGTCACGCCGCCGCCCGGCAAACTGGCAAAATCCTTCTGCGCGATTACGCTGCCGCGTATGCTGCCCTCCCCCGTATACCTGGTCTTGGTCAGATACACCAGCAACCGCAAATCGCCGCTGCGACCGTTCAAAGCGTGGTTCACCAGGTGGCTCACACTAAGTTCCACCACCCCCGTGGACGTGCTCAAAAAAGCACTGCCCACCGGCAGCACCACCGCCGAACGGTTCAAAATATAAGTTCCGGGCGCAGCCGCCGCCCATACCATATCAGGCATCCCTGTCAGCGCCAGACAAGACACTCCCAGGACGCAGGCCAGCCTGACCGCCACTTTCTGCCAGCTTTTCCTCATCTTATCTCGCCCCCCTGTTGCAGCAAATGCGCCTGCGCATATTGCGCCACGTCAGCCTCAAAGGTATGCGCGTAGGGTTTCCATACCGGCTTATCCTCCGGATAAACCGCCGAATCCTGATAAACCTTGGCGCCCTTGTACAACACATAGCGCTCCCGCCGGTACATCTGCTTATCCAGGTTAAAAGTCAGCCGATCAAACTCCATATCCACAGCGCCGTTGGTCCCCGTAGCCGACCACACCGAAAAAACCTTGCTCCCCTGACGCACAAAATTGGCAGGATTAGTATCCACATACACATCAAACATAGTGCTATGACGCACCAGCTGCCACACCGGCGCCGCACCTTTTACCTCGCTGACGGCAGCATCGCACACCGCCAGCTGCGCCACCAGGAACAAACCTGCCAGCACACACAGCCCTCTCTTTAACCAAGACACGCATACCACTTCCCTCAGTTCAATTTTTCTAAAACATCTGTAAATAAGCATAGCACTTTTAGATACATTTTTGTAGAGGGAGTTCGGGATGACAGAATCAGAAAGATGTAAAGAAATACCCAAGAAAAAACAGGCAGTTTCCGAAGAATCTGCCCATAAGCAATGTTGTTAAGTAAGTTACAAAAAAAGATTCACAGCCGGAATACCCTCGCCCTATTCCACTTTTCCTGCCGCCACGTTGTTGCCCGCAACATCAAACAAAATATTCGCCGGCGAACTAAACGCCACCTGCACCGCCTCGTTCACAGCAAAATCCACGCTGCCAAAAACCACCGCCGTCAGGCGGATGCCTTCCAGGTCCAGCCGCACTACTGTTTCCATACCGCTGGGGAGCGTAGAATAAATTTTTGCAGGCAGTCCCCCCTGCTCCGTCAGTACAATATTTTCCGGCCGCAGGCCCAGGGTATACTGCGCCCCCGCTTTAACCGCCGCCCAAGCGTCAGCCGCTGTCTCCGCAGCTGCGCCCGCCGCACTTTTACCGTCCGCACCCGCGCTCGCCGTAAATTTCAGCGTACCGCCAGCCAGGCGCAAAGTTGCCTCGCTGCCGTTTACAGCCTCCACCGTTACCGGTACCAGATTAATATTGGGGCTGCCGATAAAATCCGCCACAAAAGTATTCACCGGATTCTTGTACACTGCCAAAGGCGGCGCGTACTGTTGCAGCCTGCCCAGCTTCAAAAGGCAGATCTTGGTAGAAAGCGTCATGGCTTCCAATTGGTCGTGGGTCACGTACACAAAGGTAGAATCTGTTTCCATATGCAGCCGTTTCAGTTCCGTACGCATCTCCATACGCAGCTTGGCATCCAGGTTGGACAAAGGCTCATCCATGAATAAGGATTTTGGCCCCGGCGCCAGGGTGCGTGCAATAGCCACCCGCTGCTGCTGGCCGCCGCTCAGCTCCGCCGGATAGCGATCGCCGTAATCCTTAATCTTCAGCATCTCCAGCAACTCTTCTGCCCGGGCCTTGCATTTTGCTTTATCCCAACCCATGTTTTCCAGGCCAAAAGTAATATTCTCGTACACGGTCATATGGGGCCACAAGGCGTAGTTCTGGAACAAAAAACCCACGTTGCGTTTCTCCGGCGGCACATCAATACCCTGAGCCGAAGAAAAAACTACCTGGCCGTTAATAATAATCTCACCGCTGGTAGGCGTCTCCAGCCCGGCAATCATACGCAGGGTGGTAGTCTTACCGCAGCCTGAAGGTCCCAGCAGCGTAATAAAACTCCGGTCCGGGATATGCAGGTTCAGGTGATCCACCGCCGCCGTCTTACCATACATTTTTGTTAAATCTTTAATAATAATTTCCGGCATGATGTTCTCCTTTGCTGCGCTCAGCCGATACCTTTATCAATAGAAGCGCCCGTCAGTTTGTTAATCACAAAATTACTCAGCAGCACTACCGCCACGATGAGTAAGTTAATAGCGTTGGCATACTGGTTCCAGCCTTTCTCGTTGTACTGGAAAAGCATGGTGGTCAGCACCGCCGTGGCCGGCGAAATCAGCAAAATGAATAGCGACAGTTCCCGCATGCAGCTGATATACGGCAACAGATAGCCGGACAGAAAACTGGTTTTCTGGATGGGAATCAGGATACGCGTCATGCGTTTCCACCAGCCGATGCCCTGAATGATAGCCGCTTCCTCAATCTCGCCGCCCAGTTGCAGCATGGCATTGACGCCGGCCTTAGAAGCAAAGGGCAGGTACTTGACCGTGCCGATGAGCACCAGCACCCACATGGTCCCGTACAGAGCCGGCACCGGTCCCCGCTTTACCGCAAACACCGACAAATAAATAGCGCCCATGGCCATACTGGGAATCAGATAGGGGAAAAAGGTCAGATGGCTGACCGCGTTGGCCAGCCACGTGCCTTTCTTGCGCACGATGGCATAACCGGCCAGGATCCCCGCCGTTCCCGCAAAGAACGAACACAAAACCGAGAGCACGATGCTGTTATACAAACCGTTAAAGACACTGCGGTTGCGCAAGATACCCGGTTCGCCGTTGGCGATATCCGTAGAACCTTCGCCGGTCCAGAACACCGTACTAAAATTGCTCCAGGCATAATTACCCGGCTCCACGATAAAAGATTCCACCGCAAAAGTTACCAGCGGCACGATGGTAATACACACCAAAAATAGAGCCAGGCCTACCGACAGCGGTGTACGCAGACTGCGCAGATTAAACAGCGCCGCCTGGGAACTTTTGCCCGTGATGGTAGTATAAGATTTACGGCTGTCCAACACCCGCTGATTCAGCAGCATGATGGCCACGCCGATGATAATCAAAATTAACGCCATCAGATAACCATAGCCGGGATTCAGTCCCTGCAGCGTCCGGTACATCTGCGTGGTCAGCACCTGATAACGCACCGGCATACCTAAAAAGGCCGGCACCGCAAAGGCGCTCATGGAACTGGAAAAAGCCAGGAGGAAGGTACTCAGCACTGCCGGCTTCACGATGGGCAGCGTAATCTTGCGCAGAATGCGCAGCCGGGAAGCATGCAAAAGCTGCGCCGCTTCCTCCAGGTTAGCATCCATGTTTTTCAAGATACCGCCAATCAAAATGTACGCGAACGGCGCATAGTGAATGCCCTGCACCACCGAAATAGGGAAAAAGCCATAAGCAAACCAGTTCGGCGTAGCAATACCCGTAGCCACAGTAAAAAGTCCGGGCACGCCGCCCACCAGGGAATTTCTGAAAAAGTTCAGCCAGGCCAGGGCCAAAGTCCAGGACGGCATGATGTACGGCACCACAAACATGGCCGACAGGAAGCCTTTGCCGCGGATATTGGTCCGGGTAATAAGCCAGGCCATGGCCCCGCCCATACCGATGGCGATGGCGCAGGTAGCCAGGGAAATAGCAATCGTATTCAGCAAAGGTTTATAAAAAATACTGGCGCTGTTCTCCCCGTCCAAAAGCACCTTAGTCCAGTGATAAGTAGTAAAATCACCGGCATGGGTGCCGCGAATACGCATTACCTCGCTGGTATGCACGGTAAAAGTATCCGCCACGATGGACAGAAGCGGCAAAAACGTCAGCAACGCCAGCACCGTGAACATCACCACCAGGATCACGTTCTGGGGCTTGCGCCAAAACATTAAAAAGCGTTGCTTTCTGCTCATAGACTTACGCTCCGATCACCAAAATCTTTACAGCTAAAACTCTCATCCAGACACAAATAAAGGCGGTCACCCGGAGGCGGCCGCCTGGAACTATGCAACTTCGACCGTCACCCCTGGTCTACATCAACTTGCTGATAAACTCTTCCACCTCAGCGCGATGCTCAAAGATGTACTGGGGATCGTCGCCAACCATAACCTTTTGCCATTCGGACAACGGTTTATCACCCTTAGCCGGTTTCAGCGTGCTATTACCGGAATAAGAACCCATATCATCCTGCCAGAATTTATACCCTTCTTCGCTCAGGATAAACTGAATGAACAACTTGGCTGCCGCCGGATGCTTGGCATCCTTCACCAGCAGCGCGTATTCCGGATAATAGAAACCACAGAAAGGCGCCACCTTATCTGCAGCGGTTACCGCCAGATTTTTCTTTACGGCATAACGCACCTTGGAATAGTTCAGCAGACCTACATTGGTGATGTTCTGGCCCTTAATACCCAGGGACTCGGTCATGCTGGTATCACTGGAACCCATAACCAGACCGTTCTGGAAAGCACCCTTAATCCAGGCGTAACCGGCATTCTTTTCCTTGGTCTCCAGTTTCTTGTGGTACAGATCCTCATAGGCCTTGGCTAACTGCGCCGCAATCTCCGGCTTGGTCAGCATGGTCAGGAAGTTAGCGTTAATGCCTTCCTGCATGGGGCTCTTAAAGAAGAACTTACCCTTGTTCTTGGGCTCAGTCAGCTGCCACAAATTGGTGACGGGCGCCGGCTTGCCGTTCTCGTTATTGTACAATAAAACCTTATTCATGTAGCAGAAAACCAGCGGACTCCTGTTAGCTTCCGGAATGGCGCTCATTAAATCTGCCGGTACGTAGTTCTGCAAATAGCCGGTGGTTAAAAGCTCGCCGTACACCCGGCCGCTGTCCTGCGCGATAACCATATCCGCGCCCTCGGCCTTGGCCTTTACTTCTGTAGAAATCTTATCAATCAGCTCAAAATCCTTCATGTCGGTAGCTTCTACCTTGATGCCGTACTTTTTCTCAAAAGCGGCGCCGGCCTTGCTCACCCGGCTGGTAATAGAATATACTTTCAGCTTGCCTTCTTTTTTAGCCAGCGGTACCAGGTCTGCCTCTTTCTCGCTCTTCACCTGCACAATCTTGCCCGCAGGCGCCGCGCTCTTAGCCGCATCCTTTTTATCCCCGCTGCCGCCGCACCCGGCGATAGCCAAAACCGATAAACCTAAAGCCAACCCTATCAGTAATTTCTTACGCCACAGACTTTGCATGATAAAACCTCCTTATATCATCACGGTAAACCTTAAATCGCAGTTCAATTATAAGCCTAAAAAAGGGAAAAAGGAAGATGGAAACGTTTACCCAAACCCTGGGCATAGAAAAACATCTCCAGCGACCAAGTCAGCGAGATGATGCAGGGATTATCCGAACAGGTTGAGACTTTCAGGACAGATTTCTTGCAGGAACTACTTATCCCGTCTTATGGGTAGATGCTCTTAACGAGGTAACCGTCTCCCTTATCCGCACCCGATACTTATTTTCTTGGTGGTATTTATATGTTTCCCGCAAAAGTAGTTTTCCCCGCACCGCCGGCGCCCATGATGCCTACGAAATCTCGCTTATGTATGGTAGGTAAAATTAACCTGCTGCCAAATAGAGACACCTTTCACATTAATTCCTTTGCGCACAACCCCAATGCACTCTCAATAACTTTATCCATATCGTAATATTTATATTCTGCCAGGCGTCCGCCAAAAATCACGTTACCTTCCTTTTTAGCCAACGCCGCATACTTGGCATATAGCTCCTGGTTCTGCTCGTTGTTCACCGGGTAATAAGCTTCTTCGCCCGGATGCCACGCCGCCGGGTATTCTTTGGTCACATAAGTCACCGGTTGCTGGCCAAACTCAAAATGTTTGTGCTCGATGATGCGAGTGTAAGGTACTGCCCGTTCCGTATAATTCATCACCGCCACGCCCTGATGATTTTCTTCTTCCAAGCGTTCCGTTTCAAAACGCAGGCCCCTGTATTCCAACTGGCCCAACTGATAATTAAAATACGCATCAATGGGTCCCGTATAAATAATTTTCTTAGCAATCTTGACGTACTCCGCCCGGTGCTGGTTAAAATCCATGCCCAGGCGCACTTCCACCCCGGCCAAAAGTTTTTCTATTAACTTATTATAGCCGCCTACCGGAATGCCCTGATGCGGATCGTTAAAATAATTGTTATCAAAAGTATAGCGCACCGGCAGACGCTTGATGATAAAAGCCGGCAGCTCGGTACAACTCCTGCCCCACTGCTTTTCCGTGTAACCCTTGATCAGCTTGGTGTAAATATCAGTACCCACCAGGCTGATAGCCTGTTCTTCTAGATTTTGAGGCTCGCCCTTAATGGCCGTGCGCTGCGCCGCAATCTTGGCTGCCGCCTGGACCGGCGTAACCACACCCCACAACTCGCTAAACGTATTCATATTAAACGGCAAGTTGTACAACTTACCCTGGTAATTAGCCACCGGCGAATTGACATAGTTATTAAAAGTCACAAACTGGTTCACATACTGCCATACTGCTTCCACACTGGTATGGAAAATATGAGCACCGTACTTGTGAATGTTGATGCCGTCTTTATTTTCGCAGTAAATATTGCCGCCGGTATGATCACGGCGTTCGATAACTAAAATCTTTTTGCCACGCGCAGTTGCTTCGTGGGCGAATACCGAACCAAACAAACCGCTTCCCACGATCAAATAATCGTACATGGAAACATCCTCCTCCATCCCACTGCCACAATGCCGATGCTTAACTAACAGCCGCTGAATTCAAGGCTGCCGCAACGCCGGTGCTTAACTAATCGCCGTCCTCATCATGTCTTCTGCAGACTCTTACTTCCACTTCCAACCGGGCACATAAGTCTTATACAGCCCCAGACGCTCCGCCTTCGCATCCCGCAGGGCGTCCAGTTCCACCGTGTACTTAGGCACCTTTTTACCGGCCCACAGATGCGCCCTGGCCTTAAGATACTCCCGGGTCCACAAAAACTTAAACTGCCGCGGAAAATGCCGTTTCAAGATCACGTACCAGTTGCGCTCCTTGTAATAAAAACGCCAATCCACGGAACCGCTGTTCTCGTCCACCGTATTCTTCTTCAGATCATGGTCGATGCGCAGCTCCGGGAAACACAAGATCCGCCCCGCCCGGGACACCCGGTAACTGTGCTCCGTATCATCATAATAAATAAAAAAGTCCTTATCGCACAAACCCACCCGGCGCAAAATCTCCGCTGTTCCATCCGTGCTATGGTTATCCACCACCACCGCAAAAGGAAAAGCGCTCTGCGCCCCATACGCCGCCAAAGTATTCTTCAAAACGCCAGCCTATTATACGTCACAATCACACAAATGATTTTCTGGTCCATAACAATATACCTCGCCGGAAAATTTTATAAAATAATTATAACATGACACTGGCATAAAACAAAACACCGTTGGCTGTTGATGGCACTAACATAAAATACCAAGACAGGGTTTCCTTTGTAGAGCCTTATGTGGAAACACACCCTTCATTGCACCCCCGCCTTTATAGCCAGAATACCAAGATACTCCTTAAACGCCATACAATTAATATTAAAAGCATAGCTGTTAGGTAGAAAGCTAAAAACATCCCAGTACCCGGTAGCATTAGTCTTATAATCTGTAGGATAAGGTATAACATTTAACCCAGCCCGCTTAAAAATCAACACGGACCGCGGCATATGATAACCGGAAGTTACAAGGATTAAATTTTTAAAACCTTTTTCTCGACTAATACTTGCCGTAAAGCGTGCATTCTCCACCGTATTGCGGCTCTGATTCTCCTTAATTATTAAATTCTTAGTAAATCCCCTAACGCTAAAATAGTCCTTTGCTCAATATCGGCTTCCCTGCAGTCTACTTAAAAACCTTACCGCCAGATAGTATAATTGGTATTTGTAATTTCCTTTGCAGACGCAACGCTGTCAGCATCCTATTGGCCGGATTGCCAGCAAATTCCCCAATTTCATCAGAATCAGGCACCCCGCCAACAGATCCACCACCAAGCATAATTATAGCATCCCCGCTTATATTAGTTGGTTGAGGATACATATTTTCCAAAACATCTACCACCCGCAGCGCCAAATACGTGTTGGCAAATAGCTTGATGGCATCGGCATCAGTAAAAGCATCCTTGAGCTCCAGAGTGGCACGGAAGTTCAACTTCTTCATAGCCAGATATTTGTTTATCCGCTTCTCCACGAGAGAAGATTTATGCTCATTGAGCAAACCCTATTTCAACTTCCCTCCCAACACATCACTGGTGATAAATTCCACATCCGGCCAGCGGTGCAGGACCGTTTGCAGCAAACGGTCTAGTAAGCGTAAATTGATGGCGCTGTTCTCCGGGAAAATTGTACCAATATAATTTTCCCGGTGGGTGGAAATCACGGCAGGTTTGCCATGGGCAAAGGCATCCTTGATTTGGAACAAACATCTTTCCAGAGCTATTTCCCTGTTACCGTCAAAAAATTCACTGGGCTCAAAAAGACAGTTCCGAACCAGATAAACCTGCCCCAAGGCATTCTTTTCTCCCATCGCATGCCTTATACAGGTAAAATGTTTAGCTTGTTGATCCTGTTCCGGGCAAAATTGCAACCAGCCTCCCTGAATAGTATAAATACCATTTTTGAGCAACAGTGGTTCCAGGATCTTGTCCCAAACATAACAGCAGGCTACAAAACTTGTGCTGACGTACCCAAAAAATTGTTGAAAAAGTGTACAGGCTTCTGCCAATATCTTCTCCAAGATCACTGTGGCGCCGGAACCGTTATAACTAAAGGCATCCATAAAGAACAGATTGGGACGTTCCGCATAACTGTTCACCATACCCAGGCGGCACAATTCCTGCAGATGCTCATCTTTTTGTAAAACCCGCAGCCAGTTGGCTGTTTGATAATGTTCACGTCCGTGCAGTTGTGGATGCCAAAGTCCTTCCTGCATTCCCTGGCACCAGATGGCAAAAGTGTCCTGGCGCTGGGGATATTTTTTATAAGTATCAACAAAAGTCTCGTCCGCATACTCTTGAAAATTATGCGCACAAATTGTGGCAAAATCCGGATTTTTAAGCACACAGTTGGCCGTAAACACCGGATAATGCCCTAAGTGGTCGTGGTATTTTTGTAAAACACCGAACAACCGGTTTAAATCCTCAGAACTTTCCAGACAGTCATAATGAACAAAGGCCTCACGATCCATAGTTATGCCTTGTCGCATTAAATAGTCATAGGTCTGGCGGTTAGGCACCCGCACATTGCCCCAGTCATCCGATTCAAAAACCAGGTAGTGCCCTGAAAGTTTAATGCCGGCCGTATTAGGGCTCTGATAATGTGCCAGGACCATCCGTTTTAAATTGCGAAGCTGATAGAGACAGGGCATCTGTTTTAACCTTTGTATTAATTTAGGCATTAAAATCCTTTCCCTAACTTATGACCTCCACAATCATAAGTTCGCAATCGCTTCATAAATACGCTGGCAGTTCTGCCGGTCCCGGTAAGCAAAAGTCTTAGCTACCCGTTCCCTATAGCACGGTTTCATAATACATCCATTAATCATATATCCTATCAGCCTATCTACCGCCGCGTCTAACGTGGTTACTACTTCCCCCAAACCTGCCGTCTCATAATCAAAATACCCTTGATGGTAAAAGCGCCAATGTGTATACTCTTCCCGGTCAAACTGACAGTACAGCACGGGTTTGTTCAAGTAAGCAAAATCAAAAGCCACGGAAGAATAATCCGTAACAACCATGCTGCCTTCATTAATCAAATCCCGATACCGCTCCTGGGTGGTAACAAATTTCACTAAAGCATTTTTCGTGAAAACATCGCTAAAAGCCCGCATATTAGGGTGTAACACAAATTTTAGCTGATACCCGTATTTTTGTAACGCAGCCAGTAGCCTGGCATCATTGAGCAAACCATTATAAAATTTAAAGAAAGCTGATTCTGAAAACCCTGCCACAGGTTCGCACGTTCCGTTACGATTATATAATTGCAGGTTGATCAGATTACCTCTCCAGGACGGCATGATACAGATTATTTTGCCCGGCCGGCTTTGTAAAAAATCATATCTGGCAAAGCCCGTCAGCCGCACCACGCTCTCATCATAAAAATAGTTTTCTCGCAGGATGGCTGCTTGCTCCTGTGGTGTAGTCGTGATGAAAAAGCTAAAATTCTTTTCATATTTGTTGAGCCAGGCTGAATAGTTGCACTGCGTAACCCCATGTTGCAGAAAAACTCTTTTTTGTTTGAACAAAATATCTTTATAATATTCTTTATTAAACGCTGCTAACATAAATTCCAAACTGCCGCCCGAAGTAATAATGACATCGGCCATCAACTGATAAATTTTATGCCTCAGGCTGCCGTAGGGAATAACTTTACCTATCTTGGAAAGACGCGGATAATCAACACTATCCTTCCGTAAAAGAAAATAAACATCTCTGTCCTGCACCTGGGTCACAGCATAAGTAAAAAAAGCTTCCCCGTTATCATCAGCCCTGTCCGGACGATCGGATACCAGCCAAAAAGTACGGGGGTTAAACAGACGTCTTAAATGGTAAAAGCTGCGCAAAAAAACGGCTTTCCAGGCACTCAGCTTACAACTGGCCGCAAGTTCTAAAAGCAGCCGCAGCTCTGCCGGTAGGACTTTAGCTGTTTGGCGCAGCAACAGGCAATTATCCATCCGCTTAAGGACAAAACCATGGGCAGAGTAGTAAGAATGTTTTAAAGAAGCGGCTAAAGGGAACATCTTACCTACCCGTAATTTTAATGTTACCAGTTTAGCAGCTCCTGTTTGGCAAACACAGCGCAGTTGCATGACCGGCTGCAAAAGCAGCCGGCAGACGAAATTATTGCCATCCGTGCTAACAGTGACAGGATAAAGCTCTGCCTGATTTTGCCAATAGAAGCTAGACTCCCCCTGCACGTCGCCAGTAATTATTCCCTCCAATATCAAATTAGCGTCACTTATTGCCACCGAGCCTAGAATAATCTCATTTTCCAGCTTCATAAGCCCTCTGCTCTGTTAAAACAGCGCTCATTTTCTAATTTTTAACTTATATCATTATTATATTACTCGTAAATTGTAGAATGAAATTGAACACTAAAACTAAATAAAAAGATCCATAGG